>JBJKRP010000036.1:0-3997 GCA_046704565.1 Ignavibacteriaceae bacterium | reverse complement strand
GGTATACCTCCGTATGCATTCAAAAGTAAATCGTTATTTTTTCCCTGCACAAGGTAATTGAAGAAAAACTGGCAGTCCAGGTAATTCATTACATCGCTGCACAGTTTAGCTACATGGCTTTGCGGGTCATCCGAGGCAAGCAGTTCACCGGCAATATTAGAAAGCAGGCGAAACTTCTCATTGGATTTGATAAGTTTTTTTTCTGCAGCTATCCTACCGGAAATTTCTCTGCTCAACTCCTCATTTAAATTGTCGGCTTTCATTTTAGAATCTAGGGTATCTTCGGTTAAGTTTAATGCAGCCAGCCTAAGATTGTTTAGTTCTTTATTTATCATTTTTTGTTTTGAAACATTCTCAAGCAGCTTCTCATTTGTAACGGCTAATTCTTTTGTACGCTCCTCAACCAAACGTTCCAGAACTATTTTATTTTTCCGAAGCTCGTCTTCCGTCCGGAGCCGTTTAACATTTTCGCTTTCCAGGGTTAATGTATGAATTTTCAGATCGTGCAATTGATCCGAAATAAAACCGAACAGCATTTTTAAATAATGAAATGCCGATGTAAAAAGTATTATATATCCGGTAAGCCTTACAAAATGCAATACCCACCACTCTGCCGTCCAGAGCTTTGTATAACCGAAAATTAAGCTTGATATGCTTAAGAGCAAAGTAAATCCTATAAAGGCAAGATCTTCATTTGCAGGTTTGTTTATATATCTCTTTATAAAAAATATTGAGGAAAGTAAAAAGCCGGTCCCTGCCGCAATGTTAAAGATTTTAACTGCCATTGTGTACCCAGAAGCATTTACGGGCTCCGGAAGTAATTTGGAGAATATAAATAATGTCGATATAACCACAGCGGTTAAAATTACAAATATAACGGCAGAGGTAAATTTCCGCTTTCTTATTAATTTAGGCACAGGCAGCCAAACAAAAGCAAACATTAAACTGCCAAGTAATGTGGCTGTTTGCTGCAGCCAGCTCCAATTGGGGCCGAAATCAATTACTGCATGTATGCCGTTTATTAACCCTATACCAAGCAGAGCAAAAACAATCCATATTAAATATACCGAGGGATCTTCATAGCGAAGCCTAAGCATTACTAATACCGCTACACCTAGGCAAATAGATATACCCAATATTTCGAAATACTCATGCACTTGGCCGTAAATAAAAAGCGTTTTACCGTATATTAAGCCTGCTGAAAAACCGGCTGTTAAAGGCAGAATTAAAGAGATCAGAATTACAACGTGCAATTTATTTCTAGAGGGAAAACTTTTCATTCCGCTCCCTTTTCATCATCATTCAAAGAATTCTTTTCGAAATCAAGATTGTAAGGCGGCTCCAGGCCTGCCTTTTGCGCCATTGCGTTTACTTCCTTTTTAAGCTCAATCATTCTCAGTTCCCGCCCAACACTTAGCTTATTGAATCTTTGAAGCTCATCTTCCATTTTTTTGCGCTCGGTAATATCATGCGCAACTACAAGCGCTTTGTAGGGGTTCCCGGCGTCGATTCCAAACGAGATATTCAATAATGCATCTATTTTCCTTCCGTCTTTAGCAATGACGCGGAACTCTACCTGCGCATTTAATTTATCTCCCGCTAATTGCCGTTTTACCCTATGCATAAAAAGAACGCGGCTTTCGGCATCCAAAAGCGAATTGGGGTCGGTCTTAAGAAGTTCCTCGCGCGTATAACCTAGTATATCGCACATTGCGTCGTTTACCGTCAATAGTTTCGGCCCGCGAAAATCAATTTCATAAATTCCCGTAGGCGCATATTTGATTAGTGCTTTAGCTTTTGCTTCCGATTCCTGCAGAGCAAGTTCAGCTTTTTTACGTGCCTCCCGCATACGGATTGTTTTTATACCGAAGGAAAGATCGGCGGCGAGATCCTTAAGCAGACTTACTTCATCTTCCGAAAACGGGTCAGGTTCGGTAAAATAAATCGTTAATGCGCCGAATACAATTTCTCCGTCGATTAAAGGAATAACAATTGAAGATGCATAACCCCGTTTAATTGCCTCCTGCCGCCAGGGTTTAAAACGGGGATCGATCAGCATATTCTTACAGAATGAAGGTTTGCCCGTTCTAATTGCCGTGCCGGTTGGCCCGTGCCCGCGTTCCGTATCTGCCCAGGTAAGCTTTAGTGTTTCAATGTATCCTTCTTCAAATCCCGCATAAGCAACAGGCAAAATGGATTTGTTCACGTCATCTTCCTTAAAGCCAATCCATACCATTGAATGCCCGCAGTCTTCAATTATTATTTTACATACTTCGTCAAGAAATTCTTTTTCCGATTTTGACCTGGATACAGCTTCGCTGCTTCGGCGCATTGCATTAAGTGTGCGGTTCAAACGCTTAAGCAGAATCTCTTTTTCTTCCCTCAGAATTATTTCATTCCGCAGCATTTTGTTTGCGTCTGTTAAGCGGGCGGTCTGTTCCCTAACACGGGATTCAAGCGTTATGTTTAGGTTTTGAACTTCTTCTTCCGCAATCCTGCGCTGGGTAATATCCATAATTGCAGTTAAACAATTATCATTTTCTCCCAAAACTATACCTTCAATATATACAAACTTTTTTTGCATCGGAGTTAAGGAAAGTTCAACTTCCGCAGATACTTTAATATGTTTTTCAAATGCCTGTTTTAGGAAAATGTAGAAATCTTTTCTGTAATTATCCTTAAGGAAGAATTTAAAATCTTTATTTACAAGATTCGACCTGTCAATTCCCAGAAGCCCGGCTCCGCTAAAATTTATTTCTAAAATTTTACCTTCCCGGTTTATTACAAAGTAGCCTATCGACGCAAAATCAAAGAGAGATTCATATTTAAGCTTTAATCTCTCTGCCGTATCTCGTGTTTTTATAAGCTCATCATTCTGCATTTCAAGTTCAACCTGGTGAACCTGCAGTTCGTGTATAAGTGAAAGTGTATCTACTTCTTTTGCGAATCGGGTTACTTTAAAATTGCTGCTATTTTCTTTTAGGCTATCTTCCGCCTTTTTGCGAAGTAAACCGGAATTCCCGGTATTACCTTTACCCCATTCATTTAAACCCATTTTTTTACCCTATTAAAATTATATTTTCAATATTACCTTTTTCATTAAGCAATTTATTTACATTCCAATCCACAGATAATTGGCTTTGGTCCGAAGTTTTTACGGCAGAGCGAAACTTAAAAGACAAGCTGTCCTCAATAACTTTTATAAACTGCTCCCGGGCTAACTGTTTTTCGTTAGCCGGAATTAGCATGTCTATAAAGTCTTTACCCAGAGCATCTTGTTTATTAAGCCCAAGAACATTTTCAGCTTCGAGGTTAAAATCCCAGAGTCTGCCTTCGGGAGTAACAATAATAATAACTTTGGATAAAGATAAAATCATAGACCGGAAAACTTCGGTGTTGTTCCGGAGTGAGAGCTCCATAATTTTGGATTTTGTTATATCGAAAAACGTTAATACCAGCCCGTCTATTTTATCATCAAGAGTACGATAAGGCATAATGCGCGTAAGGTACCACTTGCCGTCTTTGGCGGGTACGGATTTTTCAATATAAACAAGAGTTTGCAGTACCTCATGTGCATCTTTTTCTATTTCGGGATAATCTAAATTAGACACCAGATCCGTGAACGGCCTGTTAATATCGGTGTGAACCATTTTAAATATTTTGGTAACGTTATCCGTAAACCTGCGAATACACAGTTTCTTATCAAGGAACAGGGTGGCAATGTCCGTACTGTTAAGTAAGTTTTTCATATCGCTGTTTACACTGGCAAATTCATCAACTTTGCTTTGCAGTTCAAGGTTAACAGTCTGCAGTTCTTCATTCAGGCTCTGCATTTCTTCCTTGGAAGTTGTAAGCTCTTCGTTTGTAGACTGCAGTTCTTCATTAGTGGACTGCAGTTCTTCGTTGGTAGATTTTAATTCTTCCTGCGAGGTTTGCATTTCTTCAAGAGTATTTTGAAGATTTTCCTTAACGTGCTTCAATTCGTTTTCAAGCTTTG
>JBJKRP010000035.1:0-6661 GCA_046704565.1 Ignavibacteriaceae bacterium | reverse complement strand
CCCCTCTAAACATGTATCGTTACGACAGGGTAGAAGGACATACGCCCGGCTTCGGCGTAAACGAAAAGGATCTCCTTAATAAAAGACTCGACTCGTATATAAGATTTGACTACGGGTTTGCGGATAAAAGGCTTAAATACCGGTTCGGAGCCTCGCTGCTGCTTGGTGAATACAGGACATATAAAATTTCGCTCGATGCCTTTAAAAGCATCAGCTCATTATTTACAGAATCAAATAACTTTAGTGATTTTACCTCTTCGTTATATGCGCTTGTATTCAGGGACGATTACCTGGACTACTATTACGATAAAGGCTTTAGAATTAAAATGAACGGCGACGTTTTACCGGTGCTAAACGCCGGGTTAACCTTTACCAACAGTACTTTCAACACCGCAATGACGAATACTGATTTTTCATTTCAGAACCCGGACGGAAAGTTCAGGGATAATCCGCCGGTATATGAAACGAGAATTAACGATCTTGACTTAAACTTTAAATTTGATTTCAGGGATTATTATGAAGATGGCTATTTCCGCAGGAGAGATGCGAACGGAAAGTCCTATATTACCTTTGGAGGCGGCATAACATTGAGCTCGAAGAGAATGCTTGCCAGCGACATGAGCTTCTTAGCCTATAACGCTGGCATCGACGGCGTCTTGAATTCCTTCAGAACGACAGACCTTGATTTTAAGCTGTCGTTTAACTATTCGGATGATGCGGTGCCCTTCCAGATGCTTTATGCATTGCCCGGCGGAATAGACGCTACGTCCAGCGATATGTCTTTTAGGACTGCAAAGCTGGGAGAATATTTCGGCAGCAAGCTTCTTGCCGTTTGTCTTCAATACAACTTTTACGATGAATTCTTTAGAATATTCCCGGTGCCGCTTTTAAGAGATTGGAACTTACAGATAAGCGCCTTCTTAAATTCGGGGTGGGTAGATATCTCGCAGAAGTCGAGGGAGATTTTGCCGGTAACGTATGATGGATTAACAAAGCCGTTGATCGAAGCCGGGTTTGGGATCGGCTACGGTGTTTTGCCTATGAAGCTTGAATTCGCATGGAGGCTTACGAATAATAATACAAATGCATTTACTATAGGGCTGAATACCGTGATCTTATCAAAATAAAAATTGCTGTTGAATGAGATTTATTTTTTATCCCTTAACCACTGACTTGCTGCTGCTAAGCACTTAACATGTATTTATTATGAAGATAAGGCTAATATATCTTTCTTAAATATAATGCAGTTATAAACCCCACGTTTGCCGTCAGGCGATGCCTGAATAAAATGCAATGCCCCGAAGTCATTATGGCAAACAAATCAATTCGAATTTGGTCTGAAAATTCCATAAATTAAATTAGCTGAAAACAGCCTAATAAAATTTTTGCTTATCCATACTATGAAAAAAGTGCGTATTGCAACACTAATTGAGTATCATATTATTTATAATTGAATACAAATATTAACATAGTATATTTGAAGAACTTGGGATTTAAATTCTACCTGAAATATATTATTGCAGCAATTATGTTTTGCGCTATGACAGTAATTGAATCATGCAATGCGCCGAGAAATAATCCGTTCGATCCGATGAACCCGGGCTATACCTTTGCCGAGCTGAACGGGACGGTGCATACCTTGAGCTATCCGTATTCCGGTATCCCGGGCGTATCGGTTTACTGGAGCCCTTCCGGTAAATTAGTCACGACTGATAACAGCGGCGGCTTCCAGATAAATAACATCCACCCTGTAAGCGGCAAGCTTATATTCCAGAAAAGCGGCTACATCCCGGATACGCTGAACGTTGCATGGGGCAGCTCCAGGACACTGAGCTACAACGTTAACCTTAACAGCATACCTTCTCTGGATAGTATCCGGGTTTATACCGTAGTTATAAACCAGTTCTCGCCGCCGGGGCAAATATACCAGCTTGTTGTAAACGCAAAGATAACCGATAAGGAAAATGCAGTCGACACTTTGTTTGTACAGAATTCTCAGCTCGGGCTGAAGTATCCGCTGAGCTTTGACGTTTCCAAAAAGATTTATACAGTAACTTTATCTACACAGGATTTAAACATTACCGATATTGAGCAGACAATAGGTCTGAACTTCAATATAATAGCGGACGTTTACAACATGCAGATAAATATCGGCAGCTCGAACGTAGCACGCGTTATTAAGACTGCGCCAGTAATCCAGTTCCCGGTTAACGACACTACGATTGGTCCAAGCCCGGCGTTTACCTGGCAAAGGTTCAGAGCGGGATATACTTTCAATTATAAGATAGAGGTATATACAAATGATATTGCCAACCCGCAGTTAATGTTTACGGCTGACAGCATTTCTTCCAGCCTGGTTTCGTATAATATACCATCGCCGCTGCCGCCGGGTAATTATTATTGGGTAGTCTGGGTCGTCGATCAGTTTAATAACCGGGCAAGGTCTCTGCCTGCAACTTTTGTAGTTCAATAATGGAAAAGGAAAGCGCCAAAGAAATGGAAAATCAGATAGACGGGTCGATTAAGTTATTAAACAAAGAGCAGTTTGAAACGCTCTACCAGATAAGCCGCGTACTGAACTCGGTAATTTATGAAGACTCGCTTATACAGGAGACGCTTGACCTTGTTATAAGAGTTATTAATGCTGAGCGCGGTCTGTTTGTAAAATATGATGAGCTTAGCGACAGCTTCGAAATCATTGCGGCGAGAAACGTCCGGCAGGAAAACATCAGCGACCTATCGGTCTTTTCATCCGGTGTTCTGCAGAAGGTAATTGACAGGAAAGAGCCGTGTCTTTACCACGACGTGCAAAGCGATCCGAACGTATCGCAGTTTAAGAGCATACAACTGCACAATATCAAGTCGATTCTTGGCGTACCGATAAAGCGCGGCGATAAAGTTTGGGGCGTTATTCTTGTGGACAGCATGAACAACAGGAAGGAGTTCAACGAAGGGAACCTGGTATTCCTTGATTTCTTTTCGAACATGGTCTCTCTTGCTCTCGATAAAATTACACAGATGCAGGAGCTTCAGAACGAAAACATAATCCTGAAGAACCAGCTCCAGTCGGTTAAAATGATTCCAGATCTGATAGGCAGCAGTGCTGCGATGCAGAACATGACGGCATTGATACAAAAGGTTGCCGCAACTGATGCAACCGTTTTACTTCTCGGAGAGAGCGGTACGGGGAAGGAGTTGATTGCCAAGGCGATTCATAACTTAAGCGTAAGGGCTGATAAACCCTACCTTGCTCAGTTCTGCGGCTCAATACCGGATACGCTCCTTGAAAGCGAGCTGTTCGGCTACAAGAAGGGAGCCTTTACCGGTGCTGCAACAGATAAGAAAGGCTTATTCGAGGTCGCTAATAACGGTACTTTTTTCCTCGATGAAATTGCCGATATTTCGGTTGCTCTTCAGGCTAAGCTTCTGCGGGTTTTGCAGAACAGAGAGATAATCAGGTTAGGCGATACGCAGGTTATAAAGGTAAACGTAAGGGTAATTACGGCTACCAACAAGGACCTTAAACAGCTTTCGAAGGAAGGAAAGTTCAGAACCGACTTGTTTTACAGGCTTAACGTTTTCCCTATAAGGGTGCCTCCTTTAAGAGAAAGACACGGCGATGTTACGCTGCTTGTAGATTATTTTATGAAAAAATTCTCCGCCAAGGAAGTTCACATAGATTCCAGGGCACTGAAGATGCTTGAGGAGTACGGCTGGCCGGGGAATGTAAGACAGCTTGAGAACGTTATACAGCGGGCGCTTATTCTTTGCGAGGACGACAGGCTTCTTCCCGAGCATATCATCATCGAGGACGAGTCCGACGATTCTTCATTTAAGGGTACGCTTAGAGAGTTTGAAGTAGTCCTTTTAAAAAGAAGATTGGAGGAATATAACGGAAACAGGACGCTTGCAGCCAGGTCGCTCGGTGTCTCCGTCAGGTGGGTTCAGCTAAAGATTAAGGAATTAGGCGGGAAGTTGTAGTTTGATAATGGATAAGACGTCTACCGAAATACTTTTTGACAAGTTCGAAATAATAAGCTGCCTTAAAAAGGACAGCCAGGCAGCGGTCTACCTGGCTAACCATATCTTCCTCGGGAAAAAGATACTGCTTAAGACGCTAAACACCGAGGGACTGTCCGATACGACAATACTTGAGAGGTTCAAGCGTGAAGCAAAAATCCTTGCACAGCTCGACCATCCCAATCTTATCAAGGTGCTCGACTTCGGCACTAAGAATAATTTCTTTTATATCTCGTTTGAATATTTCGACAGCAGGAATCTTAGAGAGGTAATTGCTTCAAATAATCTTTTGGTTGAAGATAAAAAGCTATTGCTTATCCAATTGCTTCAAGCGCTGGATGCCGCCCACCGGAACCGGATTATCCATAGGGACGTAAAGCCGGAAAACATACTTGTAAATACAAACCGGGAGCTTAAGATTGCGGACTTCGGTCTTGCGCTTGTAATAAACGACAACAATCTTACAAACAATTCAACTATAGTCGGTACGCCAAGCTATATGGCGCCGGAACAGATACGCGGCGAAAAGACACAGCAGACTGATTTATTTTCAGCCGGGCTGGTTGCATTCGAGCTGTTCACCGGCAGGAACCCCGTGCTCGGTACTGCAATGGGCGAGACTATAAATAATATTTTAAACTTTAACCTGGAAAGCTGCTCTTCTTCGCTTGATTCCCTGCCGGAGGATATCAGGATTTCGATAGAGTCTATGCTGCAGAACGATCTTAGGCAAAGAGCAAAGACAGCCGGAGATGTTTTAAAATTGCTCGGCGTTGAAGAGGCGGTAAGTGCCCGGCTGTCAATAGATAAGTTACAGCCGGAAAGACGCAGCTACAAAGTACCGGCGATAATTTCGGCAGCATTATTAGCTGCAGTATTGTTCGGAATGGTATTCATTAATGCTTTTACACACCCGGCAGCCAAGCAACAGGTGACTGCTGGGAACATGCCTAATAAAGCTGTAGAAAAAAATATACCGGTAGTGGAAAAAGAAAATAATACGGATACAAAAAAAGCTTCAGCGGACGTCCCAGGGAAAAAGAAAAACGAGAAAGATTCGCAGCTTACAGGTGCAGCTATATCTAAGATAAGTAATCCTGCGGCGTCAATTCCGGGCAAGGTTTTTATTGACAGCTATCCATGGTCCGTTGTCTACGTTGATAATAAAAAGATAGACAACACGCCGATAAGCGAGCTTGCGCTTAGCCCTGGGCAGCATAAATTAGAGATGATGCATCCCGATTACCCGGCTTACACAAAAATGATTACGGTAACTCCCGGAGAAAAAGACTCAATATATATCAACATGAATAACCAGTTCGGATTCCTTTCATGCGATATTTATCCGTGGGGTAAGATTTATATTGACGGGAAATATATCGGAACTACTCCACTGGAAAAGCCGGTAGTTTTGAAGCCCGGAAATTATACCCTGACCGTAAAGAACGAAAATTTTTCGCCGGTGAGTAAAGAAATTACAATCCTATCAGGAAGCGCATTTAACTACAGGCTGAATTTTCAAGAATTAGATAAATAGGATGGTGGCATTATAGTTGAGCAAGAGTTATAATAAATATAAAACTTTTAGGATGAAATCGTTTATATTACTAATGTTGATGCTTACAACGGAAGCTTTTGCGCAGGTCTGGACTGTGGTGGGTCAAATGCCTAACCCGGTTTCCGGCGGTCAAGCTGTTGTTAGCGGGGACATGATTTATATTCTCGGCGGATATTCGGATGACCAAAATACCGTTGTAAATTATATCCAGGCATACAACCCGAAGGATAATAGCTGGTCGATTGTCGATTCAATGAAATACCCGAGAAGCGAATTTATAGCAGCCCCTTTTGCCGACAGCATAGTCTATTTCGGAGGATTAACATCTCTTCCAACCGATCCTCTGGAAGTTTATACTCCCGGTTCAATTGAGGTGTGGAACTTTAAATCCTCTCCGTATATCTATAAAAAAGATTCTGAGTTCTCAAGATCGTATTCGACCGGACAGGTTGTAAACGGTAATATATATGCTTTCGGCGGCTATACCCCATCTGCGGTAAACAATAATTACCTCTTCAGCTATAATATCGAATCTGATAAAACTTTCAATGCAACTGATTCGATTTCTACTCCTCATTTCTCTTTCGACCAGATGTCTGCTGTTGTGGGAAATGATATATATATATTTGGTGGTACTGGCGTTGCCCCGCAAAGAGCAATCTATGATTTTAATATTACTACAAATACTCTGACCAATTTGCACGCCGAACTTGAGGATTCAAGAGCCGGCGGAGTAGCAGTAGCAAGCGACAGCATTATATATTTAATTGGAGGTTACGGTTACGATGGAAGTCTATTGCGGAAAGTTTCGGCAATTAATCTTAGGAAGGCAGAGTTAGAAGAAGAAGGAATACAGCCTCTTAATTATGGTAGGAAACACCCGATGGCTGTCAACTATAACGGTGCGATCTACGTCTTCGGCGGTACCGATCAGAATGGTCAGGTAGTACAGCAGATTGAAAAGTACGAAACAGTTACCGCTGTTGCCGGCTCACCGTCCGCGCTGCCAAATAAATTTGAGCTTGAGAACAATTATCCGAATCCTTTTAACCCTTCGACAAGAATTGCGTTTAAAGTTGGAAC
>JBJKRP010000034.1:0-10409 GCA_046704565.1 Ignavibacteriaceae bacterium | reverse complement strand
AGCCTGCATCGAGTAATCTACCATTTTGCCTACTGCAAGAAAAGCAATATCCTTCCCTTCCTTCAGTATCTCGCTTTTTCCAATTTCAATCAGGTCAAAATTATCTTTAAGCTGAACACCTAAACCGCTTCCTCTCGGATATCTAAGCGCAATTGGTCCCGCCTTATAGTTAACAGCAGTGTAAAGCATATCGCGTAGTTCGGATTCATCTTTGGGTGCCATCAAAACCATTCCGGGAATCATCCGGAGATAGGTCAAATCAAATACGCCGTGATGCGTTGGTCCATCCGCTCCAACCAAGCCTGCGCGGTCAAGTGCAAATACAACATGAAGCTTCTGTATGGCGACATCGTGAACGATCTGGTCAAATGCTCTCTGTAAAAAAGTCGAGTAGATAGCAACCACCGGAATAATATTTTGTGTTGCCAGTCCGGCAGCAAATGTAACAGCGTGTTCCTCTGCAATTCCTACATCAAAACAATTCTTTGGAAATTCTTTTTGAAGAAAATCCAGACCGGTACCGTCCGGCATGGCTCCTGTTACTCCCACTACATTGGGGTTCTCTTTAACAATTTCAACAAGAGCTTTTCCGAAAACTGAAGTATACGACGGGTTGCCGCCGGATTTTTTAAGAGCCTTTCCCGTCAGCTTATCAAAAGGTGTGGATGCATGCAGCTTCTGAGTATCATTTTCCGCAGGCTCGTATCCTTTTCCTTTTTGTGTATGAACATGGACAAGGATCGGACCTTTCAACTCTTTTACTTGTTCAAATATTTTTATTAGCTGATGGACATTGTGCCCGTTTACAGGACCGAAGTACCTGAAGCCCAGCGCCTCGAACAGCATGCCCGGGGTAAGTACCGCCTTAATTCCGTTTTCAAGCCGCGCTGTTATGCGACGAATTCTATCGCCGAAATGATCGAGCTTTCCCGTCAATTGCCATATCTGACCCTTCACTCTGTTATAATCGGGATGTGCAATCATCTCCGTAAAATAATTTGAGATTTGCCAGACATTTGGAGCTATAGACATGTTATTGTCGTTAAGCACTACAATCAAATCGGATTTGATTAAGCCGGAATTGTTCATCGCCTCGTAAGCCATTCCGCCTGTCATTGCACCATCGCCTATTACAGCAACAACCTTTTTCTTTTCGTTGTTGATATCGCGTGCAACCGCCATTCCCAGCGCCGCTGAAATAGACGTCGAGGCATGTCCGGCTCCAAAGGAATCGTATTCGCTTTCGGTTCTTTTTAAAAAACCGCTTATGCCGTGAAAGCGCCTGATGCTCTGAAGTGCTTCTTTTCTTCCGGTCAATATTTTGTGAGGGTATGCCTGATGTCCCGTATCCCAGACAATTAAGTCGTCGGGCGTGTTGAATACTTTATGTATTGCAACAGTAAGCTCGACGGCGCCAAGACCTCCGCCGAAATGTCCTCCCACTTCCGACACAGTATCAATAAGGTAATTCCGCAAGTCGGAACAAAGCTGCTTTAATTGAGCAGTATCAAAATTCTTTATGTCGGAAGGAAAGTTTACCTTCGATAAAATCTGGTATTTATTTACATCGCTCATATCATATCCATTCACTGCCCGGCTGATCCTTCTTGCTCGTCAGCCGACAAATCATCTAGTTTCTTTTTAAGTTCTGTAATTTTCAGTTCAGCGTTTTTTAAAGTTGTTATACAATCCCGCGAAAGCTCAATCCCTTCCTCATACAGCGAGATAGCTTCATCCAATCCTATCGATTCGCTTTCAAGAAGAGATGAAATCTCTTCAAGCCGGTTTAACTTTTTTTCGAAGCTGGCTTTTTCTGATTTTTTTGCCATAATAATATTTATAGTCCATTTAAATTAACTGCGGTAATTTAAAACTTTCCGCACTAACGCCAAATCTTATTTCCCGGCTTTACCGGACTTGATTTCAATTTCACCGTCGTAAAATTTAAGCAGTGTATTTTCCGCATAATTGAAGCCCGCTGCCCTGGAAATTAATTTAGACTTCTGCCTGACCAAAACAAACCCTTTTTTCAGTGCTCTGTTAATGTCGTGAGACTCTATGTCTTTAGTCAAAAGAGAAAGCTTATTTTTTACAAAGACTATTTTCTTATCCATTTTTTCCTGCATCCGGTAAGTCAGATTGTCTGCTTCCTGCTCTCGTCTGCGAACTATATCAAGCGGCATTCGGAAGCCGTAAGAATTAAGAACTTTCTGAACGCCGTTATGCCGGGACTCAATTAAATCCGATAAAGTCTGTTCAGCCGAGTCAGAAAAATTTAGTACGAAAGACACGACTTCGTTTTTGTCAGGCGTTGCTATTTCCATTGCCGCAGAAGGCGTCGGCGCACGCAGGTCCGCCACAAAATCTGCAATTGTAAAATCTACTTCATGACCTACTCCGGTAATTATGGGGATTCTAGAATTAAAAATCTCCCTCGCTACTACTTCTTCATTAAAAGCCCAAAGGTCCTCGATTGAGCCTCCACCTCTGCCTACAATAATTACATCAATATCGCTGCGTTCATTAAGAAGCTTTATGCTCTCCGCAATTGTTTCTGCCGCGCCGCTGCCTTGCACTCTTGACGCAGCTATTAAAAGCTCGACTAAAGGAAACCTTCTTTCGGCAACGCTAATCATATCTCTGAATGCAGCACCGTCAATCGCGGTTACGATCCCAATCTTCCTGGGGAACCTGGGGATAGTTTTCTTAAACCGTTCATCAAATAATCCTTCAGCAGATAACTTTTGTTTCAACTTTTCAAAAGCAGCTTGAAGCTCGCCGATTCCTGCAGGCTTCATAGAGCGTACATCAAGCTGATAATTTCCGCGGGGCGGATAGACTGTAATCCTTCCTTTTACTATTATCTTCATTCCATCTTGTGGAGTAAAGAAAACATAGCTATTCAGCCCTTTCCACATCGTGCACGAGATAACGGCTCCGGCATCCTTCAGATTAAAATACCAATGACCGGAAATATGAGCTTTGAAATTTGATATCTCTCCTACTACATTAATTTGAGAAAAATTCTCTTCGAGGTTGAGCTTTATCTTATTTGTAATCTGAGAGACAGATAATATTTCTTCAGTGTCAAACATAAATCCTTCATTCTATTTAAGAAGAGAATAATTATCTTTAATTAAAAGTAGACCGAGAAAAAGCTGGAATAAAGCCCGAGAGAAATTTCATTAAAATTCTTTGACCCTTCGCCGGGCTTAAGATTAAATCTGTACCTCGTGTATACCGTAAAAGTATTAAAAATCTTAAACCAGCCTACCGATAATTCGGCACTCACTCCGTTATAGCCCTGGAAGTTGGTAAACCAATCTATTCCCGGAGAAACGTATTCTAAAGCCGGAACAACGAATATCTCTTTATATCCCAGCCTGAAAAAGTTTTTATCTGGCGCCTTAAAAATATAGGAATACTCTGCCGATAAATATCCGGCAGGATAACTATAGCTCGATGATCTAAAAGTTAAAACCGGGATTTCCTTCGTTAAGCTAAAATAATTTCCGCCGTTTGAGGTAACATAAACAGGAGACGGTAAGGCAAACACCGCGGCTCCGAACAAACAAAGCAGCAAAAAGTTCGATTCGCTTTGAACTTTTATTTCGCCGGGCAGTTCAAATTCATATTTGTCACTTTTGAACGTTCGTCCGGCAGAGTCTTGCACTATGATAATGTAAGGGACGGATTTCGTCTTAAAGCTTAACCCCGTCAAATCTACTTTTATATTGTGGTCCTCAGTCAATGAGCTCGAAACGGTGTATTTGTATTTATCGGCAATCAGTAGCTGTGATTTGCACCTGCTGCTTGTAAAAAAAGAAAGTAAAAACTGATGAGGCAGCTCCGGTGAAACGTACGAATCAATTACTGTGACATCAATTGAATCTTGATTTGTCTGATCCTGCGCCAGACCAATCGAGATGAGCAAAAGAGATATTACAACGGCAGAAATTATTTTTTGCATTTAAATCCCGGATTGTAAAAAAATAAAAGCTTCATTTATAAAAATTTGGTCACTAAAACTTATGCAGCTTCAGTGACCGAAATGCTTGTATGCAAAATTAGGAAATTATAGTGATTAAACAATTTTCAGACATGATTCGAGATCGGACAATATGTCGTCAACATTTTCCAACCCAACTGCTAATCTAATTCCTCCGGCATCAATTTTATATTCCGGCAGCTTTTCAACCGGAACCATTGAGTGGGTCATAGATGCAGGATGTTCCAGTAAAGTTCTTGTATGACCAAGACTGACTGCGAGAGTCATTGTGTATGCTTTCTCTGCGGCGAAGTTCATAAACTTTTTTGCATTCTCTTTGCTCTGTAAAGCATCCTTGCCCTTCAATACAAAATAAATTAAACTGCCGGGTGCAAATTTACCGTTAAAGTCTTTCATTTGCTTCCGTGCAGTCTTATAGAATTTGTAGTCCGGGAGCCCGGGGTAGTTTACAAATTCAATTTTATCGTGAAGGCTTAAATATTCAGCAATCCTTTGCGCCGACTTAATCTGCCTTTGAATTCGCAGGTGAAGGGTCGGCAAACCATAAGTTGCTACTGTCCAGGCGCTCCTATTATTAAGAACGGCACCGAAATCCTTTCTATAAAGAAGTAAAGCATCTCTATATTTCTTTTTCCCGATAACAACACCGCCCATGTCCGTTCCGAACCCGCCTAATCCTTTTGTAAGAGAATTAATAGAAAAGTTTGCTCCCAGTTCAATCGGTCTTTGGCAAAACGGCGTGGCGAAAGTATTATCTACTACTATTTTTATTTTCTCAGATTCCTCCCTGCTTTGATTTGCCCCATCTATAATTTCACGTATACGGGCAATATCAATGATATCCAAATTCGGGTTAGAAGGAGTTTCAAAATAAATGACCTTAGTCTTTGTAGTAATAAATGTTAAAAGATTTTCCTCATCCGTTAGATCGGTTAGCTTAACACTTATATTATACCTCGGATACCAGGTAGTAAATAGAGAATACGTACAGCCATAAAGAGTATGATGAGCGATTATTTCGTCGCCAGATTTTGCCAGGATACCGAGTATTCCCGAAATTGCCCCCATTCCGGTGGCAAATGTTACAGCTATGTCTCCCCTTTCAACATAAGCCAAATTCTCCTCCAAAATATCTTTATTCGGTTCGCCTAAACGATCATAGATGTAAATCGGTCTGGGATTTTCCCCGGTTGCTGGCAAGTTTGCAAACTCTTGAAATCCCTCTGCACCTCTTTCCACCGAATCTAATCTGTAAATAACAGATGATGAAATGGGCGGCAGAACGTGGTGCGAATAGTCCCATTTGTTGGTAATGTTCTTACCATAAATCAAGTGCGTTTCCATTGAATATTTTGTATCGTCAATGGAATTGGAATTCTGCAAAGGTTTATTTTGATCTTTCATAATAGATCCCCGAAAATTTATAAATTTTTAATTGCCTAAATTTAAGGAGATTTTTTATGAAATGTATTATTCCTCCAAAAGAATCATGAACACTAAATTGCACCTGTTTAACGGAAAATTATTTTTATACCTCCATTATAATCACCAATGAGTTTTACGAAAATATATTACTGCCGTATGTGCATACTTTTTGCGCCAGTCATCTCTTCTGAGCTAAAGTTATGACGGTTTACTTTCCGGCTGTAATTTTCAGGAACATACACCGAAAATTGTCTTAAGCCGGGTCATTTCATTTAGATGCCTGTTAATTAAAAATAAATTGAACAACCATAAAGAGAGCAGCATGAATAACATGCTGCTTTTAAAGAAGTTTATTTAGCAGCACAATCAATACAAACATGCTTGCCGCTTTTAATTCTTCCATATTCTTCTACTGTCATCTCGCCGCATTCTTCGCAGACAAACCCGTTAAAGCTGTCTTTCTTCGGCTCAAGATTGTAATCGAACACACCGGAAATATTTAACAGCATTTCCTGCGGAGCGCTCATAACCTTTACTATCAATGGATCGACAACCTCTGCCGGAACTTTACTCGCCGGAATACCTTTTTCCCTGTAATTCTTGAAAAAGTCGGATTGTTTATTTTGAAGCATAGCTTCTGCTTTGGGCGTTACGCGTACCGCTTTACCGGATGCTCTGTCAACTAGTGTAACAGCCCATTTGCCTTTGTGTGTTTTTTTGATGTTGCCTTTGCCGAAGGTTGTTCCCATAATTACCTGAAGACCATCAGCATAGCAGGTTGCGCAGTGGTCATCGCCTAAATCTACGAACGCTAATATCTGTCCGTCTTTAGCTCTTTCAACCCCCAGCTTATTCATTGCTGCTGCGCCTACCCTTAAGCCTAGAGGCATTGCAGGACACTTGTGCCCATGAAATCTTTGTCCGAACTCCAACCATTCTTGCGGATTTACCATTTTAATACTCCTGTGTTTATTTAAAAAAATACTGAATTTGTATAGTTGTAAGTGAATTTGTTTTGTTTTCCCAAAACTGAAATTTATTATTTATAGAAAATTTTATATCATTTCCTTTTAGCAGATATGAATAACCGATAACATACCACGGATCATCTAACGTAGCAGGGTTTAAATCTCTGTACTGCTCGATTGAAATTGTAAGTAAATGTTTCGAGACAAAAAGATAATCTGCAATTGCATAATAGCCGTATGCTTTTTCAGAGCCGAGATTAGCTTGAATATATTCCGACTGCACATCAAAATTGCCTGCGGTCAGCTCACCTTCAAAGCCGAAGCGGAAATCGCTGCCGGTAAATGTAGCATTACTTCCTAAGATTTTACTAAATTGTAGATCGTGCGCATTTCGATAAGAAAGATTGTAGCCTATTTCCAATTTAGATTTGAAATTATTTAGTAAGAAAAAACTTCCGCGGCTCACATATAAGAAATTTTTCTTATCTGAAACAGTATTTGCACCATTACCGTTGTAGAATCCGAAACTGACAGAGCCGGTTTTATTTTCGTTTAATTTCAGTTCGACACCAATGTCTCTTGCCATAGTTTCCGCACCGGGTACAAGCGCATTAACAACATCCGCCCTTTCATCAAGGGGTATAATATAGTCGGGTTGTTTCCTCTGTAAGCTAAAGTCAGGTACAAACTGACCAGCGGTAATATCAAATGTGTTTATCTTATAATTTACAAGAACATCCTGAAGCTCCAATAGGTATTTAGAATTCTGCAGAAAGTTAGCCTGCAATTTATATCCCCAGCTTCCGTCATTCGCCGGCAGCAAGCCGTCGACCCAGAACTTTGCTCTTCTTACCGAGAAATTTGTCTGGTTCAAATAATTATCCGAAAAGCGATACTGTAAATATCCGTTCCAATTTACCTTTTGTTGTGCGAACGAACTGCTGCCAGCCGCGGTAATTAAGGATACTGCCGCTATAATAATTTTTTTAATCTTTGCCATTTCAAATTTTCTTTCCATTATATAACGCCGATAATTATTTTAACGGCAATAGAAAACAATACAAGCGCGAAAATTTGTTTTACCCTGTTTGATTTTGCTTTCCTTGCCATAAAGTTGCTTCCCAGCAGCGCACCGATTACAACAGCCAATGTTAGTATCACCGTTAAAGTCCAATTAAAGTGTCCTTGAGCTGCATGACCGAGGAAACCGGAGAATGAAGAAAATGTTACAGCAAATGCCGAAGTAGCTGCTGCTCTTTTAGTTTCATATCCCATCCACATAAGAAGTGGCGCCATAATAAATCCTCCGCCTATGCCCAGCAGACCAGCCATAAAGCCTGCAAAGCCGCCTATTATAGCACCGATAACAGCACGCTTTTTAAATGACATTATTTCTTTCGGTTCGGGCTTTTTAGACATGATAAGCATTCTTCCTCCGGCAGCTAAAACGGCTGCGGAGAATAAAATTAACAACACATTGACCGGAAGTTTATCCGATACAAGAGCTCCAACCGGCGCAAATAGAAATGCCGCAATAGTCATTGCGAGTCCGCCTTTTACATCAACAAGTTTATTTTTAAAGTAAGCGATTAACGCGATTAGAGTCGTTATTCCGTTTAGAAATAATGATAGAGGTATAGCAACCTCTTTAATCGGGAAACCCGCCCACTTAAGGACAGGCACGTAAATTAAAGCACCTCCTAATCCAAGCATTGAAAAAAGGAAAGATGCAGCAAAAATAATAATTGAAATCAGTATATATAACATGTTAACCTCAACTGGATTTTCAACAGCTCACCTGGAGTCTTTATGTTATTTTCGGCATCCCCTTTCTTAATGATAAACAACGATGTACAAAATTCGCTTTGATCCATCGCCGGGTATCTATCAAGCTTAATCATATGTCTATATTTCATAATCAATTTAGTCTTCCTTATATTATTTATTAAGTAATCATTTACTTACAACATTAGATAAATTTTTTTATTTTCTTAGCGCCTTAATTATCAAATTATACATTCTTTTGCAGAAGTTGTCCATGTTGATGCCGCTTTTATTCAAAACTAATTCTATATTGAAAGTGATAGGTATTCCCATATAAATAACGGCGACATCTTCAGGCACAACGGATTTATCCCATACTCCTTCGGCGATGCCGTCTTTAACAATCTTGATAATAAACTGTTTCTGTTCCAATAAAATCTGATTTAATTTTTCTTTCAGCTCTTTATCACCCAGATGAGCAGCTTCAGAGAATAGCAGTATGGTTATACCCCTATTTTCCTTCAGGTATTTTACATTACGGCATAAATAATTAAAAAGCTTATCTTCCGCTTTTTCAGGCTTAAGTACAATATTCCTTAAAGACCCGATCAAATCTCCGGCTACATCATCCATAATACCTTTAATAATATCCCGCTTTGTTGGGAAATGTCGGAATATAGCACCTTCAGTAAGACCAATCCTCTTTGCAAGGTTCCTGGTAGATACATTATGCAGACCCTCGTCGGCAATTATATCCAACACTGCCTTCTTAATCTGTTCCTGCCGTATTTCTGTAGATTCTTTTGCCATATATTATTAATATAAATTTGTAATCACTTACTTACAAAGATATACATAATCTTTTCTCTTGTCAAGTGATGGAAAACAATTTTTCTCGAATGCCCGCAGATAACCTCCCTTGACTCTTTCAAGTTTGTTTTGTTTTCCTGATTGCCGTTACATAATGCATTTATCCGCATCCGTACGCCCCGTCTGATTTCTCTCTGTTTGGCTTCTGATTGCTTTCTGATTGGCTTTGTATTATACCCGGATTATGCCCATCCGGTTTCTGTTCCTGGTTTTCATTATCGTTAGATTTCCTGCTCGCCTTTTTACCGTCATTAACGCCGGGCTCCCGGAGTTGTCTATTTATTCAATAATGTCTTCTAATTTTAAAGAAATACTTTTGTCCCCTTTTTGGAATCATTTTTATACAAAAAGAAAATCACTTTATTTTATAAGGTTAGTAATTGTTTGCGCCCCTATCAAATAGCTGCTCTTACATCTTCAATTAAGTCTTCGATGTCTTCAAGCCCAACTGAAAACCTTACAAGGCTGTCCGTCAATCCCATCTTTTCTCTTTCGGCTTTGGGAACGGAAGCGTGCGTCATGCTAGCCGGATGGCTGATTAAGCTTTCTACTCCGCCAAGACTTTCACCAAGCGTAAATATCTTAACATTCTTTAAAAGCTTTTTAGACTTCTCAACATCTCCAAAATCGGCAGAGATCATTCCTCCGAATCCGCGCATTTGTTTCTTTGCAAGCTCATGCTGCGGATGGCTGGAAAGCCCTGGATAATAAACTTTTTTTGCGGCACCAGACTTCACCAAATATTCGGCAAGCTTCATTGCATTCTGATTATGCCGCTCCATTCTCACAGCTAATGTCTTTGTCGACCTGAGTACCAGCCAGCAATCAAAAGGCGAAGGCACGGCACCCACAGCATTCTGAACATACCTGATTCTTTCATGGACCTTTTCATTGTTGGTTACTATAATACCGCCGATAACATCACTGTGCCCGTTGATGTATTTAGTTGTGCTATGTAAAACAATGTCGCATCCAAGTGTTAATGGGTTTTGGAAGTACGGGCTCATGAATGTATTATCAACTATGCTTAAAAGATTATTTTCCTTACAAATTTTTGAAGCACCTTCCAGGTCGGTCAAATTCAGCATAGGATTAGTCGGAGTTTCAAGATATAACAGCTTCGTGTTTTTTTTAATTGCTCTTTTGATATTGTTCAGGTCCGTAGTGTCGACCCAGGAATAATCGAGCCCGTAGTCTTTCATTATTAATTCAAAAAGTCTAAACGTTCCGCCGTAGACATTATTGGTAACGATGACATGATCACCAGCTTTAACAAGGCTCATCAACGCATGTGTTGCCGCAAGCCCGCTGCTGAAGGCAATTCCAAATTTGCCCTTTTCAAGAGCGGCAATGTTGGCTTCCAAAGATTGTCT
>JBJKRP010000033.1:0-3954 GCA_046704565.1 Ignavibacteriaceae bacterium | reverse complement strand
CATATGGATTTTGTAAATTTTTTTGTTCCTAAGTTATTAAATGAAATTAACATAGCGCTCCTATGGAGCGCGAATGTTGAATCGATTAATTTTCTACAAACATTTCGTTCCTCTGGAACGAAGAAACCGAAATAGAGACTCAACTCTCGACATAGTCTACGGACTCTGGCTTGAGTTGAATGTTTGTAGTTTTACATCACCCCCAAATAATCGATCTCCAGAGGCGCCTGCCTACTGGTCAGGCAGGTTCAATGTTGTTTTTCATGATGCTTAATCAATTATATATGAAATTATTTCATGTAAAATTAGGTTGACGCATATGAGATTGCTAATCTGTGCTACGGAATGGCAACGAAAAGAAAACCTGCTATCCTATATAAAATACGACTTGACAAACTAAACGCCGTTTAGTATGTTAGCGCTGTTCATATTTTTAAGTATTTGATATGGGAATTGTAGAAAGAAAAGACAGAGAAAAAGCAGAGATGAGGAAGATAATCCTCAACGCGGCTATGGAGCTTTTTGTTAAAGAAGGATACAGCGGCGTATCAATCAGAAAGATAGCGGATAAGATAGAGTACAGTCCCGGCTCAATTTATACTTATTTCCCGGATAAAGACTCTATTTTTTACGCGCTGCATGTGGAAGGTTTCGATAAGCTGTATCAAAAGCAGTTAGCGGCACAGGGCATAAATGATGCGCGGGAAAGGCTAATTGCTCACGGGAGAGCCTATATAGAATTTGCTTTAAGTAACCCCGAATACTACGATATAATGTTCATTATGAGAGATTCAATAGATTTTCTTTGTAAGCAGGATGATATGGATTGGGCGCATGGAAAGCGCTCATATGAACTCTTAAAGAGGAACGTAGCGGACTGCCAGTCAGCCGGTATGTTTAAGAGCCATGATATAGAATCGGTGTCATTCTTCCTTTGGTCGGCGGTTCACGGCGTAGCGACGACAATAATACGTAGAGGATCGGCAATTAAGACATTAGACCTACAGGATCCAGAAAAGCTGATTGAAAATGTATTGAGAGTTATCACCGAGGCAATAAGATAAAATTTTTTAACTTATAGTTGAACGTTGTTTAATCAATATTTTATGTTTATTTATTAACTAATGTTAAAACACCGGTATGGGAAGAAAGTCTTTACTAATCTGTTTAATAATGTTCTGCCTGCTGACCGCCGCGCAGGTTAAAATTTATCCGCAGGATAAGCTTGAGAAATACATAAAGGAAGGTATAGCAAACAACATAGTACTGCAGCAAAAGAATATTTCGCTTGCGAAGGCGATGTATTCCCTAAAGACTGCAACGAGCTACTTTCTGCCTTCAATAAGCTTAGAAGGCGATTACACAAGCGGTGAAGGCGGGCGAAATATCCCGATACCCATAGGAGACATGCTAAACCCGGTTTATACTACGCTAAACCTTCTTACAAAAAGCAACGTTTTTCCCCAGTTAGCGAATGAAAAGATAAACTTCTTTCCGTTCCACTATTACGACGTAAAGATACATACAACTATGCCTATCCTAAATACAGACCTGATTATCAACCACGGTATACAAAGCGATGAAGTACATCTGCAGCAGTATGAAGCGGATATTTATAAGAAGGAATTAATCAAAGACATAAAGACGGCGTATTATAATTATCTAAGCGCAATCTCTGCGGAGAACATATACAGGAATGCGCTTAAGGTAGCCGAAGAGGGCAAGAGAGTGAATGAAGCGTTACTGAAGAACGGCAAGGGTCTTCCGGTTTATATCCTTCGCTCGGAAAGCGAGATTGCAGAGATAAATTCTAAAATAGTAGAAGCCGGGAACAACATAAAGACAGCGAGGCGGTATTTTAATTTTATTCTTAACAGGAAATTAGACGCGGATATAGACACTACGTACAACATAGGATTAAAATTATCCGAGGTAGATCAAATTTTATCCGGAAGCTACGGCATATCCGGCAGGGATGAACTGAAGATGCTCGAGACGGGAGAGAGCATGAACCAGTCGGCTTTACAAATGAGAAAGCTTTATTGGGTTCCCAAGATAAACGCATTCCTTGACCTCGGAGCTCAGGACCAATTATGGAACTACAATTCCGATTCGAGATATTACCTGTTCGGCTTCCAGTTAAGCGTGCCGATCTTCGAAGGGTTCAGGAACAGCTATAAGGTTGACGAAGCCGAACTTGATTTAAAGAATGCGCGGCTGCAGCTTGAGCAGACGAAGAAGCAACTAAAGCTTAGTCAATCGATAGCGCGGGACAACCTTATCGCCGCAAGGGAAAACTATTTCACGGCTGTGAAGAAGTACAAAACGGCATCGAGCTACGAAAGGCTGATTGCCAAAGGCTATAAAGAAGGCGCTGATACCTTTATAGAGACGGTGGATGCGCGCTCTCAGTTAACACAGGCGGAAATGATGCTGAATATAGATACCAACAAGGTGTTGACTGCGCTTGCGGAATATGAAAGAGAAATTGGAAATGAAAATTGATTTTCCGTGGTAGTAGGTTATCGTTTATAGTTTGTGGTCTGTAGTTTGTTGTTCGCTGCTTACAGATGTCGGGTATAGTTTTTTTCTGACATCTGCAATCGAATATGATGCACTTAGATTTTAATTGTGTAGGAATCAATATCGAATTGAAAAAATAATTGAGTTATAAAATGAAAAATAAAATACTAATTGCCGCTGTATTTCTTTCTTTTGTTTTCTACTTCGGCTGTTCAACAAAAAAGGAAGTGAAGACGGACGATGCCATACCCGTAAAGGTTATTCAGCTAAAGAAGGAGAAGATCAACAAAGTAATAAACGTATCCGGAATCTTTACAACCAACGACGAGACTTATCTTTCATTCAAGACGGGCGGGATAGTGAAGTCCATCTTTGTCAACGAAGGCGATATGGTAAAGAAGGGGCAGCTAATGGCAGTGCTTGAACTTAACGAAATTCAGGCGCAGGCAGCCCAGGCGAAGTCGGGTTACGAAAAGGCATTGCGGGATTTTAACAGGGCGCAAAATCTCTACAAGGACAGCGTTGCAACATTATCTCAAATGCAGGATGCGAAGACGGGTTTGAATATTGCGGCAGAACAGCTTGCCATTGCAAAGTACAACCTTAACCACTCCGAAATCCGCGCGGCAACAAACGGATATGTCCTAAAGAAATTTGTAAACGAAGGACAGCTTGTAAGTCCGGGGATGCCGATATTCCAGACAAACGGAATAACAAAGGACGGCTGGATACTGAAAGCCGGAATAAGCGATCATGACTGGGCTGTAATAAAAATAGGAGACAGGGCAGTAGTGCAGTCGGATGTAAATCCGGCTAAGAACCTTGAGGCATCCGTGCTGCGGAAATCGGAAGGTGTAGACCCGTTTTCGGGGACATTCTTTGTAGAGCTGAAAATAAAAGACGACAACTCATTAAAGATCGCCAGCGGGCTGTTCGGAAAGGCAGAGATAACTCCGGAATATGCCGAAAGAATGTGGGCGGTTCCTTACCAGGCTTTGCTTGACGGCGACGGCAACACGGGCTACGTCTTTGCAACTAATAACCTGGCAACAGCCAGGAAGGTAAAGGTAAACATCTTCTCATTGGGAAAGGACAGCGTTTATATAAGCAGCGGTCTTGATAATTATAAATACTTAATAGTATCCGGAAGCGCATATCTAAATGATAATTCCCGAATAAGAGCGGATGAATCACCGGCACGGCTTACTGATGATAAATCGGTAAGCCGGACGGTACATAATTAAAAGCCAAGCAACTTAAAGTATGTTTCAAAGAACTCATCATTAAATAAAAAGAGTAACTCATGAAGATATTAGAATACGCCGTAAAGTTTCCGCAGATGACGATGCTTTTTGCCGCAATGCTTATTATCATCGGTGTATCTACCATAATAAACATGCCGCGCTCGGAGGACCCGGAACTAAGCGAGGC
>JBJKRP010000032.1:0-9379 GCA_046704565.1 Ignavibacteriaceae bacterium | reverse complement strand
GTTCTTGAAGATACCGTATAAAGAGCATAACAAATAATTACCGCCGACGAAGCCACTGTTGCCATCTGGTTTGTAAATTCAAGAGAATATGAAGCGAGTACCTTTCGTGTTAAAGAGCTCGAATCATCCTGGACTAATTTCAGCTCCGATTGCCGCTTCATTATGGCAAGGAAAAGCGACACGAACATTGTTGTAAGAAGAAGCCAGCTCGATATTGCAACATTAATAATAAAGGCTCCCGCCACAACCCTAATCATAAACCCGGCGGCGATGCTAAAGATATCCAGCAATACGATGTGCTTCAAATAGACTGAATAGAAAATATTCAAAATAAAATAAGCAAGTATTGAAAGGGCAAAAGTTAAATTGAAATTGAAAAGCGCAGCCGCATCAATTATGAAAATTGCAGCCGCAAGCATTAAGGCTTTGTTCTTAGATACGGCGCCGGAAGGAAGCGGACGGAGCTTTTTTACCGGATGAGCTTTATCGGCTTCCAAATCGATTATATCGTTGATTACATATACAAGACTCGAGGTCAGACAAAAGAGAAGAAATCCCGTAAACGAAAGTAAGAAGAAATCCTTTTCAAAAAGATGGTGCGAGAAAACCAGCGGGACAAAAACAAAAAAGTTTTTTATCCACTGCGGTACTCTAAGTAATTTAAGATAGTTCTTTGCCATTAAAAGACGGCAGACTCCTCGTAAATTCCAAAAACTTCTTTCAGCTCTCCAGTCATTTCGCCGAGAGTAACATAATTATGAGCTGCTTTTATAAGCACCGGCATTAAATTCTGATTTCCTTCAGCCGCATTGTGAATTTCCATTAAGCTTTCCTTCACTGCCTCTTCATTTCTGCTCTGACGTAAATCCGCCAGACGCTGTCTTTGTTTCTTTTCAACCTCTGGCGAAATATACAAAATCGGAATATCCATTTTCTCATCCTGCTCAACAAATTCATTTATGCCGACAATAAACTTTTCTTTTCTCTCAACTTCCTTTTGATAACGATATGCTGCATCCGCAATTTCTTTCTGGAAATAACCAGCCTCGATTGCCGGGATTACTCCGCCAATGGAGTCAATCTGTTCAAAAATTTCGTTTGCCATCTTTTCCATTTTATCCGTCAATGATTCAACATAGTAGCTGCCGCCGAGCGGGTCAACTGTATTTATCACCCCGGTTTCATACGCAATCAATTGCTGAGTACGCAGCGCAATCTTAACAGCTTTTTCGCTTGGAAGTGCGAGCGTTTCATCCATAGAATTTGTGTGAAGCGATTGAGTGCCTCCGAGTACCGCTGCAAGCGCCTGGAATGCGGTTCTAATAATATTGTTCTCAGGCTGCTGTGCTGTTAAAGTACAGCCGGCAGTTTGAGAATGGAACCGCAGCCACCACGACCGCGGATTCTTTGCGCCGTACTTTTCTTTCATTCTCTTTGCGTAAATTCTTCTTGCAGCCCTGTACTTCGCAATCTCTTCAAAAAAGTCAAGATGAGAATTAAAGAAAAAAGAAATTCTCGGTGCAAACTCATCAACATCCATTCCTCTTTCAATGCAAGCTTCGATGTAAGCAAATCCGTCGGCAAGAGTATAAGCCAATTCCTGCGCCGCCGTAGAGCCTGCTTCGCGGATATGATAGCCGCTGACCGATACCGGATTCCACTGCGGAACTTCCTTCGCACAGTACTCAATCATGTCAACAATAATTCTCATTGACGGGGCTGGCGGATAAATATATTCTTTCTGGGCAATGTACTCTTTCAAAATGTCATTCTGCAGAGTGCCGCGCAAACTCTTCAGGTCAACGTTCTGCTTCTGAGCAACTGCAAGATAGAATGCAAAAACCATCGCCGCCGGCGAATTAATTGTCATCGAAGTGGAAACTTTATCAAGTGGAATTTTATCGAACAACACTTCCATATCCTGAAGCGAGGAAATTGAAACACCGCAAATTCCGACTTCGCCTTCACTCAAAGGTGCATCGGCGTCCCATCCCATTAAAGTCGGTAGGTCGAATGCAACCGATAATCCTGTTTGTCCGTGGTTAAGCAGATAATGAAATCGTTGATTGGTGTCTTCCGGCGTTCCGAAGCCGGCAAACTGGCGCATAGTCCAGACTCGTCCGCGGTAACCGTTGGCGTGTATTCCTCTTGTGTAAGGATATTCGCCTGGGAATCCAATCTCCGACAGATAATTTACATACTCAATATCATCGGGTCCGTAAAGTACTTTAACATCTTCGCCGCTTACGGAAGTAAACTTCATTCCGTTAGTCCGCAGTGTTTTAGTCTTATCATCGAACTCACTCTTCTTATTTTTATATTCTTCACTTATCATTTCAGTCCTCATCAGTTTTTTTTGAAACTAAATTTTCGTCCCATGCCTTTTGAGCAAGAGACAACTATTTAAGAAGTCCTGCCGAATCTTCTATCAAATTCTTCAAGCGAAATTTTAACTACCACCGGTCTCCCGTGCGGGCAAACGTACGGCATCGAAGTTGCGAATAACTGATCAATCAGCAGCCGCATTTCCCTTTCCGAAAGATAGTCGCCTGCTTTAATAGCCGCTTTGCATGAATATGTTTTCGCAAGATATTCGCGGGCTTCTAATTTCTTCTCTCGAAGGTTTACGGAATATTCTTCGAGTACCTCAAGAATAACCTTTTCCTCCGAGCCCTTCTTTACGTCTTCCGGAACACCTTCTATAACTATCGTATTCTTGCTGAAAAACTTAATTGCAAATCCCAGCTTTGTCAAGTAAGGATTTATTTCTTTAAGAATCACGAAACGCGCCGGGTCAATTTCAATTGTCTTTGGAAAAAGCAACTGCTGTGAGAAAGGAAGGTTGGCTTCAAAACGCTTCAATGCTTTCTCATACAAAACTCTTTCATGCGCAACGTGCTGGTCGATTATCATCAGACCGGTTTTTATCTGCGATAGAATATATTTGTTTTGAAGCTGGACTATGAAAGGAGTATCAACTTCATCTCTCAGTTTCGGTTCGGTACTTCCAGCCTGATGGAAGATTTCCCGGCTCTCTGTTTTTTCAAACGGAAGCTTGCCGGCACTTTGGCTTTCAGAAGGTGCTGCCTTATCCGGGATAGAACTGAATATTAAATCAATATCCCGGTCGGAAAAATCATGTCTCGCGTAAGACTGTTTGTCCTGGAATACCGGTCTGTCTGAGAAATCATTTTTCTCAACCTTCGTAAAATTATTGAAATTAATTTTCTCGCCTCTGTCGGTTGTTTCCACAAAAGCCATGTTTGGAACAAGATCATGCGTACCAAGACTCTTCCTTACTACAGCCAGAACAAAATTGTAAATACTCTTTTCATCATCAAACCTAATTTCCAGCTTAGATGGATGGACATTAACATCAATTCTTTTCGGATCAAGTTCAATAAAAAGGATAAAGAAAGGATAATCTCCTTTCTCAAGGATATTTTCGTATGCCGTAAACACTGCATGGTTGATATGTCTGCTGATTACGTAACGCCAATTCAAAAACACATACTGACTGCCTTTGCTTTTTTTAAGCATTGCCGGCTTACCGATAAATCCCGTAATGCTTAAGAAGTCGGTTCGCTCTTCAACATGAATTAGAGCGTCGAGCATGTTGTCGGCAAATACCTGGCGGATTCTGTCTTCCATCTTTCCGGATGCGTAATCGAAAATGACTTCATCGTCATTATAAAGTTTAAAGCTTATTCCCGGATGTCCAAGCGCAGTCTTATTGAAAGTATCGATTATGTGTTTTAATTCCGTCGCATCGGTTTTCAAAAAATTTCTTCTTGCCGGAGTGTTAAAGAATAAATTCTTTACAGCAACAGAAGTTCCTTTTGGAAACGAGCCTTTCTCTTTTGTAATCGTAGCGCCGTCATCTATTCGGATTATCGTTCCGAGTTCTTCATCTTTTGTTTCAGTTTTAATTTCCAGTTGACTTACAGCAGCAATTGAACTGAGCGCTTCGCCTCTAAATCCGAGAGTTGAAATTGAATCCAGGTCTTCCAGCTTTTGGATTTTGCTGGTTGCATGCTTTTGAACGCAAAGCACCGCATCTTCTCCGGTCATTCCGCTTCCATCGTCGATTATCTGTATTAAAGACTTGCCAGCGCGCTTCACGAGGAGTTCAATTGAAGAGGCTCCCGCATCGATGGAATTTTCCAGCAGCTCTTTTACGACCGATTCCGGTCTCTGCACAACTTCTCCAGCGGCAATTTTACTCGCAATGTTCTCGGGCAGTATGTTAATTTTTGTTGTCATTATTTTTTTGTCTTACATAAACAAAAATCTCAAACTCGT
This sequence comes from Ignavibacteriaceae bacterium, assembly GCA_046704565.1. GTDB lineage: Bacteria > Bacteroidota > Ignavibacteria > Ignavibacteriales > Ignavibacteriaceae > FEN-1297. The sequence goes on along the minus strand of JBJKRP010000032.1, from coordinate 5,077 downwards.
TTCTTTTTTCTCTTGATGCAACTTCCCATTCGTCCTTGTTGATTTCCGGGAAGAACACATCGCCTCCGGCATCAAAGTCCATAATAGATATTATCATCTCGTCGGCAGCTTCCATCGCCTGACTGTATATTTTCGCTCCGCCAATAATAAAGATTTTTTTATAGCTTTGTTTCTCACAAAACACAAAGGCATCCTCCAGGCTGTTGCACACTTTCGTGTCTTCAAAATCAAAATTTAAATTTTTATCCCTGGATATTATTATGTTCAATCTGTCTTTCAGCGGCTTGCCAAGCGTCTCAAAGGTAACTCTTCCCATTATTACCGGGAAGCCCAGAGTAGTCTTTTTAAAATGCTGGAATTCTTCTTTTGAGTGCCACGGCATTTCCCCGTTTGATCTGCCGATAACTCCGTTCCTGGCAACAGCGGATATGATAATTTTTTTCAAATATTTGAGGTCCGATATTTCTTAAATTAAATCCATTCAAAATCTTGTTTCACTACAGAATTTATACCGCTACTTCAAACCGGATCTTGTCGTGATACTTGTAATCAATCAATTCAAAATCTTCAAATGTCAATTCATCAATCGGCTTTTTAGCAATCTTCAATTTTGGAAGAGGCAGCGGTTCGCGTTTCAACTGTTCAATTAAGCCTTCTCTGTGGTCATACTTTTCCATCGGCGAGCCTTTATCCGCTACGTAGACATGCGCATCAATAATCGTATGTGCAAAATATCCAACCTCAAGCCCAACTTCCTGCGCAATAATCTGCGTTAATATAGAATACGCCGCAAGGTTGAACGGAATTCCCAAAGCAATATCACCGGACCTTTGTGTCAAATGACAATTTAATTTGTTGTCGCTGACGTTGAACGCATAGCTATAATGACACGGCGGCAGTTTACTTTTTGTTGCGTTACCAGGTTCCCACGCAGTAACAACAAGTCTCCTGCTGTATGGCTTTCGTTTTATTTCATCTATTACATACCTAATCTGGTCGACTTCCGTTACTTTCCAGTTTCCGTTTTCATCTTTTTCTGCGCTTGGAAAATGACGCCAGTAATATCCGTATGCTGTTTCAAGGTTTCCATTTTCATCCGCCCATGCGTCCCAGATTTTTGTATGCTGTCTTAAATTCCTAATATGGTTTTCTCCGGACAAATACCACAGCACTTCATGAAGTAAAGATTTCCATTCCATCTTCTTTGTTGTTAGCAAAGGAAACCCTTTCGAAAGGTCCACTTTATAAAATGCCGCAAAGTATGATATTGTGTCTACTCCGGTTCTCGATGGTTTTCTTACACCTTCATCCAAAACCAACTTTACCAAATCCAAATATTCTTTCATTTTTCTTCAGACTAACTTGTGATTATTTGAAGCTCAATTTAATAAAAAAATTTGATGCGTTAAAACTCAGGCAAGAAACCGTTCAGCAATATCTTTTACAGCCAGATGAATTCCTTTTCTAAAATATTTTATTGAATCACCATCGCTGCGGAAATATTTTCTCAACTCTGTTACAAAGACATTTCGGGGAAGTACTGAGGAAATATTTTCGTTGTAGATACCACAGCAAATAATGATTGGCTTGTCTAATTCTTTGAAAATATCTATCAAATAACCCGTAGTTTTCTGGTTTAAGCTTTGGCGGTCAAATGCTCCCTCGCCTGTTATTACAAGGTCAATATCTTCAATATTTACCGAATCCAATATTCTGGAGATAAACCCTTTAGAACTGATTATCCTTGCATTTAAGAAGATTTTCAACCCGGCAGGCAGTCCCCCGCCGGCACCAGATAAATCATTAACTCCCTTCCTTATTCCATTATTATTCAATAGATTAATGATATTAGTGAATCCATTTTCCGCTATAGTTTTCTCATTATCCGTAAGTCCTTTTTGTTTTCCAAAAACAAACGTTGCCCCTTCTTGTCCTAAAAGAGGATTATCAACGTCGCTTATCATTTCTATTTCAAAAGGCAAAGTTAGATTGCTCCAAGCTATTTTTTTTACAGACTCATAATTAATCGGAACAACCTTCAAGATGCTTCCGTTTTTATCTTTCAGCTTAAGTCCGAATGGTTCAAGAACTCCAAGTCCCATATCGTTAGTTCCGGTACCACCTATTCCTATAATTACTTTCTTTACATTTAGTGTCTTGTTTTCAACATCTCTTGCAATAAATTGGAATAACTCTCCCATGCCTTTTGAACTCAGTAATAACGGATGCCAATTCTCCGGCGGAATTATTTTCATTCCAAGAACATCGGCGGACTCCACATAAATAGTTTCTGAAAATTTATCGTAGCCAACTTTACAATTGAAAGTCGTCTCATCATAAGGAGTAGATATTCTATATTCCAGAATTTCAAGATTAAAATATTTTCTGCAAACCTCTAAAAAGCCGTCTCCCCCATCGGATAATGGCAGTAAAGTATTATCAAATGAACCGACTTTTTCCAGTTCTTGAGCAAAGTAGTTCGCCGCGGTAACCGAGTCGGCGCATTCTTTAAAACTATTTGGTGCGATTAAAATTTTCTTATTCATATAATATAAATTTAAGAAATTGTTAACTTAGAATATTAAAAATATCCTAAAGAATTTTTATCCTTTTTATAGCTGATGCAAAATAAAATTGCGATTATTACTTCCGGTCATCCTCCTTTCGACGAAAGGATATTCTGGAAATTCGGTCTCTCGCTTGTTAAAAATAATTATTTGGTTAGAATTATCTGTTCTACTAAAGACATTGACACTGAGAAGGATGGTATTCATTTTACAGGTTTTGACGGCATAAAGATGACCAGACTGGAAAAGACAAATAAATTATTTGAGATTCTCAATTCTTTCTCGCCAGATATGATTATTTGCTGTGAATCTTTAACAGTAATACCCGCAATTAGATTTAAACTCCTTAGAAAAAGGAACATCAAAATTATTTATGACGTTACAGAATGGTACCCTGAAGGAATTGTGTCTAAAATAAAAGGTGGAAGAAAATACTTGGCTTACATTTTCCTTTATGCTTTGAACCTAATCCTTTGTAATCTAACCAATGCAATTGTAATTGGCGAAACTGCAAAATTAAGGAGATACAGACTCATCGCGCCTTTGAAGAAAAAGTTGATAATCGGATACTATCCCGTATTAGATTTCTTCAATTATACTCCACCATTATATGATGGTAAAACTTTGGTTTTGTGCTATGCCGGTCTGATTAATTTCAAGCGAGGAATTAAAAAGCTGCTTCAAATTTCTTTTCTGCTCGCCGAACGTCACACAAATATAAAGGTAAAGCTTAAGCTGGTTGGCAAATTTGAGTCTGTAGAAGAAGAAGAATTGTTTCACTCAATATCAAGTACCTATAATAATATTTTAATTGAAAAGGCAGGATGGACGGACTACAATAACATTTCAAGATTGCTCAGCGATGTTGATATCTGCTTTGATTTAAGAGAAATGAGTTTCATTTATAAAAATTCTCTTCCGATAAAAATATTTGAGTACATGGCTTGCGGAAAGCCCTTCATCTTTTCCGATGTTACACCGATAAGAAGAGAGCTTGGAAAAATCAATTGCGGCTTTTTAGTTGACCCGAATGACTCTGAAGATATTACTAAAAAGGTTGAGCTTTACCTCGAGGATCGGGATTTATTAACAGAGCATTCAAAGAATGGAAGGCAAATAATTGAAAATGGGAAGAATTGGGAAACAGAGTCTGTAAAGCTTCTTAAGCTGGTCTCATCACTACTTAGATGAAAATAATTTCCTGAAATTAAATTTAGTCTGGAAACTGAAGATTATCAGGTAAATAACCACCATGAAGGTATCTAAAAAATAATTCCGGCTATAAATTCCTATAATTAAAAAGAAAATTGCTGCTGCACTAATTAGTAATATTTCTTTTAGCGGGTAAACTATTTTAATCTTTTTCCTGGATATATAATAAAGATAAACTGAGCTTGCTAAAAATGCAAAAGTAGTTGCTGCAGCAGCCCCTAACATCCCCAGCTTGGGGACTAAAATAAAATTCAACAGAATATTTATAATGAATGCTAATCCATCCGAGATTAAAAATATAATACTTTTAGAACTTATAAACGGATAAAGCGAATAAAAAGATGAAATGCCATTTAACAAATATCCTATCAGCACATACGGCAAAATGATGATACCGGTTTCGTACACCGGGTTCAGTAGATTACGATTTAAAAGTTTAATTTCAAACAAAGCAGGAGAAAAAAGAACAACTATTAAAAGGATCAGAAAACCCGCAAGCAGTAGCTTCTTAAAGCTTTCACCGAATAATTTGGAATAATTGTCTTTCTTATAAATATTAATTGCGTGAGGAATCCATGCAGTACGGAATGAAAGTACGAAGACATTCATGATCATTGCGATCTTATATGATAAGCTGTAAATGCCAACCTCGGCTTTCGATGTAAATATATTAAGGATAAACCTGTCGCTTACATCCACAGCAGATGACATCAATCCGCTGATAATTAAAGGGAATGAAAATATTCCCACTATTCTCATTACTTTCTTATCGATGAAGAACTCATATTCTGGAAGGATACTCGGTAACAGTAAAATTAGTAGAGCAGCAGCGGAAATAAGCTGTGCTAAGAAGATCCCCGCAATATTCATTCTTAAAAAGTAAACAAGAATAATGTTTAGAGAAAAATTCAGGATAGCATTTATAAAAGAAAGAGAAACAACTTTTCTAGCCATTTCTTTCGTTTTAAGAAGCTGCAAGCCGTAATAACAAATGGAGTCGAATAACAAGGTTGTAAAAACAAGAATGATAAGAATATAAAAATGCGGATTACCTAAAATAAGTTGAGATATGCTGCGTGAGAATAAAAGAGCAATGAAGGTAAGCAGAATTCCTATTAAGATTATTGAGTTTATTATAGACGAAAAAACTCTCTTTCTACCTTCTTCAGTTGTTTCGTCCAGGTAAAATTTTGTTAATGCACTCTGCATTCCTGATTGATAAAAAACCGCGGCAAGCGCGTAAACAGATAAAAGCAGTGCGTAGTTCCCGTAATCTGAAGTTGATAAAACGTTCGTGT
>JBJKRP010000031.1:0-7262 GCA_046704565.1 Ignavibacteriaceae bacterium | reverse complement strand
GTGTTACTCACCCGTGCGCCACTTTACTAAAGATATTGCTACCTCTTTCTCGTAGACTTGCATGTGTTAAGCACGCCGCCAGCGTTCGTCCTGAGCCAGGATCAAACTCTCCGTAGTAGAGTTTAATATTTGTGTAATCTTGGCGTTAGACGCTTAGTTGAAACCATTTAACATTGACTGGTTAAATGCACTCACTCTTTCAAAGAACTTACATTAAAAACCCTCATTAATTGAGGGCTTCAAATTTACTTCCTATATGAACTAAAGTCAATAGACTGTTTCAAAATTTCAAAATAAAATTTGATTTTTTCAATGTTTTGTGCTTCATAATTAAATCAAATTCAGCCTTTCAAAAATATCAGATATTAAATAAATGTCAAGTAAATAGAGGATAAAAAAGTTTTTTATTTTTTCTTTACAATTATTTTTTCACTTATATGATTACTGCCTACAGACTCTTTAACAATAGATATATGGTAGCCAGGCTTCCGGCTATTCCTAAATACGTTGCCGCTTCTTTAACATAATAATCAAATGCATGGTTGGGGCTCTTAGGTACATAGATATAGTCTCCCGGATTTATAGTATCATTATTCTTTGCATTTATCCAGGCTCTTGATCCGCCTTTTATAATTGCAACTCCTCCTTTATCCGCTAACTCTCCATAGCCGCCTGCCTTGTGAATATAAAATGAAAAGTCTTTCCCATTAACAAACTCAATATTACCAGGCTCATTAACCTGCCCATATACATAAACAGTATTAACCTTCTGAGGTATATAAATAATATCACCGTCCCTTAAAACTGTATTTCCAATAAATGACCCGGGATCAAGCACACTGTCTAGATCAACTGTAGTTTCATTTAATGTTTGTCTAACAAGTTCATCTATAGAGTAATAACTTGTATCGGCTTCTGTCAGAGTTGTCATTCTAAGCATTTTAGCTTTTTCATATTCATATAGTATTGGATTCGGAAGATCGCTAAAGAATTTTGATTGTTGTTCGAGGTTAAGTCCCAGCTCATCTTCCAGCACAGACCTAAGGTTTGTACCTCGTATTAATTTTGCTCTTTTTAGCCAGGCATAATTTGTAAAGCCGCCTGCATTTTCAATTGCTTGTCTTATGGTAGTGTTATCTTTAGTGATAGGAATCGGACCGGGGCTTTTTACTTCGCCAAGGATCAAAACAGTATATGCCTTCTTTTGATTTTCATCGGCGAGTATAACTATCCGGTCTCCTCTTTCCAGGGAAAAGTCGCTATTTAAATCCACGACCATCTTTTTCATTTTTTCGCCTGTGTAGCTCAACCTGTAAATAGCCGCTTGAGTTACATCCTTGTATGCTTTATTTATTCCCTGAGCAAGTTCAAGAGCATCGGACAATTTATCTCCTTCTACAAAAGGAAATTTTCCCGGATTATTTACGGCTCCCGATACTGTAAAGAAATCCCGGCTTAAATCAATAGGTGCAAAAATTAATACGTCGTCATTCTTAAGATATGGATCGTTCGCAAAGTCTCCGTTCAATCTGAATTTCATCAAATCCAAATGAAGGACGGTACCATCGGCTCTTTTAAGCGTAATGTTCCGTAAAGAATAATCATCCAGTTTCTTAGTTATAGTCTGCAGCAGCTTTGGATCAGTTATGTTTCGTAGTGCATATTCACGGGCTTGATTATACATCCTCGTTACGAATGCATCAACCCTTTCGCTTATATATGCAGGGAATGTTCCGTTTATAACAAAGTCCCCGCCGATTGTAACACTTATTGCAGGGTTTGGTAATGTAAGCGAACTGCTCGTAGTCTTGGTTGTTTCCTGTGCATTTGCTAATGCAACAAAAAGAAAAAGAGAAAATATGAAAATGACTTTTTTCATCTATAAACCTAATTCTTAATTAATAATTTCCGTACTGTTTTTGATAATACTTTTGATACTCGCCGGTAATAATCCGTCCCCACCAGGATTTATTTCTAACATACCAATCGATAGTTTCGGCAGCAGCTTCCTCAAAAGTAAATTCGGGCTTCCAGCCAAGCTCATCTCTAATTTTTGATGAATCGATCGCATATCTTCTATCATGACCCGGGCGGTCTTTTACAAATTGAATAAGCTCTTCCGGTTTATTTAGGCGGCGCAGGATCAGTTTTACAATTTCTATATTGGGCATTTCATTGCCGGCGCCGATGTTGTACACGCTTCCGGGGATCCCCTTCTCAAGCACTAAATCGATAGCTCTGTTATGATCAATAACGTATATCCAATCGCGAACGTTCAAGCCGTCTCCATAAACAGGAAGCTTTTTATCGTTCAAAGAATTAATGATCATCAACGGAATCAGTTTTTCTGGAAACTGCAGAGGTCCGTAATTGTTGGAACATCTTGTAACAACAACCGGCATTCCGAAAGTATGATAGAAAGCCAAAGCCATCATATCCGCAGCAGCCTTGCTTGACGAATAAGGACTGTTTGGAGAAAGCGGAGTGGATTCAGTAAACAGTCCTTCGCTGCCGAGGCTTCCGTAAACTTCATCCGTAGATACCTGAAGGAATTTTTCCACTTCATATTTGCGGGCTGTTTCGAGGAGAATATTTGTACCGATTACATTTGTCCGGTAAAAAATTTCCGAGCCAAGAATGCTTCTGTCAACATGAGATTCTGCCGCAAAGTTGATTACATATTTTATCTTATATTTTCGGAAAATGAAATCAACCAGTTCCGAATTTGTTATATCCCCCTTAACAAACTGATAATTCTTATTAGCCTCGGAGGGCTTCAGATTTTCGAGATTGCCGGCATAAGTTAGCTTATCAAGGTTAACTATCGAATAGTCATCTCTATTTTGCAAAATAAAATTGATAAAGTTGCTTCCGATAAATCCTGCACCGCCGGTTACTAAAACATTCTTCATTTAAATCCCTAAAAAGAAAATATTCCTATTAAGACCCCGGCTTGAACGTAAAAGCTGTCTCCGTTTATGTTTGAGGGGGCACCGTTTAAGTCCTGGTTGTTATCATAAGTCCATTTACTTCCGAAAGTAATTTGATAACCGCCGCCAATCCTAAAGCATAATAAATGGAAGGCGGGAATATCTACATTTACCATCGGTGTAAATATCCAGTAACTGTTCTGCAGTGTACTGTTAAAGTTTGAAGATGGATAGTTGTCTGCATTATTCCAATAATGCTGCCAATCCATTCCACCGACATTTCTATAAAGTTCGATAGTAAGGCTTCCTCTTCCTATCAGAGCGCCGATTGAAACTCCAAAATTTCTCACATACGGAATTGTATATTCAATTGTAACTCCTCCTCCGTTCGAGGAATAAACAGCTTCGTTGTTTACCTGAACTATTCTATCGGGAGGTCCTGCCGCTCCAGGACCAATGATTTCAGTTGACGATCCGCTGGTAGAGATACTTCCGCCAAAGCCGACTCCTCCGATTCTAAAATTCTTTAAAACGCCCAGATAAATAAAACCAGAGACACCCGATGTAAAAAAACCGCCGTTGGAAATATCAGCAACGCCAAAATCCTTCAATTGGTTATTAACTCCATAAACATGAGGGAAAACCCAACCCGGAGTATATCCGATTCCCCCGCCGAAAGGCGCATCGTAGAATGAAGATTCCTCCTGCGGCAGAGCCGTGCAGCTAATCAACACAAACAAGATTATAGTAATGGAAAATTTGTTCATAAACTCTAACAATTGGAAAATAAATTTATCAAAGCTATTATGAAAAACCAAAGAATGGATGACTATTTTAAAGTGGATTTATACGGTACCGGAAGTGAAAGCCGGGAATTTTTCTATAACATTTTAATTGTCAATTTAGCCGGAAGACAAAAATGACAGGTCTAAAAAGTAAAAAAATCATTTAGCCGGAAAGGAGAAAGCAACCGTTTGCTTATTATCAAAAAAAATTATAGAAACGTAGGAATAACTTAGCAGTATGCTAACACAAATTACTGAACTAAATTCTCCTGCGCATTTACCGCCTGCCAACTCCCGTTTCGCTTTTCAAATACATCAGTAAAAATAGATTTACGGACAGACATTCCTCCGGCACCAAATGTTTCCACTATTCCATTTGCTATTCCCGTATCGCCGTATACTCTAACATATAGAGTGTCAAACTTTTGTACGTAGCCTTCGGGTAAAGGATGGTGGACTTCCCAATCGATGTTCTCTTTCTTAGTAATGAAGATTCCTTGAGGAAGCACATGAACGAAATCGGAAGCCAGAATTGTATTAAGTGCTGTTCTATCGTGAAGCGATTTCAACCAAACATGCTCAATATTCATTATCAGTTCCTTATCGATTTCAGAATCCCCAATAGGATTTGTTTTGATATTCGGTTCAAGCGCGCGCAAAACCATAATGCCCGTATCCTTCTTTTCCTTTTGAAGGTATTCTACAAGAGGTAATTTATTGATCTGCACTTTGTAGCCGACATTAGGCGCATTCAGCAGATGGATTTTGCCGTCATCCATTCGCACAGCAATTCCTACATGATTAATATCAAGCCCTTTAACAGCGGATGTAAAGGCTATTAAGTCTCCGCTTTCAATCTTATCTTCAACAGAGACTACATCCGTCTTCGGAATGAAATAATAAGTCCTCCCGCTGATTTCTTTTTCTTGAGACCGTATGACCGGAATAAATTCAGGATGCTCTTTTAGTTCGATGTAAGAACCCGGATGCGTAGACATAAAATCAACTTCAAACCTGACTGGTATACCGCCGAGCTCTTTAGAAATATTTTTTACAATTCCTTTTTTTTCATTGTCATAAATCCAATCTGAAAAGTAATTGAGCCTTGAAGGATATTGATTGATGATCCCATCCCGGTAGCGGATTTTAGTCAGCTCTTTCTCATAATCATTAAAAGAATTTTTCTTTTCCTTGATAAGCCGGGCAAAAGCTAAAGTGTTCTCAAGAAAAGTCGTGCAATCCAATCCGGTAAGATTGATTACTAAAGACTCCGTCTTTCCTTTCTCCAGAGTATGCGCTTCATAATCAGTTCCGGTAAAGCTTTTGCCTATTGCAACAATTACATCACCGATAGGTTTGTTTTCCAAGTTTTTCTCAACTGCAAGTTGAAATTTATCTTTGCAGATATGAACATCTTTCCCAGAAAAGATTTGCGCTTTCAACAAAGCCTGGGAAAGGACAAACAATAATAAAATGAATCTTATCACGATTTAAAATTGAAATTTGGTATTTGTTATTTGGAATTTCTAAATGATATCTTCATCGGTCGGAGCAGCCGTATACTCTTCAATCTGTCTTGCGTGCGCAAGATTTTCAAACCGGGCGTATTCTTTTACAAAGGCTAATCTGACCTCTCCGGTAGGACCGTTACGCTGCTTCCCGATTATAACTTCGGCAACACCTTCGGTAGGGGTTGCATCGTCCGGGAAAGTTTTTATACCGTAATATTCGGGACGGTTTAAGAAAAGTACAACATCGGCGTCCTGCTCAATCGATCCCGATTCACGAAGGTCGGATAGCTGCGGGCGCTTATCCGTTCTTGCTTCAACTGCACGGTTTAACTGCGCCAGCGCAATGACGGGAATATTCAATTCTTTTGCAAGAGATTTTAGAGAACGCGATATATGCGAGATTTCACGCTCCCTGCTTTCTGAGTTTGCCGGTCCCTGCATAAGCTGCAGGTAATCGATGATGATCATTCCGATATTTTTTTCTGCTTTTAGTCTTCTTGCCTTAGCCCTGATTTCCAAAACCGTCTGCGCAGGCATGTCATCAACAAAAATCGGCGACTCAATTAATTTATGCGCATTCTTACTTAGCTTTACACCCTCTTCATGCGGGAGCTTTCCGGTCCTCACAAGATGGGCATTCAATCTTCCTTCCGCGCAAAGCATACGGATGATTAGCTGCATGGTCGACATTTCAAGACTGAATATCCCTACCGGAATTTTATGATCGATTGCGGCATTTCGTGCAAGCGTAAGTGCGAACGCAGTTTTGCCCATGGAGGGCCTAGCTGCGATAATTATCAAATCCGATTTCTGAAATCCGCCAAGCAGTTCATCCAGCTCGTAAAAACCTGCCGGTACCGAAAATCTTTGCTTAGTGTTGGAATGTATAGCCTCAATATATTCAAGCGCATCGCGGACTGCCCTATCCATACCCTGGAAAGTTTTTTTAAGATGAGTTTCAGTTATCTCGAATATTTTCCTTTCGGCTTCATCAAGAATATCAAATGCATCCTCTGTACCCTGGTAGGCAGCCTGTGCAATTTGGTGAGAACTGGTAATTAAGCCGCGGAGGATTTGCTTTTCCAGGATTATCTTCGCGTGATACTCGATGTTTGCTGCTGAAGAAATATTCTGCGAAAGCTTGCTCAGGTAAACCGCTCCGCCCGCTTCTTCAAGCTTCTCTCTCTTCTTTAATTCCTCATACAGCGTTACGGTATCTATCGGCTCGCCTGCGTCGAACAGTGAAATCATTGCCTCAAAGATCAACCTGTGCTCTTTTAAATAGAAACTTTCGGAAGATAGTAGCTCGATAGCCTTGGGAACGGCTTCTTTCTCAATCAACATTCCGCCAAGTACGGAAGCTTCAATCTCCGGCACTGCCGGAGGCTTCACATCGACTGGAATAATTTGTTCAAGCGAAATTTTTTGCTGTCTATTCTTTGCCATCGGCTAATACTAATTCATCATATAATTTCCTAAACTTTTTTACGTCTTCCCAGCAGTCCCGTTTCCAATTCGGGTTACGGAGAAGAGCCGCCGGATGAAATGTAACCATCACTTTTACATTTTCAAAATCGAAAACCTTACCGCGCATGCTTGTAAGTGACTCTCTCCTTTTCAAAAGACCTTGCGCTGCGGTTAAGCCAAGACATAAAATCAATTTCGGCTTTATCAATTTAATCTGCTTTCTCAGATAAGGCATGCATGAATCCATCTCCTGCGGCAGCGGAGTTCTATTTCCGGGAGGACGGCATTTTACCACGTTGGCTATGTAAACTTCGTCGCGCCCAAAATTTATTGCCTTCAGAATATCGGTCAGCAATTTTCCTGCACGACCAACAAACGGCAAGCCCTGCGCATCCTCATCCGCACCCGGACCTTCTCCAATCACCATTGCATCGGCATCAGGGTTACCGGAACCAAAGACATATTTATTCCTTGTTGAGCCAAGCTGACACTTCAGACAGTTGCAAATTAATTTATTTTAATCATTAAGATTACCTGAAAGCTCCCATTCATCTTTCGGAGCCTCAAAT
>JBJKRP010000030.1:0-5062 GCA_046704565.1 Ignavibacteriaceae bacterium | reverse complement strand
GAATTCAAACTAAGTATTTTTTTATTAAAAGGAAATAGGGCGAGAAAATTTTTTTTGAGAATTTTTTCTTCTTGATTGCGCCCGGACAAAGTTGAGAATATTTTTTTAAAAAACCAAATTAAATTTTTCTTACACCGGAAATATTTTTTATCCTGATGGATGAAATTTTTCTTGTTGATCATTTATAGAGCTTATTCATTTATCGATAAAAGAATAAATGACTATATTTGCAAAAGTCAATCAGGATATATTACACAGCATGTGAGATTAGTTTAACATAAAATTCCGCCGCTTATGTAAAATTCCATGAGATGGAAAGAATAATTTATCTAATTAGGAAGGTAAATTTATATTTCTTTTTGAAAAATAAAATACCCGGTTGATAATTATCACCGGATGGAAAAAGGAAATTCTTTTGGAGACTGAAAAAATAATTGAAGTCGAAAATCTTTCGAAGCAGTTCAAGGAAGTTAAAGCAGTTAACGGCTTGAACCTGAATGTTTACCCGGGAGACGTTTTCGGTTTTTTGGGTCCAAACGGGGCAGGGAAGAGTACGACGATAAGAATGCTTACTTCGCTTATTCAGCCGGATGATGGGACAATAAAGATATTCGGGAAGTCTCTAAAGGAAAACAGAATCCAGATACTTCGCAGAATAGGCGCGATTGTAGAGAAGCCCGATTTTTACGGCTACCTTTCTGCTTATAAGAACCTTGAAATTCTAGGGAAGATTTCAGGCAGAGATGTCTCGAAGCATAAAATAATGGAAGTGCTTGAGCTTGTAGGTCTCGAAAAAAGATTTAAGAGCAAAGTGAAAACTTTTTCTCACGGCATGAAGCAGCGGCTTGGGCTTGCGCAGGCTTTGCTACATGATCCAGACTTAATAATACTTGATGAACCAACCACAGGCTTAGATCCCCAGGGAATGAAGGAAATAAGAGACTTAATAATTTACCTTAGCAAAGAAAAAAAGAAGACGATTTTTCTTTCATCTCATATACTTTATGAAGTTGAGCTGGTTGCAAACAGAATGATCATTCTGAATAAAGGCACGTCGCAGGTAGAAGGGAGCGTTAACGACCTGCTGAATGTGAACAAGCTGCGTGTAACTGTGGAAGTGGAGGAGCCTGAAAAAGCAAGATCAATTCTTACAGCAACTAACTGGATCAGCAAGATGGAGTCATCGGTCAACGGCAGGATGATTTTTAATCTATCGCCTGAAGAAGTGCCGGAGCTGAACCGTTATCTTGTCCAAAATAACGTAGCGGTAAATGCACTAACTCCGACCCGTTCACTCGAAGAATTTTTCTTAAACATTACTCAAAGGGCAACGGGATGATTTCTTTAATTGGAATTGAGCTTTATAAGATTTTTAAGAAGTGGCGTACATACATAGGCTTTATCGCTATCGCCGTTCTTATCCCTTTGATTGAGATTGCGATGCATATAGAAGGAGCCAGGTCGCTGAATTTTGTTACAAGACAGATGCGGGAGTCGTTCATTTTTGTCGGAAATCTTTTAAACACATATTTTGTCTCATATTTAATATTGAATAGTCTTGCCGTTCATATTCCGTTCTTGATTGCACTTGTTGCCGGAGACCTGCTTGCAGGCGAGGCAACCGCAGGCACATACAGAATGCTGGTTACAAGACCGGTTTCCAGGTTCAATATAGTTACTTCTAAGTTTATTGCAGGAATAATCTATAGTTTTTTGCTGATCCTCTGGCTTGCAGTAATCAGCTTCGGTCTCGGCTATTTTATTTTCGGTACCGGGGAATTGATCGTGCTGAAGTCCGGTGTTATAATAGTACTTGCAAAGAACGATATATTGTGGAGGTTTGCGCTGGCGTATTGCTTTGCAGTGTTAAGTATGGGAGTAGTGGCGTCTCTCGCGTTCCTTTTCTCTGCCCTGGTTGAGAATGCTATTGGACCGATAATTACGACTATGGCTATCATAATTATTTTTCTCATTCTGTCGGCTATCAACATTGACATATTTCGGTCAATTACGCCGTTCTTATTTACAACGTACATGAATACATGGAACTCATTTTTCGATAACCCGATGGATACGGCTGAAATTGTTAAATCGGTGGCGGTGCTTTCGACGCATATTGTCGTATTCTACGGACTGGCGTTATACATTTTTCAAAAGAAAGATATTCTTACTTAGAAATGATTATGAAAAAAATTTTTTTACTCGTTTTAATTCCGGTGCTGGTTTTTGCCCAGAGCAAGAACCCGGATTTAATATTGAACAACGTCAAGCAGGCGTTTAACAAGATTAAAGACTATTCAGTCGATGTCAGGATAAAAGTTGACGTCAGCTTCCTAAAAGTTCCCGAGATGAATGCGAAGCTATTCTATAAGCAGCCGGATAAAATCCACATTGAGTCGAAGGGCTTTGCGTTGCTGCCGAAAGACGGTCTTTATACATCGCCAATGACTTTTCTGAAAAATGATTACACGGCGATATATTCACGTGAAGAAATGTTAAACGGAATCAATGCATCTGTTGTAAAAGTTATCCCGCTTAATGACAAAGGCGATCTCATTTTGACAACGCTATGGATTGATCAATCAAAGAACGAAATTTTAAAGGTAGAGTCCACAACAAAAACAAACGGTACTTTCACCTTAAATTTGTATTACGGTAATTCCAAATATCCTTTGCCTGATTCAATGGCATTTAATTTTAATATTGATAAAATGAAGATGCGGCAATTTCCCCCCGTGCAAACACAGGATGATAACGGCGGCAAGAAAAATTCCGGAATGGTTTCAGGGAAGGTCTTTATTTCGTATGCAAATTATAAAGTTAATATTGGATTACCGGACAGCCTGTTTGAGAAAAAGGTAAATTAGTTTACATCCCCGACATAAAGCTGACGAATTTCTTCGAATCATAATCTGCCATGCCTGTTCTCTTTGCAACGATCTTTCCTCCTTTGGAAATTACGAATGTTGACGGTATCGTTCCGGTATCATAAACCTGCGGCAGGCTGCCGTTAAGATAAAAAACAGGGAAGGTAAAGCCCTCATTCTTTATAAACTTTTTTGCTTCGGATAAATTATTATCAAGTGAAACCATTATGAAAACAACGTTACTCTTGTTTTGAAGCTTGTTATACAGGCTCTGTATTGTCGGCATTTCAGCACGGCACGGCGGGCACCACGAAGCCCAAAAATTTAAGAAGATTGTCTTTCCTCTAAAATCATTCAGGTTTAGAAGCCTGCCGTCAAAGCCAATAATGCCGAGATTATAGTCTGCTTCCTGTTGCTCATTAACGGGAATATTTATTTCCGGCTGAAAGAATCCGGTCAATAAAACTGCCTGTTGTACTTTCCCTATAACAACGGAGTATAATCCCGTAAAATAAAGAAAAGCAACAAGTCCGGCTATAACTCCCCATTCAGCTAAGCTGCGCTTAAGTGATTTCTTCATTTTAATTTTCTTTCCAGAATATTTTTTTAAGAGCTTTGTATATCTGATGTTCTGGAACCGTAAAAGATTTAAATATCAAGCTGTGATAAACAGTCGGGTGATAAATGCTGATCAGATTTTTCCTTTGCTGCCTAGTAGCGACGTTAACAATTCCTCAATGTCCAAACTTTTCATTGCGTCTATTGCACATTCCCATGCTCCTTCATGACATACTCCACTCTGGGAAGCCGTTTCATAAGCCTCAAGCGCAGTCTTAATGCATTCTCTTTTAACCAGGTCCGCGGTTTGTCTGTATCCCTTCAGGTTATTATTTTCCATTTTTATCTCCTGGATTTATTAAAATATTTTATCTTTCCTTAAACTCCGACTTCATCAGCATCCACATATTTGGATCGAGGATTACCTTTACAGGTTTGGAGTCGAATTTGAAATCAAAAATATTTTCTTTTTTATTAATTTCAAGTGTTTTTATGCTGGGACCGGATTTGCCGGCAAAGAATATTCCCGCATCAAGCGGGAATACAAAAGTGTTATTAAAAGATTCTTCCTGAGTAACTTTTATGGAGAGAAATTTATTCAGGCTGTTATATTTCCAGCCGCCGCCCAATACCGGGAAACCGGGTTTGTAAAGCCATTGATTAAAAAACTGTTTAAGATTTTTCCCGGAAGCTTCTTCCATTATTTTTTCAAAATCTTTCGTCAATGCGTTTTTATTCCGGTAGGTTTTATAGTAAAGCCGGATGCCTTTCCAAAAATCTTTTTTTCCTAACTCGTGCTGCAGCATCCGTAATACCCAGCTTCCCTTTTGATACGAATTGATGTTAAGCAGCTTTACAAGATCGGTTATTGCGGTATCTATAACCGGTGAATCAGGATTGGCTTCATCATATCGAATTACCTGATCGCGTTCCTGTCTCATAGCATTTATCAGGCTGTCCTTACCGAACTCATATCCGGTAAATACATTTTGAAAGAATGTGGCAAAGCCTTCGCTCAGCCAGATGTGTTGCCATTCGTCTTCCGTTACAGCATCTCCAAACCACTGATGTGCAGTCTCATGAGCCATGGTAACAAGGCTTTCCCGATTCCCTGTAACTTCACGTTCCGAATAGAAAATATTACTTGCATTCTCCATCCCGCCGTAAATTGTTTTTGATTCGACATTCGCAAGTTTCTCATAAGGGAATGGTCCTATGAGCCCGGTAAAAAGCTTAATTATATTTTCAGCGGGACTAAAATCATAAAATCCTTTTTTTTCATCCTGGGGATAAACCCATGATTCAACCGGGATGCACTCGGTTCTTTTTTTTTCTTCCTGGATAAAGGGCTTAAGATTCTGAACGGCAAACCTTGCAGCGCCTATTACCATTAAATAACTTGGGATAGGTTCGCTTTCTTTCCAATGAGTCATTGTAAAGTTCTTATCGAGATTTATTTTCTCTTCCAGGCTTCCATTTGCAATTACCTGGTAATAGGAAGGTGCGGTTACGTAAAAATCGCAGGTTGCTTTATCTGCCGGATAATCAACTGTGGGCAGCCAGCAGTGCGCTCTGTTAGGCCAGTTATCGCCGAAGAATGTTCTATCGCCGAATTTATTTTTTGAAATGATTAGCCC
>JBJKRP010000029.1:0-15995 GCA_046704565.1 Ignavibacteriaceae bacterium | reverse complement strand
CATGAGCCTGCAGGCTCAGGCAAAAGTTCTGCGCGCGATTGAAGACGGGAAAATAGAGCGCGTCGGCGGTTCAAAAAAGATTGAAGTGGACGTTAGGATAATCTCTGCGACCAATAAGAACCTGAAGGAAGAAATTGATAGCGGTAATTTCAGGGAGGATCTTTTTCACCGGCTCAACGTAATCCCGATTCAAATTCCTCCTCTACGAGAAAGGATTGAAGACATCCACGTACTTGTAAAACGCTTTGCCGATGACATTACCTCCAGGCACAAAAAGCAACCGGTGCATTTTTCTGAAGATGCTTTAAGATTTCTACAAACGCTTTCGTGGAGCGGTAATGTCCGCGAACTACGCAATGCAATTGAAAGGATAATAATCCTTATAGATAAAAAGGAAATTGCTAAAAAAGATATCGAGTTTTTATTTACAGCGGGCAAGACTTCTCTCGGCGACATCATAGATACCAGCAATTCCTTCCAGGAATTTAAAGATAAAGCCGAAAAAGCTTTCATTATAAAACAGCTAAAAGCAAACGACTGGAACATAAGCAAAACTGCCGAGGTGCTTGATATTCAGCGGAGCCATTTATATAACAAAATGAAAAAATTCGGAATTGAGAAGGAAGAATAACTATGGCAGACAATATCTTTTCAAAAATAATTAAAAGGGAGATACCGGCTGATATAGTTTACGAAACCGATGACGTCCTTGCATTCAGGGACATAAACCCGCAAGCGCCCGTCCATATTTTAATTATACCCAAGATTGAAATCCCGAAGATAACCGACTTAGACGGAGAAAAGCATGCGCAGCTTTTAGGAAAATTGTTCGACGCCGCAAACAAGCTTGCTAAGGAGATGAACATTGATAAAGACGGCTTTAGACTGGTATTCAATTGCGGAGATAACGGGGGTCAGGAAGTTTACCATCTTCACATGCATTTATTGGGCGGAAGAAAGATGACATGGCCTCCGGGATGAAAGCAGACTAAAAGTATTTATTGACTTTTAGATTAAATAGAGATGGTTAACATTATTGTTAATTATCTATCTTTAGCAGGAACCTGAATCTTATTCTGCGAATGGGTTCCGGCTTTAAAAAGAAAAAATCATTATAAAGTTATAAAAATTGAAATTACTATTTTGATCCGGCAATAAGATTATCCGACTTATTAAATTATTATATCAAACTCGCCGTCTTTTATATCTACTATCTGTCCCTTAGGCGCTATCAATGAGCTGAACGTACCGCTGAAAGTTCCTGATATTTTTAATTGTCTGTCGGTATAGGAAACACTGGTTATGTTAAATCTTAAACTTAATTTATTTATATCCCAGCTAACCCTTTCACCCTTATTAAATACGCCGTAATGAGCCGTTTCATTTTCCCCGTTCCCGCCGCTAACTCCATTACGGTCATATTGTATTGACAAATCATTTCCCGTCTGCTTGGAATTGTCTCTTAAACTTATATTGATCCTGATTAAAGGGAATGCCGCACTGTCGCCCGGTGCTAATTTCTTAAATCCTATTTCCAGCGCTACCATTTGCGCTACCTTATCCGCATTATATTCGGCTCTGGCATTTACAACAATATGTTCCTGCTTTATTATTGAAACCGAAGTTATGGGTAAATCAATCTTTTCGCCGTTGAAAATAAAAATGATCCTCCCTTTATTATTTTCCTGAGCGAAGAGAGCAGCGGCGCAAATAAAAGTTATTATCAAAAGCTTTTTCATATTTAGTTCCCGTTAATTTGTTTTACTGAATGGAATGAAAGCAGCAGATATTCATTTACATATCTTTCAAAATCGGAGTTGCCGTAGATGTTATACCTCTCGCCTTCCCTTGTAAAGTTAGCACTCCAATTTTCTTTCGGAAGATCCAGGGCTACAGGCAGATTGCCTTCAATTAATTTAATGCGCTTTTTAATCGGCGTCCACCTCGGAATATCATCATCAAGTGAAATCTTAGAATAATTCAGAAAGACATCAGCCGTTAGTGTGTCTTCGTTTAATGAAACCGGCACCACAACTACATTGTACTTGGACCTGAATATTTCCTTTTTCGTCTTATAGTCTTTATAAAGCTCAGCCTTTTCTTTATTATAAAGCCTGAAAGGAAATGTCATTTCTGCATAGTAAGCATCAACCGGCAGGTCTGCGCTATTATCAAATGGCTTGTCAATTAATTTATTTTTGGGGATAAGCGAGTGCTGCTGAATTCTTAATAAAAAGTTATAAGGAGAAAAATAGATATAATGATCTTTATCATCAGCCTTAGTCCTCATGAATTCTGCTCCGATGTTAAACCGTACGTTATGTGGCAAGGTAGATTCTCCGGCAGATTGTTTGATCCCGTCAAAGAGATGCTGATTATTTTTAATAGATAAATACTCATCCTGCTTTCTGATCTTCTTAAATGTAACAGAGCAGGTAAAGTCTTTAAATTGTTCATTTAAAAAATCCAGGGACACGGATTTATTGTATGGGACCTTAAAAAGCTTATATGTAAGATTTATATTGTAGTTCGAATTGAATTCGTCAAGTCCGGCATTCGGGCTCAACAAATCATAAAAAGCGCCTTTAATAAAAAAGCTTATAGAATCGCTCTGAATATTGATAACCTCGGGCTTTATTTCAAAAGAATAAACTTTTTGGACGTCGATCCCGTTTGACATAACAGTAACGTCTTTCAGCGGGAAATTATTTTCAACCCATTTCCGGCGAAGGCTTTCAATACCTACTTCAAAGATTTTAGGGTCAAGAAAATTAAATCCGCCTTTCTGGATTTGACCTTCAATATTCTTGTACCCCCTTGTTATAAGTATATAACCGTCGGTTGCGGCGTCAATATTTCCACGATTGAATAGAACAAGCTTTTGTCTGCCGTCTTTGGATTTTACAACCAATTTAAAATCTAAACGGTAATTATCCGTCTGTGCATTGAGAAAACAGGAGAATATTGTTACAGCTATAAAGGAAATTAAAAGATTTTTCACGTCAATTGCCTATTATTTGTGGAGTTAGGAAATCGTTTTTTGTTACCTGGACAATTCTGATTTCTTGCTGCTTCAGAGGATGCTTAATATCATTTTCAACTAAAGATTGAGAAAAAGAATTCAACTCAGTTCTTTTAATTTTTAATCTTTTAGCCTTTTTATTAGAAGCATTAATTTGATAATGAGTTTTTGTATTGGCGTTTGCTTTTATAACAGCCATTTCTTCTTCAAGCGAATGTTGTTCTAAAGTAAGTTTATTATATTTCTTTTCCAGCACATGATATTGCCTTTCAGTCAAAGCGCTGCCTGAATATCTCATCAGGAATAGTATACCTAAAATTATCGAAGCCGCTACAGAAAAGTAGAAAAGCGCTTTGTATATATTATTTTCCTTTTTATTTTGAATTTCCTGAAGAAACCTAAAAGGCTTTAGCTCCAGCTCTAATTCATTATAAAATAATTTTGAATCTTTCTTTATTCCAATAAAATCGCTTAGAATTTGTCTGCATTCATTGCATCCGGATAAATGCGCAAAAAGCTCTTTCTGCTTATCGGCAGATAGTTCATTATCCGCAAACTGACTTATTTCCAATTCATAATGTCTCATCATTCGCCTTTCAAAATCTTTCTCAATTCCTGTCTTGCGCGGAACAATTTTATCTTTACATTCTCAATGGTAAGCTTGGTAATTTCGGAAATCTCTTTGTAAGAGAACCCTTCATATTCTTTTAAATAGATCAACTCGTTATACTCGCTCGATAGTTTCATCAGCGCGTCCTGCAGAGAAATCTGCGAATCGTAATCCGGGTCAATACCGCTGTCAAAGCGCTCATCGTTAATATCCTCGTTCCTAAAGTTCTTATTTCTTATTCTGCCAAAGCAATAATTTCTTGTAATAATCAGCAGCCAGGTTTTGTAGCTGCAGTTGCCTTTGAATGAACTCTCGCTCTCTGCATACTTAACAAAGACTTCCTGGACAGCATCTTCAGCCTCTTCCCTGCACTTTAATATGCTGAAAGAATACTTGAAGATATCCTTACAGTATCTTTCGTAAAGCTCCGGCAGAGAAATATTTTCCTTTTTACTTTGCAGAATAATTTTATTCATTCTTTTATTTAAATAGACAGATGAGTTGTGGGAAAGTTACAGTAAGGTATAAATTTTTATTGATCGGAACTAAAAGCTCTCTTCCCCTAAGGACTTAAATAAAATAGCCCTAATCTTTTTCATAATAGTGATATAATCGGCTAATTTTTTATAAATACTATCAAAAAATTCTTCCTTGTAAACATGGCTTAGTTTATTACGATCATCTAACATGTTCAGCATTGTCTCATATTCATCATTCGAAATACCACCAATAAGAAAGAACTCTTTAATGGATTGTTTGGGAGATCTAGCTGCTATTCCGTGAATATATAATAAGTATTCTTTAATTGCTTTCCAGGTAAGTTCAGTACAAAATTCAAATTTTTGTATTCTCCCATTTTTAATAGAATCGGCGACCTCGTCGCTGTACTGATTTAGGTCTATGTTTAATGAAACATCGAAATTTTGAACCGCTTTGTCAAAACTTTCTAATTTAAGTTGAAATCTTTCCCTCTGTTCCATATTATTATTTTTCTTAGAGCTATCTTTTTAAATTTTTCTTCTACAGTAGTAAAGTCAACAACATCTACATGATACGGGACTATCGATTCTTCAATCGCGCTACGAATCTTTCGCATAATAGTGCTTTCAATCTTATTATTACTCCAAAGTCCGATATCGAGATCAGAATCACGTTTACCTTTGCCTGTTGCCCTGGAGCCGAATAGAAATACAGTAATATTTTTTTTATCTATTTGATCGAGGATTATGTCTTTGGCAGCTTCAACATATTTATTTTCTTCATTAAACATTCTGAATTTGAATACTGATTATAAAAATGCTTACAATAATTTAACTCTATAATTTGAATAATCAAATCCCGCATTCATGTTATTTTCCAATATTAAGCTTTATCCCCGCAGTTATCCATCTCCCAGGAAGCGGTACGCCGCTTATTTCATAATAAGACTTATTAAGCAGGTTCGTCGCCTTTAAGAATATTTCCCAACCATTAAAGCGGCGGAAGAGCTGTGTATTGACAAGAAAATTATCTGCGGCATTAACGCGGCTTTCATAGCGAAGTTCCCAGCTTTGCTGAATACCTGCCCACCAGTTGTTCTCAATGTTTATTATTAACTGATGACGCAGATACTGCTGTAAATATTGCGATTGGAATTCGTCGGATACCCTGCTCGAATTTAAATAAGTATAATCAATTCCCGCTTTGTATATCGGGAAGTTATTTATAAAAGCCGAAGGATTTACCTGAAGACTAAGCTCAATTCCGGCAGTATTAATGTTTGTTATGTTCCGCGCAGTCCAGGGTTGAGAATCATTTGCTCTTACCCAATCAATTAAATTCTTACCTTGCTTATAAAAGATACTTGTTCTTACATTGTATGCAGGGTGCATTATGTTTAGTCCGATTTCATAATCAACCGTTTCTTCGGTGTGTAAATTAGGATTACCCACGCTTGCAGGAGAGAAATAATAAAGCTCGGTATAAGTTGGTATACGGAAAGCTTCGCCGGCAGAGCCAAACAGCCTTATGTCCTTTGCAATGTTATAACCAAGATTAATTCCGGGCCAAATCTTCCATCCTATGTCCGAATAATCGTAAGCATAAGCATCAGCTATAACTGTAAAATCATCAGTAGGCGAAAGCTTTTGTTCTGCAAAGACTCCTTTTTTTACTCTTGAATGATTTCCCAGATTGTTGCTGACAATCTTGTCGGTATTATATTCTCCGCCGAAAGAAGTAATGCCGATGCCCGTTGCGGCAGAAGCCTGAATTTCAGCACCGTAAACGTCAGTATGATGATTATTCTCATAAAATGAAGGATCAGTATAATCGAGGATATAATTGTCGTCGTTATGCCGCCAATAAACTTTAGGAGATATCTGTAAAGAGCTGTTACCGAAGGAACCGTTCACGCTGAGAAGCTTTGTAGTCGTATGTTCCCACTGATTTGGAAAAAGTGTTGAATAAAAGCTGTTGGCGCCAAACTTCTTGTCGTTGTAGCCGAACAGTAAATTTATATTGCTGCTGCCGGCTGATATTGATGAGCCGATGGTAAAATCCGTTATGTCGAATTCGGTGTTATGCATATACCCGTCGGACTTCTGTTTTGAAAAAGAGACGTGGTTTTTAAAAATTCCCACCGGTATTGATGCGTGAAGCAGTCCGTCATAGTAGCTGTTCTGTCCGCCGCTTGCCTGAAGCGAAAGTGACGAAACTTCGTTCTTCTTAGTAATTATGTTAATAATACCGCTGAAAGCATTCGCTCCATACACGCTCGAGCCAGGTCCTTTCAAAATTTCAATCCTTTGAATGTCGTCAAGAGTTACGGGCAAATTAAGGTTATGATGCCCTGTCTGAGGGTCGCTCATGGGGACGCCGTCAATCATTATTAAAGTCTCTTCAAATGAACCGCCTCTTATGCTTACATCGCCCTGGATGCCATCAACGCCGCGCTGCTGCAGGTCAACACCAGCCGCATATTGAAGCAAGCCCTGAACACTGTTTACAGGGGCGTTTTTAATTTCTTCGGGACCAATTACAATTACATCCCTTGTTAAGTCTGAAAAAGTCATTGGTATTCTGCTTGCCGTAACAATAATATCGTTAAGCTGATATTCCGGCAATGCCTGTGCGACTAACGGGATGTTTCCGATAAGAAATGAAAGAGTAAATGCTAATAAAATTCTTTTGGGAGTAATTAATAATTTTAGATTTGACTTTCCGGTAAGCTTATTGATCATCTCGCACTCTTTCTTTTGTTGAATATATTATTCAACAATATATATAACTTTATAACAAGATTGAGATGCGGCTAACAAATACTTTAAAGATATTTTTTATTTTGAATGGGAAATGAAATAGTATGACAGCATCCGCATAAAAATACATCAAGAGCCCAAATAACGGACATGGGAAAACATACTTCTGCCCGTGCTGATGGATGCACAGTTAGGACAGCACAATTTTTTATAAGGTCAAACGTGGAGCATAAAAATCTTCTCAAGCGAGTCGATCATCTTCTCGCGGAAGATTGGTTTGGAAATGAAATCATGAAACCCCGTGGCAATAAATTTTTCTTTATCGCCCGGCAGAACGTAAGCCGTCGCAGCAATTATCGGAATGTTTTCGTAACCCGGCATCTTATGGATTATACGAAGGGCATCAAGTCCGTTATACTCGCCTTGAAGATTAATATCCATTACAATAAAATCGAAATGAGAGTTATCCAGCAGGGGTATAGCTTCTTCAAAGCTTATGGCAAATTTGATTTCTCTTAATTCTTTCATCTGAACTTTGAAAAGGATCTGGGAATCAACCTGATCCTCAATATAGAGGCAGGTCAATGATGAGAGTTCTATCTTTTCCCTGGTAGAATGAAAATCCTGCTTTACTACTACGGGCTCGGAAATTTCCTCAATAATATTTTCAGGTTCAGTTTTCTCAACAGGTAAAGGTTCCGGTATATCCGTTATCTTAGGTTCAATCTGCTCAAATTCTTCCTGGAGGACATCTTCTTCATTTACCTCCTTAATAGTTTCGTGCGCCAATTCAGTATTGCTATCCCATGCTGCCGGCTCTTCGGTATCTTCTCCAGAGATCAATGAAGTAATGTCTACCGGGAATATAAATCCATAATCTATCTTTTCGTTCGGCAGAATAAAAACCTGGAACTTGCCTTTTAAAATTGCAAGCAAAGTTTTAAGCAGACGTAAAGTAAGACTTGAGATTCCAAAGTCTTTTGAAACGGTGCCGCTTTCCAACTCGAAGATTGACTTTAGGCTTTGAAGCATTCCTTTAGAAACACCAGAGTAATTATCCTTAATCGAAATTACAAACGTTCCGTCTTCATTCTGATAGGCGGAAAAGTAAATCTTCTTTTCCTTGTTGAGCTGTACAGTCAATCTCATCAGTAGAGAAACAAGACTATGAAACTTTTGTTTATCTGAACTGAACTTTAATGAAGAAGATATTTTACCGTATGCAAACTCCATACGCTTCGTGCCTGAAATTTCCTTAAAGTCGTTATGAATTTGATCAATCACGTCGGTAATGCTTATTTCTTCCGGCTTCAATTCAAAATTTTTGCTCTTAATATTTGAATACTCTATGACTGAGTTCATAATATTCAGAAGCCTTGAACGGTTCTGGTTTATTATATCTACTGCTTCCGCCTGCTCATCGGTAGGCTTGGTAATACTCTCGGTTATTTCCTGAACAAAGCCAAGTATAACATTTATAGGCGTCAAAAGCTCATGGAATAGATTTGGTAAAAAATTCGCTCCCAAGGACTCATTCTTCTGTCCCTCTTCAGCCGAAGGCTGTGGCACGTATACTTCTTTAATTACTTCCTTTATTCTTACTTCCGGTCGCTGCTCATTTTCAAGCTTACAGATAATGCTAAACTCGTCTACTTCGCCCTTATAATTCAATACGGGCAAAGCCGTCATTTCGACCTCGACAAAATCTCCGTTTTGCTTTTTCAGCTCCGTATTTATTGTTACCGCTTCCTTCAAATAAGATTGGAAGACCGAAGAGTTTACGGTTCCCCTGTCATCATTTTTAACGAGGGAATTAAACGAAGATTTCTCAATTTCTTCCTTAGAATAACCAAGAACTTTTTTTACGGAAGGATTAGCAAAAGTTATCAACCCAATATTATCTGTTACAAAGAGTACGTCATCGGTATTTTCAAAAGCAAGCCTGAAAAGCTGACTTCTCTTTTCCAGTTCAAGGTTCCTGGTCACGTCTCTTATAATATTGAAATGTGCATCCTTATCTTTGTACTTAAAGTTTATCTTGCTGATCTCCACGAAAACATATGAGCCGTCTTTCTTTTTATGCTTATACGGACCGGTAAACTTTCCTGCTTTTGCAGTTATGCTGGAAGAATCGAGCAATGTCTGAATATCCTCGGGAGTATAAAGATCAGTCAAATCCATCTGCAAAAACTCATCTTTCCTGTATCCATATAGGCTTAAAGCCGCATTGTTCACCTCGATGAATCTAAGATTCTCCGTATCATAAATAAACATAGGTTCAGGATTATTTTCTATTAAGATTTCAAACATTTTTCCTCTGGCATTAATTATATTTTCTAAATTATCATCCGCTTTTATTTTTCCAACCAGGATAACGAACCCTTCCGTCTCACCACCATCCCGGATAATTCTGTTCAAAGAGACGTCAAGCTTTCCTGCTCTTGCTTTAAGACTCTTCTCAGCTTCGACGACAAACTTTTCGCTTATCGAATTTGCTTCAAGAAAATGCGCTACTCTTTCTGCAATATTAAGCGGCAGTACCTTAGCATAACCGGAACCACGCAAATCAGAAATTTCACTGGAGAACAATTTACTAAATTCTGTGCTTTGATGCTTGATAATTCCTTCGTTGTTCAAAATTGCCGCCGCTTCAGGAAAGTTCTCCAGCAGGTTGGATGTCAGGTCAAAGGCTCCGTTATCTTTCCAGCTTTCAACCTGATTTTCTTTCGGCAAGGCAAAGCCGACTATTGCAATTACGTTGTTGTCCGTATCGCTTAAAGGTATTTCAATCGTTCTGTACTTTTTAGGTTCGCTTACCCCGGAGAATGGAATTCCATCTAGTACAACGCAATTAAGCGTCTGGCTGATATATTTTTCAATCGATTTATAAAACTCTGTTAGATAGGCAGGTAAAAATGATTGAGCCGGCTTGCCTTCTATCTGGGATGA
The DNA here is from genome assembly GCA_046704565.1 of Ignavibacteriaceae bacterium. Taxonomy (GTDB): domain Bacteria; phylum Bacteroidota; class Ignavibacteria; order Ignavibacteriales; family Ignavibacteriaceae; genus FEN-1297. The sequence goes on along the minus strand of JBJKRP010000029.1, from coordinate 6,175 downwards.
TTTTACTCCGAGGCTGTCGGCTAATCTGTTATTCGCAAGTACGTAGATGTCGTTCTCATCCTTAAGCCAGAACATTTCATCAAGCTTGTTGATCACTTTATTCATCTTTTCTTTACCAATAAAGGTAAAAGGATAAAAAGATTTTATCTGTTCAACAACTTCTAACAAAGAACTGTTTGGAACAACATCCCGGACGTTTACCGCTTCTGCCTTTAGATTAGTCACTCCTTCAAGCTTAAGTCTATATTCTTTCTTGCGGAAAGTACAGAAGATAAATACCTCGTTCTCCTCGCTGTACGAATTTATAACGGCATGGGCATTAAATTCCGTGCCGTTTTTTAAAATCAGGTGAACATTCTCGGCTACCGGGTTTCCGCTTGCAAAGACTTTCTCAATCAGGTCGTTCAGTCTGCTTATAGACTGATCATTAAACAGATCGAAGATATTCTTTACCGGGACTTTGATTAAGAAAAGCGACTCCGCATTTTTGTTTAAAGATATAATCCCCCCGTTATGATCAATTACGATAAATGGATCAGAAATGTTGGAACTAAGAGCATTAAAAAGTGCATTATTTATTTTGCGAGCCTGTTTCAATTTCTTCCACAATTTCTAATTTATGATTAGCAAATTTAACCATTTTGAAATTTATAAATAATCTAATAGGAATTACTGGGACGGAGTTACTATGTAGACTTCGTTTGACCAGGATGAATCACTGCCTGAAACAGCCTTGACTCTATAATAATAACCTGTAGATGGAGTAAGCCCGTTAGCACTGTCGACAAATTGAGTTGTATTCCTGTTGGTTGTCCCGGCGGTTGTATAGTTTGCCCAGGTATATCTTCTTTCAATCTTAAAATAATTTTCTCCTGTTACGTCATCGTTCCAGGTCAAAATAATTTTTTGCGGGCTGACGGCTTGGGCTTCCAAATCAGTAGGCGGAGCTATAGAATGAGCCGCACCTTCGCCGTAAGTATTTAACTCATAGCTGAAATTTGAAGTACCAAACTTGTTAAGGGAGCGGATCTTATAATAATAGACGGTAGTATCCTCGGCATTTTCGTCATTGATATTATATGTTCCCGGTGGTGCAACAAGCTTTAGCTCGTAGCCGCCGTAATAGCCGCGCTTTCTCCATATCTCATAACCGGTCTGCCCTGTATATGTGGAATCTTTCCATGAAAGATTTAATACGTCGCTGTTTATTCTTATAAAAGAAAAATAGTACGGCGTTATGGGCGGTACACCGGTAATTAAAACATTCTTTATAGTATCGCTTCTTGCCGATAAGCCGTCCTTATCATAATAAATGAGGAAGTAGGTTATCCTGCTGTTTATATAGGTAGAATCAAGAGTAATAGGAATAACCGGTTTAGTACCGTCGCTGTTGACGGGATTCCATCTATGAATTACGCCGTTAATATAAAGCTCGATAAAGTTAATACCGGCATCGGTAGTAAGGTTATAAGAGATATTCGTACCTGCATAGGCAATTGTATCGCTCGATACCGGGCTGATAATCTTAACGGAGAGCTTACTGCCTGCAGAAGAATTGCTGCCGGATGGATTAAGAAATAAATCGGTACAGCCGTTAAAATAGAGAAAAGCTGCAAACAGAATAACAGGCACGAATAGCTTGTACTGTCTTTTTAATAATCCGGGAATCAACTTATTAAGTCTTTTATTTTTTTTATATAACAATTCCCCTTCCAAACCGGCGGAAGCTTTATTGCCGGAATTAATTCTTTTAGAAAGACGGTCGGTATAGTGTTTCCTGCTTAACATTTAAAACTTCCCTTAAACATTGGGAATGTAGTAATCGAAATAATAAGTACGGGACTCGCTTGCCTTAAGATTATTAATGTAGACGTAGATAGTCCGTTTTTCCTTATTGTATTCATATTTAGCCGGAGTGGTACCGATTATTTCCGTACTAAGAGTAATGTTCTTTGCAGGTTCACTCATTTCAACTTCGAGCACAAGGTTATTTACTACTTTTTTACCCGGGTTGGAAACCGTTAATGCTATCCGGGTATCGCCTCTTTGAGTAACGCGTACTTCAACATAATTCCTTCTTGCCCACCAGTTTTCCACCTGGGATAAAGTAGTTATCCAGTAACCCTTCTTCTTTAGATCGTCGATTACCTTTTTAACAACTCCTGCGTTTGCCGGCGTACATTGATATCCCGTATGGAATTTAAAGGTATATAACCCGCCTTCAAATAAAATACGGTCTATGTCTTCTTGATAAGTATAGAATTGAAAATCGGGTTCGGTTAAACCGTAATCTCTTATCACCTCATAGTCGTCTCTTCCTGTTTTTGAAATTGAAACTACAAGGCTATCGCCTTTTACGATAGTTTTCGGAACAGACCTATCGGTAAGAGAATCTGTAAATATATATTTATACTTTCCTTTTATTGAAGAAAGCACAGTGTTCTGATCATAAATTCCGTAGTAAGGCATAACACCGACTATGGATTGTCCTTCAGTTGTCTGTAAAATATTTTTTGCGCTTGTTAATTTATCAAGCTGGGTATCATAATCATTCAATTTGTTTACGGTATCATTTACCGAAGCCAGGTATCCTATATCAACCTGCGCGCCTACCTCGCCGTATCTTGCAAGCGGTCTCACAAGGCTCTTGTCGTTCTGTGCCAGCGAAGGACGGACAAAAAACGTAGCTGGAATTTTTTCGGCATTTAGTATAGGTAAAATGTTCTTAATATTTCCCGGGTCTTTTGAAAGTACGGGAATAACCACTGCGGCTGCGTCATAATTTGACGGCCAATCTTTTACAATAGCTATGGGCAGACGCGAGAGCCAGTTAAGGCTGTTGTTAAAAAGCGCCTCCATGTAAATATAATCCTCTTGCTGAATACCGATAACGGAATTAATATCAAAGCCCATCCAAACAAACCTTCCCTTGCCGTAGGTTCCGTATACGATACCAGCACTCTTTTTAATCGCATCTCTCGACAGCCCGCTCTGCAGCCTGTAATTATACCAGAAACTAACCTGAGTAGTACGAGGATCTAAAACTTCAACCGACATCGGTCTATCCCAGGTAGCAACTCTTAACGGAAAGCCCGCAGGTATATTAGCTGTTAAAGGAAGTCCTCCGCGGAGCGTATGAATTTTTGTAATCTCATCTCTCGAAATTTCTTTAGAAAAATTAATACCAAATATCTGGGATATAAATTCCCACCCGCGCCATTTCCCGTCATCTGTGAAAGATGCCGTTCCGCTTGTTGCAAAAATACTCCCGCCTTTATTCAGATATTCTTTTATCTGCATTATCTCTTTGCTGCTCATTGATTTGGAACCAGGCAGAATAATAACCTTATATTTAGATGCCAGACCGAGTTCAATCGAAGAGTCGGCTATAATATCATAACTATAGCCCGCGCTCGAAAGTAGTTTTTTCCAGGATGAAATATTATCGGCAATCCACGTACTTCCTTCAGGAAGCATGTTCTCTGTGTACCTCGAATATAGTATTGCTACCTTAGGCTTCTCGCCGTAAAAAATATCCTTTACCACCTTTGTATCGGGAAGTAATTCGGCAGTAGAGAACTTTCCGTAAACTCCACGCAGAATAAAAAGATAAATTAACACGGCGCCCAGCAGTATTATCCCGCCAAACAGGACAATCAAACCCTGGTTTACACCTCCGGTTTTTTTAGCTTTTACCGCCACCTTAAAGCTCCGGCTTCCTTATCTTCTTTAGCCGGTACGTACCCTTCAGTTGTGTACTTCATGAACTTGGATTCAACTGAAGATTTTTCTTCGGCTGTTAGCGGAGTATATTGTGTAGCTTGAGCGCTTTGTCCTGCCCTCTGCCGCTGTACCGGCTGAAACCTTGCAGCGGTCGGCTGTCCGTAAAGTGTATAAGGTTGAGGCTTCGGAGTAAAGCGTGGCTGCATCGGTTTCTGTGTCTCCTGCTGCTGAATAATAACAGGCTGACGTTCGATGAAGACCGGCTGGGGAACTGCCTTCGGCTGTTCAGCCTTCTTAGAAGATGGCGCTGCCGCCGGCGTTACAAGCTCAGCTTTTACCTCCGTAGGTTGAGGAGCAACTGCTGCCTGTCCTTTCCTTTCTCTAACCTTGTAGAGAATGTATGCACCGATAGCTAAAAGAAAAGTACTGATTGTTGCTACCAGAATGATTGTTGACAAAATAGGAATAAGTTCCATTACTTACCTCATGAATGATTATAAAAATTTACGCTTTTGCGGCTCCTACTCTCTCGAGTTTTCCCCAGGTCATTCTTATACCGATAAACTCTTCGACAGTAGACATCGCTTTACAAATATCTATTATTAATATGAAGAACATTCTATAAATTATTGAATAGCCCACAAGACGGAATTCTTCTTTCTCAACAGCCACGCAATAAAGAGCCGTAACCAGGTCAAGCAGTGCCAAACCAGCCCACCAGAAAAAAATCAACGCTGAAAAGCCGAAAGCCAAAGCAGCAATTATGAAGAACAGGTTCGCGGCAATGTTCATTGCAGGCCATATTAAAGCTTCATAGAACATCGTCCAGAGTACAAATGTATCTCCGAAGTTAATGCTTGGATTAAACATCAGCTTACGGTGCTTTCTAATTGATTGAATTATCCCTCTGGTCCATCTATATCTTTGTTTTAAAAGTTGCTGAAGCTTTGCCGGAGCCTCGGTAAAAGAGATCGAATTCGGCTCGTAATAAATTTTCCATCCGTTGGCAAGTATTTTAAGAGTAAGATCGGCATCTTCCGCGAAGGTATCGCTTGAATAATAACCGGCTTCTTCGATAGCCTTTTTCCTGAATAAACCGATAGGTCCGGGGATAATATTTACCAGCCGGATAAAGCTTTGAGCGCTTCTTGCCATGTTAAGTCCTTCAATGTATTCAAGAGCCTGGAGGTCTGTAAACAGCTTTCCTCTGTTAAGAACTTTAACATTGCCTGCAACTGCGCCAATTTCTCTATTTGCAAAATGACGGACTGCGAGCTTAACCGAGTCGGGTGAAAGCTGGGAATCCCCGTCCATACAAAGTACTATCTCTGCCTTGGATAATTTTATTCCGGCATTTAGGGCTTTAGCCTTTCCGCCGTTCGGCTTATTGAGCAGAGAAACTTTAACGTCTGAATACTTTCCTTTTTGATAGCCGACCATTGTCTCGGCAACCTTTTTTGTCTTATCTGTTGAGCCGTCATTAATCACTATAATTTCGTAGTTAGGATAATTTAGACCAAGCAGAGACTTAATAGAATCGAGTACTACTTTTTCTTCATTATAAACCGGAACAAGAATAGAGACGAACGGATAATACCCGCCTAAAGGTACATCGTAAGTGTATTGGTTTATATAAAGGTATGCCATCAAAAGAATTGCAAAATATCTAAACAAAAGGATGAACAGGAATATTACCAGCGCAACAATTGTAGAATATTCCAGAAGAGATTTTACATCCAGAACGGTCTTAGGCAGCGTGTAAATAATTATGAGTATAAGAAAGAGTGAAATCAATCCGTTGATGATAATCCTTCTCAAATATTTCTTAGAGCCGCTGTTGGTCTGCAACTCTTCTTTTTCGTTTTGCAGAATTATCTCGGTCCGTTTTATTTCTTGATTTAATTCCATAATTCATCTGGTTATTATTGAAGCCCGTCAAACAATTATAATGCCATATATAATATTACTTTACTGCATATAATGGGCTTTTTCAAATTAGTTTCTGTTACACTTTAAGATAAAATAATAGTCTGTATCAATTTAACTCAAAGCAAACTTGTCAACTCTTAATTGGGCTTCCCCGGAATCTACGACCACAAAAACTCTGTGTAAGGTTGTAATAGTGATACCCTCGTATTCCGGGAAATACAAAAAATAGTTTTGAGTTGTTATTAAAGATAAACTTTAAAAATTAAAAAATTAGTTATTAAAATTACAAATTCTATACGGGAAAATTCAATCCAAACAGCCCGTACCCCCCGGCTGCAAATTTATAATGACCAGTAAGCCGCAAACCTAATCATATAGGAACTGTAGCCTGCATAGTTAAAGACGCTGCTGCCTCCTAAGATACTGCCCTGGAGCGTAAGTCCGTTTAAGACTCTATAAGTGGCAGTTATGTATGCCTGCCTGAGAATGTAACTGCTGTTTGCAACAAAACCTATTAAGCCGC
>JBJKRP010000028.1:0-5410 GCA_046704565.1 Ignavibacteriaceae bacterium | reverse complement strand
ACATAGCGGTTAAGACTCCGACGATTGCAACTACAGTCATTATTGCCGGTGCAGATGCAAAAATAATTGAGCATCTTGCGACCATATAGACTCCGGCGGTAACCATTGTTGCCGCGTGAATCAGCGCTGAGACAGGTGTAGGACCAGCCATTGCATCAGGAAGCCAGATGTAAAGAGGAATTTGCGCAGACTTTCCGGTTGCGCCTATGAAAAGGAACAATGCAATTAAGTCAAACGTGCCGGTGGGAATATTTATAGAAGCCGCCCTGGTAAAGACGTCATTAAAGTTCAAACTGCCGAACGTCATGTATATCAAAAACATACCGAGCAAAAATCCGAAGTCGCCGATTCTGTTTACTATGAATGCTTTCTTTGCGGCATCGCTTGTAGTGCTCTTCTCGAATTTTCTATCATACCAGAACCCGATGAGAAGATAAGAACAGAGACCAACTCCTTCCCAGCCTAAGAAAAGAAGAACAAAGTTGTCGCCTAAGATCAAATTCATCATTGCAAAGATGAATAAGTTGAGGTAAGCGAAGAACCTCCAGAAGCCTTTGTCGCCGTGCATGTACCCGATTGAGTAAACATGAATAACAAAACCTACGCCGGTTACGATCAGAGCCATTACAAGAGAAAGCTGATCTACCTGGTAAGCGACATGAACATTTAGACCTCCAACATTAAGCCATGTGAACAGATTGACAATTGTCTGTCTTTGCTCAACGGGCAAGCTTAAAGTCTGAAAGAAAGCTCCGAGTATGATCAGAAATGAGATCCCGATCGTTCCGCTTCCAATGGTGCCAATTATCTTTTCGTTCTTAATTTTACTACCGAAGAGTCCGTTGATGATAAATCCGGCAAGCGGTAGTAAAACGGTAAGGTATATTAAATGAGTCATAAACTTTGAAGAATTACCATTTCAAAATATTTATCTCGTCGATGTTCATTGTAAGTTTATTTCTGAACATCGCGATAATTATTGCGAGACCTACGGCTGCTTCCGCAGCAGCGACGGTCATTACGAAAAACACAAACAATTGTCCGACGGAATTTCCCAGATAAGATGAAAAAGCAACCAAAGTTAGGTTTGCAGAGTTCAGCATAAGCTCAACAGACATGAAAACGATAATTGCATTTCTTCTGATTAGGACTCCGGTAACGCCCGCAACAAACATGAAGGCGCTTAAGATTAAATAATAGTCTAATGGAATAATCATATTTTATTCGAATTTCTTTTTTGCTAAAACCAATGCACCGATTGTGGCAGCAAGCAGTAAATAACCGGCTGCCTCAAAAGGCAGAATATAATTTGTATAAAGCTCTTTTCCAATTTCCTCAATTGTCCCGGCTTTAACACTTGCCGCAACGCCAGGGTTTGCGGAAGATGAAGGATTGGATAGGAAAATCATATAAACAAGCTGAAGAAAAACAAGCGCCGCAATAACTACCGCAAATACTTTTATCTTCGGATGGATGCTGAAAAGCTTCTCATGTTCGGGTTTAAGCAGCATGATAACAAAGAGGAACAAGACCATGATCGCGCCGGCATAAACAATTACCTGGGTTACCGCAATAAACTGAGCATTAAGAAGAAGATATAAGCCAGCAAGCGCTGCAAAGTTCAGGATCAAAAACAATGCGCTGATTACAGGGTTGGATCTTGTAATCATTAGGATTGCCGACACTGCGGCAATAATCGCAAAGACAAAAAATAATATTAATTCGAGAGGCATTATTCAATAAAAAAATTATTGTTCAAATTAAACTTACTTAATAAAAAAATCAGCCATTCTTAAAGCATGACTGCCCGTCTATGACGTGGTCACGCCTATAGGCGGATATAGATACATGCTTGCATGATGATTATAACAACTTAACATTACGTCTCATCCTTTTACCAACAGACCAAAAACAACAAACTACAGAGGTTTAAGGCGTATTCCGGTATATCATTCTTGCAAAGGGAATGGTTTCTCTTACGTGTTCTAATCCGCAAATCCATGCGACGGTTCTTTCTATACCGAGCCCGAAACCGGAATGCGGAACTGATCCATATCTCCTTAAATCAAGATACCATTCAAAAGCTTCCTTAGGTAAATTATGCTCTTGAATCCTCCGTACAAGCAAGTCATAATCATCTTCTCTCTGGCTTCCGCCGATAATTTCGCCGTAGCCCTCGGGAGCCAAAACATCAACTGCTAACGCAAGCTTTTCATTCTGCGGATCGCGCTTCATATAAAAAGCCTTTACTTCGGACGGGTAATGATGTACCATAACCGGTTTATCAAACTGGCTCGAGACTACTGTCTCGTCAGTCCCGCCTAAATCATTACCTCGCTCAAACTCAATACCGTTTTTCTTTAATATGTCCACAGCCTCGTCATAAGTAATTCTCGGCAGAGGCTTTTTTACATTTTGAAGTTTAGTAGTATCGCGTTCGATAACTTTTAATTCTTCCGCTCTTTCATTTAGAACGGTTTGAACAACGTATTCAAGAAAATCTTCTGCCAAATCCATATCATCGTTCAAATCGGCAAAAGCAACTTCCGGTTCAACCATCCAGAATTCTGTAAGATGCCGCCTTGTCTTTGATTTTTCAGCCCTAAATGTAGGACCGAACGTATAAACTTTTCCGAAAGCCATAGCACCGGCTTCGGCATACAACTGTCCCGATTGAGATAAGTAAGCTTTGCCCAAATCAAAATAATCAGTTGCAAAGAGAGTTGAGGTACCTTCGCAAGCAGCCGGAGTTAGTATTGGCGTATCGATCAGGGTAAAGCCATGTCCGTCAAAGTAGTCTCTAACGGCTTTGATAATTCTGTGCCGGATTCTTAAGATCGCATGCTGCTTGCTTGAACGAAGCCACAAATGACGGTGATCCATCAAGAATTCAGTACCATGGTCTTTGGGAGTAATCGGATAGTCTTTGGCTTCCGAGATTAATTTCAAGTCTGTTGCGTCAAGCTCATATCCGCCGGGAGCTCTCGGTTCTACTTTCACTTTGCCGGTGACTTCAATTGATGATTCCTGTCCTAATTTATCGGCTAAATCAAAGATTTCTTCCGAAACATTGCCCTTAAAATAAACACACTGAAGCAGTCCGGTACCGTCCCTTAAAATTAAAAACCTTATCTTGCCGCTTGACCTTTTGTTATAAAGCCACCCTTTTAACGTGACTTCTTTACCTGCAAATTCTCCTAAATCCTTAATCAAGTTCAACTACAATTTTTAATTCAAAGTTCTAAATTTGAGTTTCAAATATATGTACGCATGGCTATAAATGCAAAATAAACCGTGCAGGAATAATCAAATAACAGTATTCAAATTACAAATAGATAATTACTGTCCATAGATGAACACTAAAATAGAAATGTCGGTATTGATCGCTTCGCGAACGGTTACAACATATTTAAGCTTCCGGTTTTAGGGTTAATCGTTCTACCTCTGATGTTCGTTCTTGAACCTTAAATGTCTATCGTTGAACCTTCCTTGTCCGTAGCCGCACAAAAAAGGTTTAGCCTTCATCAAAAAAAAGGTTCAGCGCTCAGTTCTGTATGTCCAGCGATCATCTCGCGAGGATAGTCGGTGAACAAAAAAAGTTCACCACCCTACCCGGAGATGGGAAGGTGAACCTTTTGGATAGGTTCGTTTTGGCATACATGCGCCAAGCTGTCATTTTACAGACGTTAGAGCCATTTTTTTTTGCTTTAGTTTCCATGCGAAACGCAGCGATAGCTCATCGATTACGGTTTCATAAACTCGTCAATTCCACCGACATCCTGCGCTGAGTTATAGAATTTTTTCATACGCCTAATTCTAAATCAGAAAACAACAATTCACTTTTTGAATTGAGGAATACTTATTCAAAAGTGGAAGCGTGCAAAGTTATTTCTATTTATTTTATTCTAATTTTACTACCTCGAAGATATTATCGGTGAGACAAAGACAAATTTGTCGGTAAGACATATTGATGAGTTTTTTGCGGCAACTAAAGGATTTACATTCCGTAACCATAGGAGAGCCATTGTTAATATTGATTGCTCACGCAACCCATCCTAATGTTGTGAAATATGCAAAGGATAATAACCTGAGAGTTTATTTTTCTTATGAGTTTTGACTAACAATCACTTCCCGTCCTGAACCGCTAATCTTACCTCGCGTTCTGAGTATCTTCCATCTTTTTAAGAATTATCATCCAAATCACGCTGATTTTAATTTTTTTTTGCCATCTTCTGCTTCATCTAAAGAGCTTTAAATTATGCAAAGGAAAATGCTAACGTTAAGGCTAATATTTCTTTTTGTCGCATTTTATTTTTTCTCTTTTTCTTTTCCTCAAACAAATACTGATTTAAGATACCTTGGCGACAATAATGATTATCCTTACGAGTTTATAAACAGCAGCGGCAATCCGGACGGCTTTAGTATCGATTTAATAAAAGCAATCGCAAAAGTGATGAAGTTTAAAGTCACTGTCCAGCTTAAGCCGTCAGGACAGGTATATAATCAAATTTTATTTGGAAACAACTTTGATGTATCTGCAATGTTCTATTCCAGGCAGAGAGAGCAGTCGGTGGATTTTTCTACGCCGGTGCTTTTTTCAGAGGCACAAATTTATATAAGAAAAGGGACGCTGAACATAAACTCGATTACCGATTTAATGGACAAGCAGGTGGCAGTCAAAACAGGCTCATTTGCCGAAGAATATTTGGAAGAAAACTTACCCGGAGTAAGCCTTGTGTTAACAGGATCGGTTACAGAGGCACTTAAAGAATTATCCGGAGACAAATACGATGCAGTTATCGCAGAACGCATTACGGGAGAAAGAGACATTGCAAGTCTAGGCTTAAGCAATATTACAACCACGGCTTACCCGGTCATCCCGAGAGAGTACGGTTTTGTAGTCCCTAAGGAAGATTCCTTAATACTCTCGAACGTAAACCTGGGTCTGGCTGTCGTCAAAAGAAACGGGACTTACTCCGCCCTGTTTAACAAATGGATTACTCAAACTGCGCCGCAGACTGTTGGGGTTCATACCGTTGTAAGGTGGGGATTAATCGTTCTTGGAGTAATTTTATTTATAACTGCTATAATTTTCTTCTGGATTAAATCTCTCCGGCGGCTCGTTAATATAAGAACTCTTGACCTGAGAAAAGAAATTGAGGAACATATTAATACTGAGAAGGAGTTAAAGATACAGAAAGAGAGAGCCGAAGAATCGGAAAAGCTGAAGTCAGAATTTTTAGCACAGGTTTCCCACGAAATCCGCACACCGCTAAACGTAATTCTCGGTTACATAAGCCTGTTGGAAATTGATCTTAAAGATTATTTAACGGAAGAGCTTTCAGAGGTATTCGACAGCATAAAAGATGCCTCGCACAGACTGATGAGAACTGTTACCTCTATCCTCGAT
>JBJKRP010000027.1:0-5476 GCA_046704565.1 Ignavibacteriaceae bacterium | reverse complement strand
CAAAAAACTAAAAAAACAAATTTCAATTCGTCTTGAGAAAGAAACAATTGATTATTTTAAGAAATTGGCTTCTGAAATTGATATCCCTTATCAAAATTTAATAAATATGTATTTAAAAGAATGTGCTGAAAAAAATAAGAAGCTAAGTATACATTGGTAAATCGAGTTGCAAAGTTATATTTAAAAGATAATCTTGTAATTTATTAGTCTTTCAATTTACAAAACCATCGACATGTGCTTTGTTTCAAGGAATGCATCCAGTCCTTCCTGTCCGCATTCTCTGCCAAGCCCGCTCTGCTTTACTCCGCCGAACGGTGCAATTGTGGTTGACGGAACATCATCATTTATCCCGATTGTCCCTGCTTCCAGGGCTTCACCGGCTTTAAATGCCGTACTTAAACTTTGTGTATAAAGATATGCAGATAAACCAAACTGTGTTGCATTAGCTCTTTCCATTACTTCATCAAACGTATCGAAGGTAGTTACCGGCGCCAATGGTCCGAATGTTTCATCACACATGCAGAGCATATTGTCTTTAATTTCGGAAATAACCGTCGGTTCTACAAAGTTTCCGTTTGCCAAGTCGCCTTCCGTTATTTTCTTTCCGCCGCAAAGCAATTTACCCCCTTTGACTATTGAATCTTCTACATGCTGAATAAATTTTTCTACCGATTTATTATCTACCATCGGGCCCAACTCCGTATCTTCTCTCAGGCCGTTTCCTACTTTTATCTTCTTTACTTCCTCAACGAACTTTGTTGTGAATTTTTCAGCAATATTTTTATGAACATAAATTCTGTTTATTGCAATACATGACTGACCGCCGTTCCTGAACTTTGCACCAAGAACTCCTTTTACCGCAACATCGAGATTTGCATCTTCAAAGACTATTGCCGGCGCAAGCCCGCCAAGCTCAAGCGATAGATGCTTTATATTTTCCGCTCCCTTACGCATAATATCTCTTCCTACCTCTGTTGAGCCTGTGAAGGATATCTTTTTGCACTTCTGATTGTTTATCAGCTCATCCATTACTTCGGCAGCCGGCCCTGTTACAAGATTAAGCACTCCGGCAGGAAGATTAACCTCTTCAATAGCCTTCATAGCGGCGATCGTACAAAGTGTTGTCTGAGATGCTGCTCTAGATACTACGGTACAGCCAGCAGCCAATGCAGGAGCTACTTTCCGCGCCCAAAGTACAAGTGGAAAGTTCCATGGTGCAACACATGCTGCTACTCCAACCGGCTGCTGTATAACTAAATGGCGCTTGTTTGGATTTGTCGGAGGGACTATTCTTCCGTACTGCCTTGTAGCTTCTTCCGCAAACCACTCAAAGTGTGCTGCCGCTCCTCCAACTTCTCCTAAAGATTCTTTAATCGGCTTGCCGTTTTCCATTGTAAGTATCTTTGCAAGTTCATCCTTATTATCAAGCAGCGCTTTGGCAATTGATAGAAGATAATTTGCACGCTCTCTTGCGGGCTTTGCTTTCCACCTCTTGAAGGCTATATCTGCCGCATTAATTGCATCAGTTGTATCTTTTCTACTACCTATATAATAAGTACCTACTTCACCATAATCAGCAGGATTTTTAACCGAAAATAATTTCTTACTTGACGGCACAATCCATTTGCCGTCTATAAATATCTTATTATCCTTTAAGCTGTTTAATAAGTTCATTGTTATCCTTCAATATTGTTATAAAATAATTTATTTTGAACCATGTTTAACTTTGATAGAATTTCATGAGTTATATCTTCAACGGAATTTCTACCGTCCACACTTATTATATTTTTTTTAGATTGATAATATTTCAGTATAGGTTTTGTATCATTTTCATAAACATCCAATCTTTTTTTTATAATAACTTCTTTATCATCCGGACGCTGATATAATGTACCCAGCATCTCACATGACGGACACTTATCAGTTTTTCTAATTTCATTGAAATTAAAAATATTACCACATGAACTGCAAGCCATTCTTTCAGTTAACCTCTTAATAATTTCTTCATGATTAATTTTTATATTCACCAGCAAAATGTTTTCAAGCCGTAATTTGGCGAATATGCGTTCAAGTTCAATAGCTTGAGTTACGGTGCGAGGAAATCCGTCCAATATAAAACCTTTTTCACAATCCTTTTGAACTAGTCTATCATTAATCAGATTGAGCATTATATCGTTGGGAACTAGTTCACCTTTTTTCATTATACCCTCGGCTTTTAGCCCGAGAGTTGTTTTATTCTCTGCTGCTTTTCTCAGAATATCTCCGGTTGATATATGCGGAATGTTAAATTTAGGGGCTATTATTTTTGCCTGGGTACCTTTGCCGGCTCCGGGAGCGCCAAATATTATAATTCTCATTTTATAATTTATATTTTTAACATTAGTATATTTTCACTTAATTTATTTGAATATATATGAATCCAACGATCAGCCTATCTTATTTTTTAATAGTCCGGTATTTTCTATTTCAACAGTAACATTATCGCCCGGCTTAAGAAAAACCTTGGGGTTCCTAAAAACACCTACACCATCTGGGGTTCCGGTTGAGATTATATCGCCGGGAAGTAAAGTAAATGCTTTTGTTATAAATTCAATCAGTGCCGGGATTTTAAATATCATTTCTTTTGTATTTGAATCCTGATATGCGGTATCATTTACAATACATTTAATTGATAAATTGTGAGGATCTTGTATTTCATCTTTTGTAACAATCCATGGTCCCATCGGGCAGAAAGTATCCAATGACTTACCGCGTACCCATTGTCCGTCACTGAATTGCAGGTCTCTTGCAGATATATCGTTTACACATGTGTAGCCGGCAATATAATTATAAGCCGAACCTGCTTTAACATTACGTGCCTTTTTGCCTATTACCACACCGAGCTCCGCTTCAAAATCTACCTGCTGTGTTAATTCGGGAGACCATGTTACTTTATCATTCTGTCCAACTATTGAGGTGGTATATTTTGCAAACATAACCGGATGATCAGGCGGTTCAACATGCTGCTCCCGGCAATGGTCCATATAATTCAATCCGATACAAACGATTTTTTGCGGATTTAAAACCGGTGCCGCAAATTTTACTTTAGTTGTCCGGGAAATAATTTTCTTATCCAATAACGACTTAATCTCCTTTTTATCATTAAGAACTTTTTCCAACGTGAACCTGTTTAACTTTTTTAATTCTTTCGAAGCGTCAAGCTCTAAAAGCGATTTCATGTTATTCGGTATCTTAATTTCATTTTTAATTTTGTTCTTCTTCTTATAATAATCGTAGAATTCATTTATATTAAAAACATAATCGCCTAAAACAAATCCAGTATTTGTAATATTCTTTTTATAGTATGTTACCAGTTTCATTTTATTCTTTCCTTTAATTGTTAAAGTATTTAATAATACACTTTCTATTTCTTGGACCAGACTTCTACTTCCGCTAATGTAAACGGCTGTGATGCTGACTTAAGCATAATTTCCAATTTCAAATACTGCGTTTGCAATTCATGGAACGAACAGTCGGTCAAAACAACGTCGTTTTTCTGTCCATCGGGATGTACGGAAACTAAAGGCTCCCATCCTCCGCCGGTTTTCGGCGCCAGTACGGTTATTGTTTTTACATTTCCCTGGTGAACAAGACGCACCCGGTCTACATTATAAGGCTTTTGCAAGTCGAAATCCACATCAACCTTATCCGTACCCGACCATTTATCAATCCATTTATCTATGCTTCCCTTCCGTGAGCTCACGTCTCCAAATGCAGGCGCGTAAATACGGTTTGTCAATTTACCGATTGAAAACGGTATCTCGTTCATTTCAGAAACCGGGTACACATCAGGTATTACATTCGGCTTCGGAATAAGTTTATACGTCCCGTAAATCTGAGCGTTGTGAAAATTCCACGGGTTGGATAAGCTCCACATCAAATAATTACCGGTGAGACATGTTCCGCTCAACGGCCTGGGAGTATAAATCAACGAATCAGGTAACTGAAATCTCCAAATATTCCGATTAGTAACTACACCGTTAAAATGAGAAAGGTCTTTCCAAAATTTTTGCCAATCCTTATTATGAATTGAGCCTTTGAAGAACGGGTTAAATCCGAAAAGTACAACTTTGCCCTTCATAAATTTTTTTACAATTACCGCAGGCTTTCCATCCGAATATTTTGCAGCAACAACAACCTTGTGTCCGGCATTTAAGGACATTGCCTGAATAGTTGATTTTCGCGCAGAATATCCTGTTGAGTCAACGGTAAAAATTCTTGCCGCCGCAGTTGATGTTTCCGGAGCCCAAATAGGCAATGAGTTATAACCATCGGAGGTTATAACATTTTCGGAAACATTAATTTTATTTTCTTGAACATTCGAGGTCTTTAATGTACCGAATATATTTTTAATAAAGTCTGAGGATGTTCCATCGTCATGCTTCCCGAATGCTTCGGGATCCGCAAGAACAAGTACACCGCCCTTTTCTACATAGCTTGTCAGCTTATCAATTACGCTTTTTCTTTCTACCGGCGCATATGGAACAACGATCATTTTATAATTTTTTAAAGGAGCCTTTCCGGTTACAATCAGGTTTTCATCAATAAACTTAAACCATGTTCGTGCTAATGGACCGAGCTCAATATATGCAGTCTGCATTTCGGGACGCGATGCCCACGGCAGTCCGTTCGCAATTCCCATAAGCGCGTCCTCTGAGTAAAGTATGGCACAATCCGCAGAAGGATATTTCAATTCCGGCATCGTAGAAACTTTGTTAATGGTATTCAGCATAGTTACCCAGCGTTCCGGTGCACCGAAACGGTCGGAATAAAAGTCAAACCGTTTTAGTCCTAAACGCCCTTCTCCGTCAATTGACCAGATTACAAATCCGTCTGTTCCGTTCACGAGCATCTGCGAATATAATTGAAGAGCTTCTTTACCGTTGTAGTTTGGAGGATTAGCGCCCATCTGATTATGAACATGCGGGCAATCAAAAACAGGCGTCCCGTCTGCAAGATCAACTGTAGCCTTTGTTAAGTATCCCATATAATAAGCGTCTTCAGAGGGAGTAAATGCACGCGTCTGCCGGACTATAACATCAAAAGCCTTTCCCCACTTAGAAAATTCAAATGGAAAAAGTTCCGATTGCATATCATAAGAAATTAAAGGTAAACCCGGGTCTACCGAGTGTACGGCTGCGCGAATCTGCTTTCCTATTTCCAAAAGCTTCCAATCAAGCCAGCGTCTAAATGCTATCCATGACTGCGGATTGGTTTCACCTTTTGCAGGAATTCCATATTTGCCGTATCCAAAGCGCTGCTTAACTTCCTTATTGCATTGATCAATAAAAGGATACTTCCCAGTGCCGCCGTATTTCTGAAACGATTTGAGTACAGCACCACCGATTCCTTCCATCGCTTCATCCCAGGTAATTACGGCGCAGATTTTTCCCTTGTTCGCCCGTATTAGTCTGCGGGTTCTGTCCAGGTATGCTTT
>JBJKRP010000026.1:0-2825 GCA_046704565.1 Ignavibacteriaceae bacterium | reverse complement strand
TACGCTGAATCGAAAAATATCTTCATGTTTGCGGTGTGGAAAAACAAAGGATTGTTAGTAATCTTTTACCTGAATGTGGGTCTAAATCTATTACTTTATGAAATGCAGAGATGAAAAAAAAATTACTGCTTATAATTATTTTATTAAATACATGGTGTCTTGCTGAGAGCGGCAATCCCGGAAAGAAATTAATTCTTAAAAAGACAAACGCCGAAATTAAATTAAATGCCGCAATTGATCCTGTATGGGATACTGCGGATTCGGCAACGGATTTTTTTCAGCTCAATCCATATTACGGTAAAAAGCCGACCTGGCGTACTGTGGCTAAGGTTTTATCCACGGACGATGCGCTGTATTGCCTTATCATTTGCTATGAAGACAGCAGCCTTATCCAGCCGTTTACCGGGACTCTTGATAATACAACAGGCGAATACGTCTCAATGATGCTGGATACTTTTGACGACAATAAAACTGCTTACAAGTTTATAGTCACGGTTTCAGGTGTAAAAGGAGACTGTATCTTATTAGATGACGCCAGGACACGCGACTACAGCTGGGACGGCATCTGGTTTGCCAAAACAAAAATATATAGCTGGGGCTGGGTCGCGGAAATGAAAATTCCCTACAAGTCAATTCAATATAACAAGAACTTAAGCTACTGGGGATTGGACTTTGACCGGTGGATCCCCGCCGTCAACTCGGAAGATTTATACTGGAATAAATATGAAAAGAATGAAGGACAAAGAGTCTCGAAGTTCGGTGAATTGGTATTTAAAGATTTTAAGCCGGATGTTAAAGGATTAAACCTTGAGATCTATCCCGTTGGAATTTCTAAAGCAGATTATCTGGAAGGAAACAAATACAAGGTTAATTTTAATGCAGGATTAGACGTAATGTACAATCCCTCTTCCGAGTTAAAATTTCTTTTGACCGCAAATCCGGACTTTGCACAGATAGAAGCCGATCCTTACCAGTTTAACATATCGCAGTATGAAACTTATTACGATGAGCGGAGACCGTTCTTTACCGAGGGCAGCGAAGTATTTACGGCTTCAGGGAGAGAAAATAGTACCGGCTTTTACAGTCCGCTTGAATTATTTTATTCACGAAGAATCGGAAAGAAGCTGCCTGACGGCGGCGAAGTTCCATTGATACTTGGAACAAAAGCGTTTGGAAGATTGGGTACCTGGTCTTACGGAGGCTTTCTTGCCGAAACAGGACAAAAGAGTTACGAAAACGACGGAACCAATTATACGGAACCTAAGGCACTTTTTGGCGCCGTCAGGATAAAACAGCAGTTCGGTGAAAATTCATCTATCGGAACTCTGGATGTTATTAAGCAAACCAAAGACACAACATACGGCGTGCTGGATATTGACGGTGCATTCAGGCAATCAGACTGGCAGCTTTCATATCAACTTGCGCGGTCGGTAATAAACCAAAAAGGAGATTACGCTGCGTCAATCGGCTTTGTTTACCCGGGGCAGCACTGGTGGGTGCTGGGAAGAAACAGGTATTTCGGAAATAACTTTAATATTGAGCAGGTAGGATATGTCCCATGGATTGGAACCGCAGAAGTTACGTGGCTTGCAGGTCCAAACTGGTTTTTTGATGTCGGGTATATAAGCGAGATTCTGGTTCTTGGCGGAGTTTACACAAACTACAAACATATTGAGCATTATACAGATAGGTTTTTAGTTTTGGATTTTAATATGGGGTTTAGGGATAATTGGGGTTATGAAATTTCATATCAATCGGGAATATCGAAAGACCAGGGCATAAAGTATAACTCATATGAAATTGATTACAACGGGCACTTTAATATAAGCTCCAAGTGGAATGGTAGCGTTTTCGGCGGCTATGCAAAGACGTATAATTTTAATCGTGATTACGTAGCCTTTTATACTTGGTTAGGCGCAAACTTCCAATGGAATACAAACGATATTCTTCAGCTTGGTACTTCCTACAATATGTGGGTTGAAGGAAATCCTGCCGGCGGAGTTGAAGATATAACCTACGATGCCAGACCGTTTTTCTCAATAACACCGGTAAACGATCTTAACTTGCGGCTGTATGTTGATAATCTGTATGATGCCTCTTCCCGGCATCTCGAACAATTAATAAGCGGATTTTTATTTTCATACAACTTCTCTCCCAAGAGCTGGCTTTATTTTGCATACAACGAGCTCGACAATAGAAGTGAGCAATTCGATTCTGACGGAAAATTACTACCCGCCAAAATGCACGTTGCCGCAAGAGCCGGCGTATTCAAGATAAAATATCTTTATTATTTCTAATAAAATTAACATTTCAGCAATTAGATTCGATAATTGATTTAGGATAATAGTATCCATTTGTAACGCGCAAAGGTTGCTTTTATCGGTTGTATAATTGTTGAAAGTTTATGGATAGAGAAGATATAATAATAAACAGCGAACTTGACGAAGAAGCCTTACCCGGATTGCAGGTCACCAGGTTTCAAAATCTGGCTAAGGAGTTCTTCCAGTTTGATGTTTTTTCGGAATTGCCACCTTTGCGCGATGGGCAGGATCCGGTAAAAAAAATTAAGGAAGCAGCAAGACATTACAGCTTTAATTTACCGCCGGAAAACGCAGAAATTTTTATAAGGTATGAGGATGCCCCGATCTTTTGGATACTCCGCTCGCCGTTGTTAGAGCAATTGGAAAGCATCTACAAATCTTTGACGTCTAATTCCTCCGGTCAAAATATCTACAAATCCGTCAGGGAGTTTTATACAAAATGGATAATAATAAAATCGCAGAATGAGAAGAAATATTTTGCTGCTTCATTCTTAAATGCAATAG
>JBJKRP010000025.1:0-36820 GCA_046704565.1 Ignavibacteriaceae bacterium | reverse complement strand
GGGATTTTGCCACTACTCTGGTAAGTTCCAGGGATATTTTTTCCCGAAGGAATAATACCTGTCGTATAATCCGTAAAAGGTAGTAAAAGGCGGTGCAATTGTTCCGTTGTACGGATAACCCTTAACGACGCCGTCCGAGATGCGCAGAGTAAATGTTGCATCCGGCGGAATGGAAGTACCGTAAACGTCAAACAAAGCCTTGCCGAGTTCCTGGGAATACGTTGCTTCCTCGGAAGCTATTTTCATCTCTTCATTTTGAAGATTAGACTTTTGAGCCTCGGTATGTACAAGAAAATATATAAACGGATCTGACGATTTCATTATTGCATCCGGACCTTCTTTGATCAATGCCTTTAGCTTGGCAGCATTTGTAAGAACCGTATTGCTTAGCATGTAATTAACCGCCGCATTGCCGGTATTTCCGCCGGTAATCTTTTCAACGATCGCCTTATCTGATCCTAAAAATTTATAGAGATTTGCAATCTGGGTCTTAAGCATTGCGTTATCCAGATCGTAATCCGCTTTGTTTGGAACAAGATTATCAATTGTTGAATCGAGCTGTGCTCCCTTATACTCATCGCTCCTCTGATCCACGGGTAGTTTCAATTGGTCGGCAATATTTATTACATCTCTGGCAATAATAAAATATTTAGAGCTTACATAAGTACTTAGACTTAGAGCGTAGCTCGTATTGGTAATCCTGCTTTTCTCTTTCTGAAGCGCAGCTATTTTACTCCATAAGTCGCCATACTCAGATTTTAAATCCGGCTTTCCATCTACTGCAGCCTGGAACTTCTTTTCGAAGTCTACCTTTTTCTGCATTAAAACCGGGTCCCTTAGCCCTGCCAGCATACCCGTGTAAGCCTTTTGTGAATTTGAAAAACCAAACAACCTGTTTTGCAGCTTTGCTTTTAATTCGGGATGATTCTTAATTGCGCTGGAATAAATATCAACCAGGTTATCCAGCAGTTTAAGAGTCATTGGATATTGGACATCTCTTAAAAACTCTAATTGAGCTACAGTCTTTAGTCTATCGGTATGTCCCGGGTTTCCGACAACAAAAACAGGTTCCCCGGGTTCCGCACCGTCCGGGCTCCAATGGAAATAATGCTCGGTATGCAGCGGCTTTCCGTTCTCGTATACTCTGAAGAAATTGCAGTCCAGATCGTAACGTGGATAGGTAAAATTATCATAATCGCCCCCGAAATAGCCTAAAGAAGCTTCCGGCGAAAATACTAATCTTACATCCGTATATCTCTTATATTCATAAAGCGAATATTTACCGCCATTGTATAGAGTAACAATCTGTACTCTAAGTCCGGTCTCTTTTTCATATTGCTTTTTCAGCTTATTCATCTCTGAATTTTGGAACATCACTTTTTCTTCCGGTGTTGTTCCTTGGTTCATCGCAGTCTGGATTTCATTAGTTACATCTTTGATTGCAACAAGCTGATCAACATATAGCCCGGGGACAGGTCTTTCATCGGCAAGGGTCTTTGCATAGAAGCCGTTATCAAACAAGTCTTCTCCGGGTTTTGTCACTTCAGCAACAGACTCCCTGCCGCAATGATGGTTGGTCATTACCAGCCCGTCTGCGGAGACGAAGGAAGCAGAGCAGTAGTTTGCAAACCTGAGGGCTGACATGCGAACATTATTCAGCCACTGTTCGGACGGTGTAAAATTGTATTTTTCTTTGAAATATTTTAAAGGCGGGTAATCAAAAGTCCACATTGTCCCAGTATCGTATTTCCCCGCTTTTACCGTATCAAGGTTTAGCCAGCTATAGTTAGCTACCCCGTTGTTTTGAACTTGTGAAGTAGACGAACAACCTGCAGCAAACAATAGCAGCAGAAGCGTCGCAGCTATTCCAAATTTGTTAAAAAAATTTCTCATAAAAACTCCGTTAAATTTTTAACGTCAAAATTTAAAATCATGACGAAGGATAACAAAAATATTATCAAATTATTTTGCCGCTTATCATTTTGGGGGTACATTATCAAAAAGAGTAGAAAAATCCATCGGATTCCGGATAAGTTTAAAAACATTATTAGGAAATGCCTTGGCAGGTACTAAAGATTCGTGAATATAATAGAATGCTTCTGGAAACAAAGCATTGAAGTTTCCAGAAGCGAAAAATAGCAGCGAAAATGAAAAGTGGTTAAATATATGAGTCCGGCTGATACAGCGGCTCTATTTCCCATTCATCTTCAACAGTCCCAACACAATGCGAACACTTAGGTACACTAAAGACAACCTTTTCTTCGTTCGGCGTAGCTCTTACAAAGTTTAAGATAGTTTTACAGCTCGAACATTGAACCACATGAGAGGTGGTGGTTTTAGTACTGCACTCGGGACAAATGAACCCCAATTCTCCAGGTGTCTCCTCAGGATTAACCAGGAAAATAGCGTTGCACTTCGAATTGTTACATTTGGCAAAATGCCATTTAACCGTATAATTTGTTGCGATAATCTTCTCCCTCATAAATTTAATGTGCTAAAGTAAAAAGTTATTATTAAAAAATCCAATGAAAAATACTTACCTTATTTTTCCATGATAAATTGAATCGATAATTTATTTTTATAAATTTGTCGTTTCAAAAATAAATTATTCCTAAATACTTTGTAATTCAGAATTTATTCCATGAAAAATTTTTCAATTATCTAATTCAACGGAGTTTAACTAAAATGGAAAAGATAGCCTGCTTCAAAGCATATGATATAAGAGGGAAAGTTCCCGCAGAACTCAATGTTGAACTTGCCTACAAAATAGGCTTGGCTTTTGCGAAATATACCGGCGCGAAAAAGGTCATAATCGGGCATGACGTCCGCATGTCATCCAAAGATCTATCCGAAGCCTTAGCAAAAGGTTTAACCGATTACGGCGCAGATGTAATTGATATAGGTCTTTGCGGCACGGAAATGATTTACTATTCTACTCCTGCCCTGGATGCCGACGGCGGAATAATGATTACTGCAAGCCACAATCCCCCGGAATATAACGGGATGAAATTCGTAAAAAGGAATTCCGTCCCTGTCGGCTACGATTCGGGATTACAGGAAGTTGAAGAAATGATTTTGAATGGAAATCTTCCCGAACCTGCCGGAAATAAAGGGAAGATTTCTTCTATGGATGTGATGGAAAGTTTCATAAAAAATTTAAACCATTTTTACGATGTGAAAAAAATTAAGCCGCTGAAAGTTGTAGTTAATGCAGGCAACGGCTGCGCAGGACTTGCTTTAAACCGGCTTGAAAAATTATTGCCTGTAAAAATGGTTCAAGTTTTCTTTGAGCCCGACTCCGGCTTTCCAAACGGAGTTCCTAATCCCCTTCTTCCTGAAAACAGGCAGGCAACTATCGACGCAGTAATTTCAAACAAAGCTGATTTGGGCGTTGCCTGGGACGGCGATTATGACAGGTGCTTTTTCTTCGATGAAAAGGGAAATTTTATCGAGGGATATTACATTGTCGCACTTCTTGCAAAATCTATTTTGAAAAAACATCCCGGTGAAAATATTGTCCATGACCCCAGGCTAACCTGGAACACTCTGGACGTTGTAAAAAACAGCGGCGGTGTTCCGGTAGTTTCAAAAAGCGGTCACGCTTTTATTAAGCAGAAGATGCGCGAGGTAAATGCCGTTTACGGCGGCGAGATGTCGGCTCATCATTATTTTAGAGAGAATTCATATTCCGATAGCGGTATGATTCCATTCCTTTTAATCCTTCAATTAATTTCCGAAGAGAACAAGCCTTTTTCTCAATTGGTCGAAGAGATGATTCAGGCTTATCCGTGCAGCGGAGAAATAAATTCTAAGATTAGCAATCCCGCAGGAAAACTTACAGAGCTTGAAAAGAAATATTCGAACGGAAAGGTTGACCATCTCGATGGCTTAAGTGTTGAATTCGATTCCTGGCGCTTCAACTTACGAATCTCCAACACCGAGCCAATAATCCGTCTTAATGTTGAGAGTAAAGGAGACAAGAAGCTAATGGAAGATAAGACCGATGAGTTGTTGAAAGCAATCAGGAGTTAATGCCGGATGCTTGATGCTCGATTATTACCGGGTATCGAGCATCCGTCATCCGGTATCTATTTCACATCCGCTTCAATGGTGAAAGGCACTTTTAACTTATCCCAGTTTAAGTAGACAACCGCAGAATTTTTTCCGCGAACATTAACAACCATATTTTCAAAAGTATAATTCAGCCATTCATGAAAATTTGTTGTTTGAGGGGTAACGTTAAATCGCATTGCATCTTCAGATTCATTATACTCAAAGGCTCCCCACTGGTCTGCAATTTTGTTGAAGATAATTGTCCAGGTTTTTTCTCCCGGTACAACAAAGAATCCGTAAGAGCCCGCATGGAGCTTTTTGCCGTTGATTAAAACATCGCCTGAGAAAGTAATTTCAGTTGCTTCATTTGCGCCGGCGCGCCAAACTTTGTTATACGGGATCAAACCACCCCAAATCTTTCTTCCCTTTACACCCGGTCGGCTGTATGAAATAGTAACATCCGTAACTCCGATTGTCTCTGTAATCGAAGCCTTAGGACTGATTCTAACGGCTTTATGCCAGCCCGGAGTATTATTATTTTCTTTTGAAGCCTTTTGATTAGCAAGGCTTTTCATACCCTGCTGCGCGTTAGCAGTATTCAAAAAAGTTAAAAATACGACAGCTAAAAATATCGCTGCGCCGGTAAAATTTATTTTTCTCATCCGATGTTTCCTAATGTCTTTCTTTTTAAATTTAGGTACTCTTAATTTAGGAAGAAAAATTTAATTTTCATCAAACATTATAGTAGAACATTTGATATGGCAATTAGAGAAATTTTGTTACTTGGCAATCCAAAGCTTTATGAAGTTTGCACTCCGGTTCAGCAGGATGAGCTTGATGCGGTTAAAGATGCTGTCGGGGATCTTCACGATACCTTGATTGATTTTAGAAAAAAATATAATGCGGGCAGAGCCATTGCCGCTCCGCAAATCGGCTTTATGAAAAGAGTCGTTTACATGAATATCGAAAAGCCCGTTGTAATGATAAATCCTGTACTTGATATTTTAAGTGCAGATATGTTTGAACTCTGGGATGACTGCATGAGCTTCCCGGATTTACTTGTTAAAGTGAAGAGACATAAAAGATGTCACGTTACTTTCAGAGACCTTGATTGGAAGTTTCAATCGCTGGACTTGCATGATGGTCTTTCCGAATTGATTCAGCATGAAGTGGACCACCTGAACGGAATACTTGCCGTATCAAGAGCGATTGACGGTAATTCCTTTGCGCTGCGAAGCCAAAAAGAATTTCTAAAATAAGACGGCAAATTGAAGGTGATGAAGCATTGGTATTTTGGAAAGATAGATTAACCAATTATTCAATTCTCCATAAGTCCATTGAGCTGTTTATCATTAGTTTCAATCTTCTAAATTATTTTCTTCAACTCAGATACTACCCTGTCAACCTCATCATCAGTATTATAGAAGTGAGGAGAGAACCTTACGTATCCCTCCCTCACAGCACAATGGATATTCTCTCTTGCAAGCGAATCAAAAAGCTTTTGAGTTTCCTGATGAATGAAGCTGACTATTCCGGCAATGTTCCTTTTATCGCATCCGCTTAGGACAGGCTTTATTCCTGCTTCTTCAAGCTTGTCAATCAAGTAAGTTGAATTCTCAATGACCTTCTTTTCAATCTCATCGAATCCAAACTGCTTAAAGAACTTCATCGAAGCGTTCAAAGCATAAATGCCTACCGAGTTAAGAGTGCCGCCCTGGAACCTGTCTGCCGTCTTCCTCAATGTTAAATCATAATGAAGAAGATTCCAGGCATCGGCAACAGAAAGCCAGCCTACGTTATCCTGCTGCATTATATCCTGAAGCTTCTGGGAGACATAAATGAAACCGAGCCCCTGCAATCCAAGCAGCCACTTCTGGCTTCCGGCAGAAACGAAATCAATATTATCTCTTTCAACATCCAGTCGCACCGCACCTAAGCCCTGGATTGCATCGACGGAAAAGATTATTCCTTTTTCTCTGCACACTCTTCCAATCTTTTCAAGGTCGGCTCTGTAGCCCGTCAAGAACTGAACCTGACTTATCGAAATAACTTTTGTTTCGGGTTTTATTAATTCAATTACATCTTCAGCATTTACAATCCCGTCGTGAGATTTTGCAAAGTCAACTTCAACTCCAAATCTTTTCATATTAAGAAACGGATAGACGTTTGCCGGAAACTCCAGATCATTAAGAATTATTCTGTCGCCTTTTTTTAATTTTAATCCTGTTGCCAAAACATTAATACCGTTTGAGGTATTGTCAACAAAAGCAATCCTTTCCGGCTTAGAGTTAATCAAAGCGGCAAGGTCGTTCTTTGTTTCAGCCATAATTGAAAGGAGACCGCGGTACTCATCGATGTTTGTTTCACTTTTCTCATAAAGAACTTTCTGAATGTTCTTCAATACCGGTGTGCATAACGGTCCGGTTGATGCATGGTTGAAATAAATCTTTCCATGTTTAAGATAAGGGAAATTTTCTCTTGCTTTTGCTATGTCCATAAATTTGATAGGTTCGAATGTTAAAAAATCGTTCGTAAAAATAATCAATTCATTTAATAATTTTTTCTAATATTTATATGGACTTTAGAACTGTAACAAAAATCAAGACACCGTTTTTGAAATTAATCCCAATAATGGTTAGATTTTCTTTAAGAATTTTTACAAAAAATCTTTTTAGTCAGTAAAACTGTTCTCTAATTTTTAACAAACAGCAGGCGAGACATGGCATTTCCGAAACCACAAAGACCGAAAGAATTAAAGCCGGAGGAATTAAGATGGAGCTGTAACCCGGATATTTTTGAATTTGATTCTACAATAGACCTGAAGCCGGTTGAAGGCATCATCGGGCAGGAACGGGCGTTAAAGGCGTTAAAGCTCGGCGTTGATTTACGCAGCCCGGGTTATAATATTTTTATTGCCGGTCTTTCGGGCACCGGCAAAGCAACTACGGTAAAGAAGATGCTCGAAACAATCAGCTCGCACTGCCCGCCGCTCTATGATTATACTTATGTAAATAATTTTAAAGATCCTGATAGACCGATCCTCTTAACCTTCCAGGTCGGCAAGGCAAAATACTTCAGCCAGGACCTTGCTTCAACAATTGAAGTTCTTAAGAAGAGGATACCGCAGTCTCTCGAAACGGAAGCATATGTAAACCGGAAGAAAAAAATTATTTCGCACTACAATGAAAAAGAACAGGCGCTCATGAGCTCCTTCGAAGAAAGATTAAAGTCGGAAAATTTCTCACTCGGTCAGGTAAAGGTTGGTGAGAACGCACGACCTGACATCTTCCCTATTATAGACCAGAAGCCGGTGCCGATTTATCAGCTTGAAGAATTTGTGAAAGAGGGAAGGCTAACGGAAGATAGTGCAAAAGATATTTTGAAAAAATATAACGAGAACCAGCAGGATCTTCAAACATTGTTCAGGAAGGGATTAAAGTTAAGCGAGGAGTTCCAGGACAAGCTTATGAAACTCGAAAGAGAGACTGCATCTGTTATTGTAAAGGGCGCAATAGAAAACCTGCGCGAGAAGTATAATGATAAAAATGTACAGGACTATATAGACCAGGTTGAGGAAAGCATTCTTTCCAATCTTCAGATATTTAAAGGAATAAAGCCTGAAGGCGATGTAACACCGGAAGGATTCCAGATTGATTATTTCAAAGAATATGAAGTGAACATAATTCTTGATAACAGCGGCACAAAAGACTGTCCGGTTGTCATTGAAACCTCCCCCACTTACGTAAATCTCTTCGGAACAATTGAAAAGATTTACGACAGCCGGGGCGGCTGGTACAGCGATTTTACAAAAATAAAAGCCGGTTCGCTGCTCAGGGCAAACGGCGGCTACCTGGTCTTAAATTTCAAACACACTTATGAAGAACCGGGAGTCTGGAAAACGCTGAAAAGAATTTTAACTTACCGCAAGCTTGAAATTCAGGACTCTCATTCATTCTTCCAGCTTGCGCCTTCAACATTAAAGCCTGAGCCAATAGACATAGACACCAAAGTTATTCTCATCGGCAATGATTACATTTATTCGCTCCTTGCCGCTTACGAGGATGACTTCAAAAAGATTTTTAAGGTGAAGGCAGACTTTGATTACGAGATAAAACGAAACGATGAAGTGCTTATTCAGTATGCGCGTGTTATCAAGAAATTAATAAAAGAAGAGAGGCTGCTGGAGTTTGATAAAAGCGCAATTGCGTATTTAATTGAAATAGGAGCTAAGTTCGCAGGCAACAAGAATAAGCTTACGGCAAGATTCTCCCAGATTGCAGACATAGCGCGCGAGGCAAACTTTTGGGCAGTAGATGACGGTTTTAAAATTGTAAACGCCGCTCATGTTAAGAAAGCCTATGAAGCAGGAAAAGAAAGGCATGGTTTGCTCGAGTCAAAAGTAAATGAGATGATCACCGAGAAGATGGTCTTGATAGATGTAGATGGAAAAAGAGTCGGACAGATAAACGGCCTCGCCGTCTTCGATGCCGATTTTTATTCATTCGGAAGTCCTACAAGAATTACGGCAACAGTTTCTCTCGGCAGCGGCAGCATAATAAATGTTGAGCGGGAAGCCGGTATGAGCGGAAGACATTATAATAAAGGCGTGCTAATCATCTCCGGTTATTTTAGGGAAACATTCGGACAAAACCTTCCGCTGTCTTTCAACGCCAACTTAGTATTCGAGCA
The DNA here is from genome assembly GCA_046704565.1 of Ignavibacteriaceae bacterium. Classification (GTDB taxonomy): domain Bacteria; phylum Bacteroidota; class Ignavibacteria; order Ignavibacteriales; family Ignavibacteriaceae; genus FEN-1297. Next base: position 28,078 of record JBJKRP010000025.1, on the reverse strand, counting down.
ATCTTACGGAACAGTAGACGGCGACAGCGCTTCGTGCGCTGAAATTTTCGCGCTGCTCTCCACACTTTCAGGCTTGCCGATTAAACAGTCAATTGCAGTCACCGGCTCGCTGAATCAAAAAGGTGACGTTCAGCCGATTGGAGGAGTAAACGAAAAGATTGAAGGGTTCTTTGACGTTTGTAAGGAACGCGGTTTCAACAACAAGCAAGGGGTAATTATCCCTATTCAAAATATTCAGGAACTAATGCTAAGGGAGGAAAAAATTGAAGCGGTTAAAGCCGGGAATTTCCATATTTACCCGATAACAAGAGTTGAAGAAGGAATTGAGATTTTGACCGGTGTAAAGTCGGGCAAACGCAACGCAAGCAGCGCATACGAAGAGAGCAGCGTATTCAACTTAGTAGAGAAAAAGATTAGAGAGCTTTATGCTAAATCCAAAGCGCAGAGAACCGGTAATGGAAATCAAACTGAAGTAAAGAAAAAAAGAAAAGGAGTAAAAAATCATAAACGATAATTTTGCAAAGACAAAGATTCTCTGCACACTTGGTCCGGCAACTGCCAGCGCAGAGATGATCAAAAATTTAATGGATGCGGGCATGGACGGCGTGCGATTAAACTTTTCGCACAGCGACTATGCATTTTTCGACAAAGTATTTGATGAGATAGACTCAGCTTGCGACGGCGGCAAAATTCCGTTGGCTGTGCTTATGGATTTACAAGGACCGAAAATTAGAATCGGGGAATTAAGTGAACCTGAAATCGAAATTTCGAACGGCGATATAATTGAAATAACAACAAGAGAAATTTTAGGGACTAAAGATTTAATTTCAACCTCATATAAGCCGCTTCCGGGGGATGCAAAAATCGGCGAGACAATTTTAATTGACGTTGGATTAATCAGGCTGAAGATAATTGATAAGAAGGAAGAATCGGTAGTTTGTATAATTGAGAACGGCGGTATTCTTAGACCCAAAAAAGGAATGAATCTCCCGGGAATGAGCCTCTCAACTCCGGCTGTTACCGAAAAAGACTTCAGGGATATCGAATTTGCTCTGCTGGGCGGTGGTAAAAATTCAAAAAGAAGAATTGATTATATTGCGCTGTCGTTCGTTAGATCTGCAAAGGATATCCTTCATCTTAGAGAATGGCTTAAAAAGAAAAATATTGATAAGCAGATCATCGCCAAGATAGAAAAGAAAGAAGGCGTAGACAACTTTGATGAGATTCTTGAAGCCGCCGACGGCATAATGGTAGCACGCGGCGACCTTGGAGTTGAGATGCTGCCGCAGGAAGTCCCGGTAATTCAAAAGTCTATTATTAAGAAGTGCAATGCTGCGGGAAAGCTTGTAATTACCGCTACTCAAATGCTTGAGTCAATGGTACACAATCCTATTCCTACACGGGCGGAGGCATCGGATGTTGCGAATGCAGTACTTGACGGCAGCGATGTTGTAATGCTCAGTGCCGAAACTTCGGTGGGTAAGTTCCCTGTGCAGTCGGTAAAAATTATGAATGATATTATCTGTAAAACCGGACCGTATTTAGTCCCCCTGAAGGATGAAGATTTCGTTGTTCCGAAAAAGCTAGATGAAAATCTCTTCGATTCTACAGGCAGAGCAATTGCTTCAATAAGCAGACACGTGAATGCCGCTGCAATAGTAGTATTCACATTTAAAGGAAGAACGGCAAAGAATCTTGCAAAGTTCCGACCGAAGTCTGAAATTGTGGCAATCTCAAACAGGACAGACACGATGAATAATCTTTGCCTGCGGTGGGGCGTTACTTCCTATTTTATGGAAGAGATAGATAAAGAACATATTACAATTGATAAAGCGAAAAAATTAATTCTTGATAAAGGTCTGGTGAAAGAAGGAGATGTAGTAATGTTTACAACAGGCGCCCCTTATTCAGAAAAGAGCCGTGTTAACTGGTTACGCTTTGAAACGATTTAACATACACTTCAGTATAACACGCATACCGGGTAATAGAAAAAATTTAAAAACATGAATGAATGATTTAAAGTAAAATGTAAAATGTTGACTAAAACTGAAAATATGAAGTTAGCCGACTGGTGGGAACCGGCAGAAAACGGAAAGATTCTCTGCTCTCTATGCCCGAGGTATTGTAAGATTGGTGAAGGTCAGCCGGGGTTTTGTTATATCAGGCAGAATCACGGCGGTAAGCTTTACACAACCGGATATGGACGTCCGACCGGGTTTGCAATTGACCCGATAGAAAAGAAACCCTTAAATCATTTTTATCCCGGCACAGGCGTCTTAAGTTTTGGGACAGCCGGCTGTAACCTCGGCTGCAGGTTCTGCCAGAACTGGTCAATAAGCAAAGCAAAGCTTGACGAGCTAAATTCGCTGAACGTTCCCCCAGAGGATGTTGTTAAGCTTGCGAGAGATAACAATGTCCCTTCCATCGCTTTTACTTATAATGACCCGACAATTTTCGGAGAATATGTAATTGATATTTCTAAGACTGCACATGAAGAAGGGATAAAAACGGTAATGGTAACTGCAGGTTATATCGATAAGGATGCTCGAAAAGATGTGTATAAATATATCGATGCTGCAAACGTTGATCTTAAAGCTTTTACTGAAAGATTTTATTTCAAACTGACTTTCTCTCATCTTAAAGATGTTTTGGACACTTTAATTTGGCTCAAGAATGAAACAGACGTCTGGTTTGAAATTACAACTCTTCAAATCCCGGATGAAAATGATTCTCCCGAAGAAGTAAGAAATGAATGTGATTGGATATTAAAAAACCTTGGCGATTCGGTCCCGTTGCATTTTACTGCCTTTCATCCTGATTTTAAAATGAGAGATAAAGATAAAACACCGGCAAGTACACTTGAAAAGTCTAGAGAAATTGCACTGTCAATGGGAATAAAATATTGCTACGTCGGCAATATACATAGCACTGAAGGACAGACTACTTACTGCTACAACTGCAGGACACCGCTTATTAAACGCGACTGGCATTCTGTTCTATCTAACAAAATAAAAGAAGGAAAGTGTTATAATTGCGGAACAAAAATCGACGGGAGATTTAATTGAAGAATAAAGCTATTGCAGTATTACTCGGTCTAATCGGGGGAATTATTTCCGTAATGTACTTATCTGAGGCAATTAAAATAGTTGCGGCTCATCTTTTTATAAACGGAGACGTAATTATTAAGTTTCACGGACTAAAGCTGGACGTAATTTTACCCGCGGGAAACTTGAACAGCTTCTTCGCAATTGCTGCCGTTACGGTTACACCCTTCGCTGCCTGTGTGTTCTTTATTGAGGCGTCGTTCCTATGGCTGAACAAAACTTCTAATGACCATATAAGAGGATCGATAATTGTCTTCCAGCTAATCAACATCGGCTATATTATTTTTGCATCTTTCATGGGCATTATTTCAATTTTGCTTCCGTTTTCGTTAGAAACGGATTGGACAAGGTTCTTGAATAACGAGAGCCTGACTTACAATCAAAAGCTGATCTTCATGTTTCTTGTTTTGATTATTTTACTTGCATACATAAATGTATTAACCAAGCGGATCAGAAAGTCCATTCCTGTTATTAACAAGAAACCGCTTACAAAGAAATTTAAGGATTAGTATATGAGTCAACTGAAAGATAAAATAGCATTTATTACCGGAGCCTCTTCGGGAATCGGCAAAGCCTGCGCAGAAGAATTCGCCAAAGAAGGAGCCTCATTAATTTTATCGGCAAGAAGAGAAGATAAACTTACCGAGTTTTCCGATTCATTAAGAAAAAAGTATGGAGTAAAAACCCTTTCTTTCAAATTAGATGTTAGAAATCTTAATGAAGTAAAAAAATCAGTCTCCTCTCTTCCTGTTGAATGGAAGAAAATAGATATCCTGGTAAACAACGCCGGATTAGCAAGAGGTTTTGATAAGCTTTATGAAGGTAAGACAGAAGATTGGGAAGAAATGATTGATACCAACGTCAAAGGATTGCTGTTTGTAACCAGGCAAATCCTACCGCTGATGGTTGAAAGAATGCAGGGACAAATTGTTAATATAGGCTCTACCGCCGGACACGAAGTTTATCCTAACGGAAATGTTTACTGTGCAACTAAGTTCGCAGTAAAGGCTTTGACGCAAGGTATAAGAATCGATACTGTTGACAAGAATATCCGGGTTACTACTGTTGATCCCGGGATGGTATTAACGGAGTTCAGCAATGTACGTTTTTCCGGCAACACTGAAAGAGCAGCAAAAGTCTACGAAGGACTAAAACCGCTTACGGCAGAAGATATTGCTTCCACAGTCTTATTCTGTGTAACCCGTCCGCCGCACGTAAATATAAGCGAAGTATTAATTACTCCAACTCATCAAGCTTCCGTAGCTTATATTCACAGAAATAAATGAACCTCTAAGCAAACAAACTTACATCGCCGGCACCAGCCCTTAGCACCTCCGGTTCATCCATGCTTAGGTCAACAACGCTGGATGGATTGCCTGCAAGATTCCCTGATGCAAGCATCAAATCAACCAGCGGGTTGAATATATTTCTTATCTCGTTCGGATCAACAATAATTTGACCTTTCCTGTTAGTTGCGCTTGTGCTGATTATAGGATTACCAAGTTCCTGGACAAGCCTTAAAGTAACAGAGTGGTTAGGAACCCTGATGCCCACAGTTTTCCTGTGGCTCCATAATTTTTTAGGAACGAGCTTTGCCGCCGGAAGAATAAAAGTATAAGGACCCGGAAGAAGGTACTTCATTGTCCTATAGGCATAATCCGAAACTTTAGCATATTTTGCAATGTCTTTTAAATCCGAGCAGACAAAGCTAAATAGCTTGGAGCTGCTGTCATTCTTAATTGAAAAGATTCTGTCTAAAGCATCTTTACTAAAGATATCGCACCCTATACCATAAACGGTATCGGTCGGATATATAATTACACCTCCTTTCCGCAGGACTTCGACAGCTTTGTTAATATAGCGTAACTGCGGGTTTTCTGGATGAAGCTCATAGAATTCCATACGAAACTCCTTTCCGGTTGAAAGTTTATTTATAGAAATGTTTAACTGAAATGAATACGTTCATTATAAAAGGATTTCCTTAATTCTACTTTAAAATTAAAACTGATAAAGTAATTGTCAATAGAAATAATCCCAGGTTACTTTTTATCACAAAATTGAGGCATATTTTAATCAAAAATAATTTTCAAAGACGGCTATTTTTTCAGGAAAAATTTACTATATTTGTTTTCTAATTTTAAGGAAAAGATTTCAAGGAGAAATAAATGTCCAGGAGATGTCAGGTTACCGGGATTGAACCTATTAGCGGAAACCACGTTTCACATGCGCATAACAGAAGGAAAAGAAGATTCCTGCCTAACCTTCAGAAGAAGAGAATCTGGGTTCAGGAATTAAATAGATTTGTAACAGTTAAATTATCTGCAAGCGCCATAAAGACCGTTTCAAAGAACGGTACATCGGTAATTGCCAGGCTCGTAAAGGAAAATAAGATACAAGCCAGGTAATCAAGTCTGAAATTTTTATAATAAAAAAGGAAAGCTTGCCGCTTTCCTTTTTTGTTTAGTCCCAATATGTTGGAAGTTGCTATTCTCTAACAACCCAAACTTTAATTTTCGCCGTTACACTTGGGTGCAGCTTTATGCTTATACCATAGATGCCCAAAGCTTTAATAGGCTCTTCTATCTCGATTTTTCTCTTATCTATTTCGAAGCCTTTTTCCTTCAGGGAATCTGCTATCATCTGAGTAGTAACGGAGCCGAAGATTTTGTCTTCTTCGCCTACCTGAACCGGTATTGAAACCGAAACCTTTTCAAGCTCAACCGCCAATGCCTCTGCTCCTCTGATTTCCTGCTGCAGTTTCTTTTCGATTGTTTTCTTCTCTTCTTCGAGAGCCTGAATATTTCCCTTTAGTGCTGCGTAAGCAATTTTACGCGGTATTAAAAAATTTCTTGCAAATCCGTCTTTCACATCAACTATGTCTCCGACCTGACCTAGCGATTCATGGTTTTGCCTTAGTATTACTTTCATTTCTTCTCCTAATTGTATTTATCTTACGGTATCTGAAACATAAGGCAGCAAAGCCATGTGCCTTGCGCGTTTAATGGCTATTGACAGCTCTCTCTGGTATTTTGAACTGGTGCCGGTAATCCTCTTAGGAATAACCTTTCCCTGTTCAGTTACATACTTTTGAAGCATCTTTACATCTTTATAATCGATGTATTTTACATTGTTCTGCGTAAACCTGCAAAACTTTTTTACCTTGATTTCTTTTTTCATTTCTTCACCAAATTATTTTAATAAATCCGATTCTTCACTTGATAAGAACTTATCGAAAGAGTCCTCGGTATAATCGATTCCTTCGATGCCTTCTTCATCAATTACAATATCGTTGTCATCTAACTGGGAGTCATAACCATCGCCGTTGCCGTTGCCGTTCAGCCTGCACCTCTTATTAAGGAACTGGATCCTTCTTGCTTTAATTTCAACAATGCTTCTGTTGAAGCCTTCATCCGATTTCCAGTTTCTGCTTTGAAGCTCGCCGTCTACAAGTACGGCAGAGCCTTTTTTAAGTCTTTCCTTGCAGCTTTCGGCAAGCCTATTCCACGCCACAATGCCCACGTAGCAAACATCCTCCTGCCAGTTGTTTGTGCTATCTTTGAATTTCCTGTTTGAAGCGATAGAAAAATTAACCACCGGTGTGTTGTTTGTAGTTTGTCTGAAGACAGGATCTTTGGTCAGGTTTCCGGCTACAATCACGTAGTTAATCTCGGGCATCTTCAATTCAGCCATGGTTATTATTCCTCCATACTTTATCTAAAATTAATTTTTAAGCGTCACTCTCTTCTAGTTCTTCATCGGTTTCTTCAACTACCCGAGTATCAGTCTCTTTTGCTGACGGAGTTTCCGTTTCCTCAATTACAGGAGTAATTTTGTTTTTCTCCAGATACTCTACGGCATCACTATCCAACTTTATAGTCAGATATCTTAATATCTGTTCATCCAGCGAATAGCTTCTCTCGAGTTTCGAAATGATGTTTGAGGGAGAGTTAAATCTGAAGAAAACGTAGTAGCCTATCTTGCTTTTTTTAACAACGTAAGCCAGCCTCTTTCTTCCCCACTTTTCCACTTCTCTGATTTCTCCACCGTTATTTACTATGGATTCTCTGATTCGTGAAATAATTTGTTCTATCTGATCATCATCAAGCGCAGCGTTAATTATAACCGCACTCTCATACACATTGTGTTTCATTCGGTTCTGTCACCTCCTATGGACAATTAGGCTCTCATTCTACGATGAGGGCAGGGGTTAATTATGTATTTACTTAAAAACGATTGCTAATTTATGTAATTGACTTTGAAATTACAAGAAAATTTCTTCAAATGAATTTAATTTCCTACAGTGTATAATAATAGCCATTCTATTTCTTTTCGTCAGCTATATCATCGTCTTGTTTCTTCTCTAACGAAGGATCATCCTTTCCGTCTTCAGACTTCTTATCTGATTTGTGGATCCTACTATTTATATCCAAAAGATTTTTGACTCCTCCGGAGATAAATTCCTCAATTAATAAAGCCCCGGTATCGAAAGATTTTGTTAAACTTTCCATCTCGTCGTCATTAAAGTCGGACAATACGTAAGCCGCCATCTCGCCTTTCCTGAAGCTCTTGCCTATGCCTATTCTCAGTCGGGGAAATTTATCGGAAGAGAAGTTATAGATTAACGAGCTTAACCCGTTATGACCGCCGTCGCTTCCGGATATTTTAACTTTAAGGACAGCAATATCAAGATTTATATCGTCATGAATAATTAGAAAGTCCTCGGTGCTCAGGTTATATTTTTCAGCGAGCTCCATTGCTGCTATGCCGCTGTTGTTTACATAGGTAGACGGCTTAACTAAAAGGTATTCATTTCCGGAAGCTTCTCCCTCGCAAGCATAATAGTTGCCTTTTGACGGCTTAAACGAAAGAGAATTTTTGACTGCAAAAAAGTCAAGCAAAAGGAATCCTACATTATGGCGGTTGTTTTGATATTTACTCCCAGGGTTACCGATACCAAAAATAACTCGCACTTTAAATAAGATTACTTTTCTTCTTCAGGCTTTTCTTTAGTGATTAATTCAGGCTCTTTAGGAGCTTCCTCTGCGCCTTCTGCCGGGGCTTCAACTTCAGCCTTCGGATGCGTTACAGCAACTATTACAGAATCTTCAGAATTAAGTATGGTTATGCTCTCAAACTGCAAATCCTTAACGTGTATCGCATCCCCGATCTTCAGATCCTGAATATTGATATCCAGGTGCTGCGGTATATCATTAGGCAAGCACTCTATTTCCAGCTTATGCAACAGAGTTTGGAGAACACCTCCCTCTTTAATACCAACAGGGCTTCCATGAAATTGAAGCGGGACTTCAAGCTGAAATGTTTCGCCGCTGGTAAGTCCTAATAAATCGAAATGCATTATCCTGTCAGTTATCGGATCGAACTGAACATCTTTTATAACACAGTCTAAATCTTCTCTGTCTTTAAGCTGAAGAGAAATTAAGTGCGTTTCCTTTGTGTAAACCAGCGGATTGATTTCCTTTTCTATAACATCAATTGCAACCGGCGACCCGTGCTTTGAATAATAAATCCCCGGCACTCTGCCGTTTTTCCTGATCTCACTTCTCGACGATTTCGAAATACTCTCTCTTACATTGCCCTTCAGTGTTACTTTTTCCATTTTATCTCCAATAACTAAAATTATCCTTTATCTATATCAAACAGAGAACTGATAGACTCATTATTATAAGTTCTCCTGATTGCCTCGGCAAATATTCCCGAAGCACTGATTATTTCCACTTTGCTCTTATCCAGTTCTTTATGCAGCGGAATAGTATCTGTTACATAAAGCTTTGTTAGCTGCGATTTATTAATCCTTTCAATTGCCGGACCCGATAAAAGCGGGTGCGTTATAGCGCCGTAAATATTTTTTGCGCCTTTCTTTTTTAAAGCCTCTATTGCGCCTACAAATGTACCTGCGGTATCTATAAGATCGTCAACCAGAAGAACATCCTTGTCTTCAACGTTACCGATTATATGGACTATCTCGGCAAGATTTTGCTTCGGTCGTCTCTTATCTATTACAACAAGATCCGCATGCAGCCTCTTGGCATAAGCTCTGGCAGTCTTAATTCCACCAACGTCCGGCGATACTACAACAAGATTATTCTTTACCTTATCGAACATACCGCTGAAAATTGACGAGCCGTAAAGATGATCAAAGGGTATATCAAAAAAACCTTGAATCTGAGCCGCGTGCAGATCCATGGTCATTACTCTATCCGCACCTGCTACGGTAATCAGGTTTGCAACAAGCTTAGCAGTAATTGAGACCCGCGGCTGATCTTTTCTATCCTGACGTGAATAGCCGAAATATGGAATGACTGCAGTAATTCTCTTTGCCGATGCCCGTTTTGCAGCATCTACCATAATTAATAGCTCCACAAGATTTTCGGCAGGCGGGTTGGTCGATTGAATAATGAACACATCGGAACCCCGGATATTTTCACCGAATTTTGCCCAAATTTCACCGTCGCTAAATCTCTTTAACTCAACGGCACCCAAAGACATTTCCAACTTCTGGGCTATCTTTTCAGATAACGGTAAATTTGAACTTCCTGAAAAAACCTTGTAATCGCTACTTGCCATGCACACTGCAAAAATCAATTATTTCAAAATTTAAGACATCAAATATAAATAAAACCCTATGGCAAGTCAATTATTAACAAGTATTTCCGCTGTTTGATTTTTATAGGAAAAGCTAAATATTGTTGCCGGCGTTATGATCTTTCAATTACTACAAGTTTCTAATCTTTTTTCTTCCGGAAAAGGAAAATAATGACAATCAACAGCACTAAACCCGAAAGAGCATAAATCCAGGGCGGAGTTTCCTTCAATCTAAATGGTCTGAAAGTTACCGAAATTGTTTTCCCGCTTCCGATCTGAGCAAGTGAATAATCCCAAATAAGAGTTCTGCCGTTTTTGCCGGTCGAATTATCGGTAACAATATCGCCCCCGAAAGTATACTTATAGGTTACGTGGTAAGCATCGCCGTTGATGCCAAAACCGGTAGCGATCGGCGGTATAAACTGAGAAAAAATTTTCTGACCTTCAGCTCCCTCTTTAAGAGAAAAGTCAGAGGCAGTAAACACTTTGGTCTTGTTAAGCGAATCAATATCGGTAAAGGTTAAATTAATAACCGCGTGGGTGGTGCTGTCCGTAGTGTCCGTATAAACTGAAATATTCTTGATAGTGGTATATTCCGATGAGAATTCGTTACGGATTGAATCCTTGTTAAATATGCCTATCTTGTCAAGTATCTTTGCGCTTTCCGCATCCGGCATCTTGGTCCAGAAAATAATTCTCATAGAGCCAGAGCCATCGGCATAAAGCTGCGTATCCTGAATATAGTTAAGGCATCCGGAAAATAAAAACACACAGGGAAGCAGAAGAGATAAAATTTTTTTCACGTTTTTAAATGCAGATTGTATAAAATATCAAGTGAAAATAATCCTAAAAAATGACAGCACTAAGATAATATCTTTTAATTTAAATTATAGAAATTTTTAGAATTTTTCATTAAGTTATCGCTCATATTTTTTCAGGATGATTTATGCCGACATACGAATATAAATGCAAGCAATGCGGACACATATTTGAGGTATTTCAGTCGATGACTGCCGAACCGGTTAAAACATGCCCCAAGTGTCAAGGGGAGGTAAAAAGATTAATAGGCGCAGGTGCCGGACCAATTTTCAAAGGCTCGGGCTTTTATCAAACAGATTATAAAAACAAGCCAAGCAGCACTCCCGCCAAAAAAAACACCGTACCTCCCGCTAAAAAGGGACCTTCAACTTCAAATAAAAGTTCTTAATCAATGCCCGCATATTGAATTGATTTTTGACGTCGGCTCCGGGAGAAATATAAAGGTTCTGCGGTGCTAAGCTTTTTATATTATGAGCTCACGCAACATCAGGCCGGTAAACATTTTTTAAGTATTTCTTCCGTCTTTCGTTAAATGCCTTAAGTGTATGCCGGGAGATTCTCTCAGTTCTTCTTCAGAACTTCCGCTTACCTTTATATTAGCATCTACTCCCCAATTTCTTCTTTTCAGTATTTAGGATTTATATTATGACAAATAGATTCACCGGCTCTGCAAGCATTGAGACCTCCTTTGTATAATAAATATCGAAATGGTCGATCCGAATATAATACCAGGAAAAGTTCTTATATTGAATTTTGTTCTCGCCGAACTGAGCAAAGATGAGCGCCTGTAGAAAGGAGAGGGAAACCGAAAGACCAGTTAATAATTTTTTCGTAACGGATTCGCATTTACCCGGTAATTATAAAATCGAGCTCAGTTTTTTCAAGATCAACACGAACAAGTTTAACACGGAGCTTATCTCCAAGCCGGTATTGTTTCTTGGTCCTTCTTCCGAAAAAGGAATGTTTCTTTTCATCATAAACAAAAAAATCACCTTCCAGGTCCCTCAGTCTGATTAATCCTTCTGCTAATATGTCGCTAATTTTAACAAAGATTCCGAAATGTACCAGACCCGAAATTATAGCATCGAATTCCTCTCCGAGATGGTGTTTAAGATATTCCGCCTGCTTTATTTTAACCGAAAGACGCTCTGCTTCGACTGCGATGCGCTCGCATTCGGAAACGTGATTACTTATCTCTTCCAGTGTACCTAAAGCATAATTTATGCGCTCCCCGGTCTCGATATACTTATAAAGCAAACGGTGAACTATTAGATCAGCATAACGGCGGATAGGCGAGGTAAAATGTGTGTAATATTTAAATCCGAGTCCATAATGACCAATGTTTTTAACCGAGTAAACTGCCTTTGCCATTGATCGTATAGCAAGCTCATTTATTAAAGCTTCCTCTTCTTTTCCTCTTACATTTTCGATAAGAATCTGCAATTGATTCGACCTGGATGAGCCGTTCGGATTAAACGAATAACCGAGCGATTTAACAAACTTCGCAAACTCATTCATCTTCTCGGGATCGGGCAAATCATGCACGCGGTATATGAAAGGCTTAGCTGCGCCCTTTGAAGGGGCACCGATGTGCCTGGCAGTTATTTTATTTGCCAGCAGCATAAACTCTTCGACAAGCATGTTGCTTTCTTTTATGTCTTTCCGGTAAATAAGTACCGGTTCTCCATTCTCATCAAGATCGAATTTGACTTCAGGCGAATAGAATTCTATGCTGCCTTCGTTCAAGCGTTTCTTGCGCAGCGTCTGTGCCAGTTTGTTCAGCGAGAGAAGATCATCATTAAACTCGCCTTCTTTATCCTCAATTATTTTCTGAGCCTCGTCGTAAGTAAAGCGCCTTTTGCTGTTGATAATTGATTTGGCAATTTTATAATTTACAACCCTTCCGCGCGGGGTTATCTCCACCACAACGGAGTAAGTAAGCCTATCTTTACCCGGAACCAGAGAACAAATATTGTTTGAAAGCTTTTCCGGCAGCATTGGGATTACTCTGCCAACCAGGTAAACACTGTTGCCGCGCTTTAATGCCTGCTTGTCCAAAGCCGATTCATCACGGACGTAGTGGCTTACATCGGCTATATGAATTCCCACTGAAAAGTTTCCAGCTTCAAGCTTTTCTATTGATAAAGCATCATCAAAGTCCTTGGCATCTTCGGGATCAATTGTAACAACGTTCTTATTCCTGTAATCCAGCCTTCCCTCTATCTCTTCCGGTCTGAATTCATTCTGTATCTCCTCAGCCTCTTGAATAACCTTCGGCGGGAAGCTATGAATTATATTAAACTGCTTTGCAATTGAAATTACCTCGGCATCAAGCGAGCCTGCTCTGCCGATAACTTCGATTATTTTTCCCTCCGGGTTCATCATCGAAGTATCCCATTCTATCTTTCCCACAATAACCTTGTCGTTCTCAACCGCCCCGTTCAAGTTGGCTTTGTCTATATAAATATCGCGATCAATCGTCCTGTCATCAGGCTCAACAATAAAAAAGGATTTAGATTTCTTTATAGTCCCGACAATCTCTTCCTTCTTTCTTTTCACAACTTTTACGATCTGACCTTCTATATTTTTTCCTTTCTTGCCGGAAAACAAGACCGCTTCCACGGTATCGCCGTTGAAAGCGCTGCCCAGGTTTCTCGGTGCTACAAAAATATCCGGCATCTTGGAGTCGTTTAGAATAACAAACCCGTATCCGCCGTTTGTTACCTGCAGTGTGCCTTTAACAACATTCGAGGAAAGATTTTGACCAAGGCTGTAGCGCTTACCTGTCTTTAACAAAAACTTTTCTTCATAAAGATCATACAGTACCGCTTTAAGCGCGCTGTATTCGTGGTCGGTCCCGATATTTAGCTTCTTCGCAATCTCCTTGCTCTTAAATTCCCTGCCGGGATTCTTCTTAAAAAATGCAATAACTTTTTTCTTCATTAGAACTCAAATCTATATTTCAAGCCGATCTCATTTATCATTTCATTCGTTATTGAACTCGTCTGGTTTATTGCTTCCTTTCTTTCATACCTAAGAAGAAGATTTTGAAGCAGTGGGTATTCAATCTGCATATTTACCTGGCTTAGATCCTGGAAGACTTCAGTTGACCCGCCGATGGTATAGCGGAATTTATTTACCTTACCGATAAGATTAAATTTAGTTGTCGAGCCTACATTCCTTAATTCGACTCCGCTTACATAGCCGCCGGATATTTTTTGCGCAAGCATCCCAAGCAGGGAACCGGCAAGCGAGGCAGCCGTACTGGATGCAAACTGCGATTGCTGCTGCTGCGACATATCCGAAGAGAATTTTCCCGTTGCTATAAACATAATCGCATCGTTAACCGTCTTTGACGGGTCCGGCTTATTATTATTTATATCGTCGGAGCCTACATAAACGCTTATGTTGTTTTTATCCTGAAGAAAATTTGTAGATAAATCTTTCACCAGACCGTTCAGCTTTATCCGTACTTCAACAGGCTCTTCCTGTCCTCCCGCTTCAGGCGGTGTATAATAGTTTTTATAAGTTGCCGTTATGTTCAGGAAAGGATTGCTCAGATCGCTTTCAAACCTTATTGTACCGGACGCCTCGAAAGTTTTACCTATCTCAACAGTCGATCCGTCCAGCAGCGTTAGCTCACCCTGGACATTTGTCTTGCCGCCAATGTTTTCATAAAGAACATTTCCATTAATCACTGCCGTCAAATTCTGGTTTAGCTCCTTCGAAAGAATAAACTTAAGAACAGCCTCGTTCTGTACGCTTACATTAATGCTGTAATTGAAAAGTGAGCTAAGCGCAGGCGTTGAAGAATTGTTATTGGAATTCATTGCCCTGGACAATCTTATCAGACGCTCGAAATCTGCCTCGTTTGTTTTTTTAGATTTGCCGCTTGAAACATATCTGTAAATAAAAGTCTTTGACGAGCTCTGATAACCCGACTGCGAAGGAGGAAACGTCAGGTTGGCTTCTTTTATCGAAATGGGCGCATTAAGAAATGACTTCTGAGAATTCATAGTATAGACAATATTTCCATCCGTCTTAATTACCAGATCACCGTAAATGTTCGGGCTAACAGCCTTTGAATCCTGGCTCAAAACTTTCAAGCTCCCGTTAAAGTCAACGAGCACTGAGTCCAGGGAAAAATTGTTTAAGCCGATGCTGCCCGTTCCGGTAATGGCTCCGCCGTCTTTTGTACCCGGAGTGTTCGCAATCTGCAGGCTGTCTATTGTTATTGTATTATTTCTTACCGATAGCTTAATACCCGCCAGGTATTCAATATTATTCGGAGTTAATACGAAAGAAGAGTTCTTAACCGACAGCGAGCCGGAAGGAACCAGGTTCCCGGGCGTGCCCGTAAGGTTTAAATCCGCAGCAACAATTCCATTCAGGTCTTCAATTTTCGGAAACGCATTTCCAACCGGACCAAGATCGAAGTTGTTTGCTTTTAAAGACAAGCTTATCTCTTTATCTTTTACGAATCTCTCATTGACACCTGTAAAGGCGAGATCAACCGGTACATTTCCGCTTAACAGTAATTCCGGCTTATCTATGTATATTAAAGAATCCAGGAAGCGTACGTCTGCATTAAGATTTTTATCGGCGTAGTTCATACTTCCGACTAATATCCCGATACTTTTACCTTTGAATTTTATACTATCGGCACCGAAGTTTACTTTTGCAAGCGGGTCCGAAAAATCCCCGGTTATCTCGGCATTCAAATGAATATCGCCGTCAAGTGCATTTTCTCTTTCGAGCTTGAAAAGGTTTGTAGAAAGATCATTCCCTCTAAAGCCGGACATATTTATTTTTAAATCCTGACTGCCGAAGCGCGAAAGGGTACCTTTAATATTTATCCTTCCGCCGTCTCTTACCAGTTCAAAATTGTTAATGCCGATATTATCCTTAGAGTAATTAATGCTGACTTTCCCGCTGTTTGTCAGCAGGAAGTTGTTGTACTTAACCATTACGGTATCAAGGTTAAGCTGAACTGAATTATCCGTCAGGTTAATGACTCCGTCGAAATTGCCGCTGAGGTTATCATCCATCTTCCCTGAAAAATTAACATTAGCAATATCATTTTTTAATTTTAAATTCATGTTCAGTTCTTTAAGATCTTTCCCCGTATAGATTCTATCAGTTGATAATGACATATTTGCAGCAATATCTTTCAACGAGGCGGAGTCTATACTGTTGGCAACATTCATCTTCAGATCCATATTGGACAAAAGGAAAATGTCATTTTTCCCGATATACCTGAAATAATCCAGGCTCGTATTGGAAGAGACAAAAACATTTCCTAAAGTGTCTCTCACTTCGCCGCTCATGTCGCCGTTCAAGCTGATTTTACCGCTCCCAAGAAGCAGCGAGAGCAAATCGAAGTTCTTGAATTCTATATAATATTTTAGGTTGGCAGCAGGTAAAGCCGGTTCTTCAGATATTTTACCTTTCGGCTTTTTAATTACTGCAATTCCGTTTTTAACCTGCTTGTTGAAAAGAGAGTCGGGATAAAGTATCTGATTCATCTTATCCTTAACAGCACCCGATATCAAGTCAGCTTCTTTAGCCAAAAGATTAACGGTATGCGTTGTAGAAAAATTTCCTGTGATTGTAATATCTGCAAGATCAGAAATAACGTTGATTACCCGTTCGCCGTTGTCGTCGCTTCTTATATCCGCAATTGCCCTGGCACTGTCAATATTCACACCGTGTATTTGAGATTTATCGAGATCAAGCGTCATGTACAGATTAAGATTATCAAGATTAAAATTACTTCCGTTCCCGTTTAGCGTAAAGTTTAAATTACTCTCCGACGTAGAATCATGCGTAAACTTAGCAAGATTCAGATTCCGGAATAATCCCTTTAATTTATAGGCAGGCTTGTCTTTATTAGAGAAATTAACATTGCCGGTTAACCCGGCATTTGCAAAACTCGATTTTAAAAGCAAACTGCCGTCTATTTTTTCGCTGTCGGCAGAGGCAATTAATCTCAAAGAATCAATCGGGGTTCCTTCAAACACTGAGCCGTCGCCATAGAATTTAATTGAAGCCTTCATTGCACCGGGGGAAAAACCGCTTCCTTTAATTACAGCTCTTGAATTGAAAATTGTCGAAAGCCCGGTAACGGGAGTAAGGTTAAGGTTGTGCAAAACGGCGTTCAGATCGTAGGCGATATTGCGGCGCTGCATATCCAGCGAGCCGGATATATCGGCACTACCTCCGGCGTTTTTCAGGAATATCCTGGTTTTAAAATTTAAAGGATTGCCTTCATAAACCAGAGTGTCAAATTCTACGTCATCCATTTTCTTGTAAACCGGTATACCGATTGAAGGCAATAACGCGGCAATATCGGATTCGCGAACCTTACTCTTAAAAAAGTTTGCAGTTATGAACATGTTTCCTGCATCCGTAACGTCCCTAATCTTTCCCTGGGATTCCAAATGCGTGTTCAAATAATCCAGCTTCATCTTGTTGTAAACAAGATCTTTCAAGGTTCCGCTCGCATCAAGTTCAAATGAAGCTGTTCCTTTCAGTATTGATACCGCCGGTACGAAAGATGAGAGATCGTCAAAGTCAAACTTATCGGCGTCAACATCCGCACTAACCCTGGCTTGACTTAATTTTGAGAACGCCGTGCTGTCAAAAACGTTAAAGTTGGATAGCTTGAAGTTTAAGGAAATGTCCGAGCCGCTTGTAATAATCTTAAAATTTTTTACGTAAGCTTCGGTTGTATCGACATAAATATCTCCGCTAAATTTATTAAGCTTAAAGTCGCTTAAATTGGGATTGAAGGCAAAGTTATTAATATTTAGAGCATAAGAATTATCGCCGATGTCTGCAACGGCGCTTGCCGCAAGGTTAAGGTTCTCAATCCTAAAGTCGTGCAGGTTCAAACTCTCATAAGAGACGTTGTTATCGGAGATATTATAATCTTTCATTGAGAAGTTAATATTCTTAAGCTCAATGTCGGGTGCAACTATCTTAAATGGGAACTTTGAATGTGTACTATCTTTTGATGAAGGCGGGAACAGCCTGGAGATGTTAAGTGCGCCGGCACTATCTTTTATCAAATTGAAGTCTGCATCTGTAACTGCGATTTTTCTAAAGTATATCTTCTTAAGAAAAATCTGAAATGGGCTGGTCTTCACCTCTATTATGCCGGCGTTCAGCAAGGTATCGGGTCCCATGTTAACAACAGTGTTGCGCAATACAAGAGAGGAAAAAATAGTCCCGTCAATTCTGCCAATGCTTAAATGCCCGTTAAGATCGTTGTTTGCTATGTTGCAGACCTTTGAACGCAGGTAATCTCTAAAAGTAGAGGTCTGGCTGAACCCCAGAAAGACAAGTAATATTATAAGCAGTATAATCCCCGTGTAAAGAAAAACATTTACAGTCTTCTGGAGGAGCGTTCGCTTCCTAATTATTTTTTCCTTCTCTTCAGGCATCAGAGAGAATATACTAACATTTATGCTTATCTAAAATGGATTTAATAATCTTGGATGTAGATTGGTCGTTAACGAAACTAATTGTTTTTACCTCGCCGCCGTTGGATTCAACTACGTCTCTGCCGACAATGTTCTCAATCTTCCAGTCGGCTCCTTTAACCAGAATATCCGGGATAATTTCCGCAATCAGGTTTGCAGGTGTGTCTTCCTCAAACATTACGACAAAGTCTACCGGCTTCAGGCTTGCAATTATAAAGGCTCTTTCATTCTCCTGCAGTATCGGTCGGCTGTCGCCTTTAATTCTCTTTATTGAAGCGTCACTGTTCAAGCCTACAATTAAAGCGTCGCCAAACTGCCTTGCCTTGGTTAGATTGTCGACGTGACCGGCATGAATAAGATCGAAGCAGCCGTTTGTAAAAACTACTTTTTTCTTTTCATCCCTGAGTTTCCTTCTAATTGATTTTATTTCATCGAGCGATTTCAGTCCGTTCATTTCATCTCTTCTAAAACGGTATTAAACAATTTATCATGCTCAATCGGAATTATTCCAACTTCCTCGCACACCAGACCTCCGGCGTAGTTAGCCAGGTACGAAGCTTCAAGAATGTTTGCACCGGCAGCTATTGCCATCGTTAAAGTTGAAATAACAGTATCGCCGGCTCCTGAAACATCAGCCACCTTACGTGCTTTTGTGGGCATTCTCTTTTCTTGTTTGTCTTTTTCAAATACTGCAATACCGCCTTCGCCTAAAGTGAGAAGAATATATTTTGCCTTCAATTTTTCAAGCAGCTCGTTTCCGGCTTTAGTAATTTCCTCATCAGTCCTTATCTTAAAGCCCAAAACGTCTTCAGCTTCTTTCCTGTTCGGCTTAAAGACCGTAACATTTTTATAAAGGAAAAAATTATTATACTTAGGATCGACCGTAACCAGCACCTTATTTTTATTTGCAAGCGTAATAATCTTTTCTATTAATGCAGGAGTAAGAACTCCCTTATTATAATCTTGTAAAATGATTCCGTCAAACTCTGAAATGTGATCTTCAATAAAATTGAAGACTCTGTGCTGTATCTCCTTACCCAGGTATTGTTTACTTTCCTTATCTATTCTAACAACATGCTGACTGTCAGCAATTACCCTCGTCTTCGTTGTAGTCGGTCTTGATGCATCCGTAATAACGCCGTCGCTGGAAATTCCCGTTTCCTTTATAAGCGAAGAAAAGATTGCACCCGAACTATCGGGACCTATTATGCCTACAGGAAAAGGAATGCCGCCGAGCTTAATAATATTTAACGCAACATTAGCCGCCCCTCCGAACCTGAAAAATTCATTTTCTACCTCGACGACTGGAACGGGAGCTTCGGGTGAAATTCTTTTTACATCGCCCCAGAAATAGCAGTCAAGCATCATATCCCCAACGACCGCAATTTTCAGATCCCTGAAGCCGGCTTTTAAAGCATTAATTCTTTTAGCAGAAAGGTTTACCATTACTATCCTAAAATCTTAAAGATTACAATTAAAGATAATTATAAATTGCTTAGAGGAAAAATTTGCAATTAACTACAAGGTACTTTGGTTTTAGAATTTGCGCGCAACGCTAAATCATTAGACTTTCTTTGGCTGGCATGACTCTCTATCTTCTCCCGACAGGTCTCTTTTGTTCCTGCTGTTCCGATTTCTTCATTGTCCATCTCGCAAGAGGATTTTCTATTACAACCTTACACATTCCGTCGTCCGTTCCTATCCACATGTTGGAACCGTCAAAGTAAAGGCAGGTAATCTTGGATGAATTGAGCTGCAGTACGTTCAGGTCGACATTTGTTACATTCATTGTTTCTCTGTCAATCAGGGCAAGACCTCTCCCGTAGTCCTTCTTTTCTTTTTTATCAAACGAATAAACTCCAGCCCAAATTTTATTTCCGGTTCTCTCAAGGCAATAGACCCCGTTGCCGGGTAGCCCGTATTTAACGGTAAACTCATCCCAGGTACGCTTCCTGTTGTAACGGAAAATGCCGCCGAGGTTGAAGTCCGGGTCCTTCACGGTAATGAATTCATCAGTACCGAACCAAACATGTCCTGCAACCGGCAGAATATCCGAAATAGAAACCGCTTTACCCTGTTCTAAAAATCCGCCGTCTTTATTGTTGATGAACTGCCAGGCGTTCCTGTTATCCATGCTCATTCTTTTGCGGTACTTGAAAACGCCTGCTTCGGTACCGAACCAGATAAGGCTGTCGCCGTCCATCTTTATTACTTTGATTGTATTGGTCTTCGCATCATTATTCTGCATCAGCATACGGTCGCTGTATCTCTGTTTGCCGACTTCAAGCTTAGTCAGGTTTTGAAATCTTCCTATCCATAGGATGTTCTGTTCAGGATCATAACACAGCGAGCGTATCCAGTTCCCCATCTCTCCGCCCAATGCAAACTTCCGGTTGCGCCATTCATCTTCTCTTAAATCAAGAGTATAAAGACCGTTTACCGCACCAGCCCAAACATAATTTCTACTAACTGCAATGCAGTAAAAAAAGTCATTGTTTAAGTTGCTGCGTCTCGTTGAATAGTTGTACCACTTGTCTTCTTTAATAGAGTATTTGTAAATCCCCTGTCCGTAGGTTGAAATCCATAAATAGCCGCCGTATGAAGTTATGCCCGTAATAGATACGCCGCTTAAATAATTTTCGGAAGAGACCTGTGGAAAAGCGGCATTGCCGAACAGAAAAGCTATAATCAGAACGGGGAAAATTCTTTTCATAATTTAATTTTTGCACTTGCCAGTAATTTTAATCTTGTCCTGATCACCATTTACCCGTTCCAATTCCTATGCAATTAAGCTTTAAAAGCATGATTATGATTAGCCGGAATATTTAATAGCTTTCTTCCTTATTTGGGAATCTTGTTTCTTTTACGTCCTCGATATATTTCTTTACTGCTCCTGAGATTTCTTTGTTCAGTTCAGCATAATGACGGACGAAGCGAGGATGAAAATCAACATACAACCCGAGCATATCCGGCGAGACGAGAATCTGCCCGTCGCAATGCACGCCGGCGCCTATGCCGATTGTAGGAATCTTTATTTCTTCCGTTATTTTTTTTGCGAGTGAAGCCGGAATCTTTTCAAGTACAATTGAAAATGCGCCTGCTTCCTCTACTGCCTTTGCATCTTGTACAATTTCATCAGCCTCTTCCTCGGTCTTCCCTCTCTCACGGTAGCTTCCGAACTGGTAAATGCTTTGAGGTGTCAGCCCTATATGCCCCATAACCGGTATGCCAGCAGACGTAATCTTCTTTATTGTTTCCGCTACTCTAACTCCTCCTTCAAGCTTAACTGCGCCTGCTGAAGTTTCTTTCATTATCCTCCCGGCATTCCTAAAACCTTCATCAATGCTCAACTGGTAAGACATGAACGGCAGATCGACAACAAGCATTGCGCGCGTTATTCCTTTCGCAACAGCTTTGGTATGATAAATCATCTCATCCATCGTTACGGGAAGTGTGGTATCGTTACCCTGGAATACGTTTGCCAGCGAGTCGCCCACAAGGATAACATCAATTCCGGCTCGGTCCAAAATTTCTGCAGTAATGTAGTCGTATGCGGTTAATGAAGAAATCTTGATTCCTTTTTTCTTCATCAAAGCAAGCGTTTTAGTTGTAACCCTCTTAATTTCTTTCTCGCTGCTCATAATTATTTCTCAATAAAAATTAAAAAAACTTATCATGATTCTATTTCAGCCGTAAGATACCGTTCTTCATCAACATCTTCAAAACAAATATTGAAGTACGAACAGAAACCGTCTCTTATTGAACCGGAAAGCAAATCATAATCTACTTCTTTTCCGGTAATAGATTTTATATCGGCAGTTGATTCAAGTACACCGGCTACTTTTAAAATATTTTCTTTGTTTGAATTTAAATAGTGTATTATCCTCTTGTGGAAGTCCCCGCAGAGAATAGAGCCATGCTGGAGGATAACATTACCCATTTTCCTTTGAGCGCTTCCCGCAAGCTTCTTTCCATCGAATTTTAATTCGCTTTTTGCAGGAGCGGCAAAGCAAGCTACACTTTTTTCATCCTTATAAAATTCTCTGAAATCGGGTTGAACATTTTCAAGCTCAACCCGGCTCAATCTCTTATCGTAAAGATTTAATCCGGCAGCAAGTGCAAGATTTATTTCATGGTAGATATTTCTTGCAGAAGAATTTTTTGCAAGCGGAATAACTACCGAATAAGTCATTTCTTCTGAATGAAGGATCGCCTTTCCTCCCGTCGGTCGCTTAACCACATCGATATTATCTTCTGCCGCTTTGCTCAAATTTATTGAATCCAGGATTTGATTTGCGCCTAAAGAAATGCAGTAGGGCTTCCACCTGTACAGCCTTAGATATCCTTCGTTATGCCCGCAAGCTTCTGCAAGCCGGACATCCAATTCCATATTGAATCCCCCCGTATTAAATCCGGTGTTTATAAACTTCCATTTCATTTGCCGACTAAACCACGTTTGCTTTTCGGAAGAAACTCAAGAATATTCTTAACATACGGGTTATCCCCTAACTCGGATTGTATCTTTTCCTTTGCCTGGCTTACGTTCAATGACTTGTCGTAAAGATAACCGTAAGCCTTTTTCAAAGTGTAAATATCTTCGTTGGCAAAGCCGCGCCTGCGCAGACCAACTACATTTAATCCTTCAAAACGGAGCGGCTCATTTGCTGCGAGAATGTATGGCGGTACGTCCTGCACTATCCTGAATCCTCCACCGGTCATGCTGTGCTGCCCCACGATGCAGAACTGATGGACCGGAGTTAATCCACCTATAATGACATTATCTTCTATCGTAACATGCCCGCCTACCTGAACTCCGTTTGAGAGTATACAATTATCACCGATTACACAGTCATGAGCAATATGGACATAAGCCATCAGCAGGCAGTTTTTGCCTACCCTGGAAAATCCTGTGTCCTTTGTACCCCTATGAAGAGTAACAAATTCATGAATCACAGTACCGTCTTCAACAATAAAAAGCGATTCTTCATTTCCGAATTTTAAATCCTGGGGTATATGCGCAACAGAAGCTGACTGATATATCTTAACATTATTGCCTATCCTGGCACCGTTGTATAATACCGCGCCCGGACCGATCAAACAGTTATTCCCGATTTCAACATTATCTTCGATAACCGTATAAGGAAGTATGGTATTGTTGTCGCCAAGCTTTGCTTTACTGCTGACAACTGCAGTAGGGTGAATAGTATTCATTTTCTTATTTCTTTTCCCCGCTGGTTTCTCTATCTACAATGGCTGCCATAAATTCGGCTTCTGCAACCAGAGTTTCGTTCACATAAGCCTTACCCGACATCATGACAACCTTGCTTTTCTTATTTGTTAATTCAATTTCAAGAAAAAGCTGATCACCGGGATAAACCGGTTTCCTGAACTTTGCGTTGTTAATCTGCATAAATAAAACCAGCTTCTCTTCCGGGTTCGGGAAGGAATTCAGTAAAAGAATTCCGCCTGTCTGTGCCATCGACTCAATGATCAGTACGCCGGGCATGATAGGCTGGCCCGGAAAATGTCCCTGGAAGAAAGGCTCATTAACAGTAATTGCCTTAACACCGATTACTTTCTTATCTAATTCAAGATGGACAATCTTATCAACGAGAAGAAAAGGATAGCGGTGAGGAAGAATTCTTTCAATAGCGCTTGCATCAAAAACTACTCCCTCCTTTTTTACAAATTGAAATTTCTTAACAAGCTTTTTCTGCTGGTATAATTTTCTAATCTGTTTTGCAAATTCAACGTTGGCTTTATGACCAGGTCGCGCTGCTAATATCTGAGCTTTTACAGGAGCTCCGATTAAGGCAAGATCACCGAGAAGATCGAGCAGCTTATGCCTTGCAGGCTCATTTTTAAATCTAAGCTCTTTATTATTCAGAATTCCGTTTTTACCGATAGTAACCTTTTCCCTTATTCCAAGCTTATTTCTTAGTGCTTCAAGCTCCGATTCATTTGAATTTATATCAACAATAACAACGGCATTATCGATGTCGCCGCCTTTAATCAGACCGTTGTTTGCAAGCAGTTCAACTTCGCTCAGGAAGCAAAATGTTCTTGCGGGCGCAAACTCGGAAACAAATTCCTTTTCAAGATCAAATAACCCGGTATGCTGGCTGCCGAGCGCCGGGTTCTGGTAATCAACCATTACGGTTGCCCTGTAGCCGTCGAGCGGGAGCGCAACAATATCAATCTGCTTTTCTTCGTTGTGGTACATTACTGTTTCGTCAATTATCAAATAATCTTTCGGCGCCTCCTGCTGAACAAAGCCCGCATCCAGAAGCTGTTTAACATAAGGTATAGAACTGCCGTCGCCTACCGGCGGTTCAATACCATCCATTTCGATAATCAAATTATCAACTTGAAGACCAACTATAGCAGCAAGCACATGCTCGACCGTATGTACTTTCGCTTCGCCTATTCCTAAAGTTGTCCCCCGGGAAACGTCTACAACGTTATCCGTATTTGCAGCTATTTCGGGGTTACCGCCTAAATCAACTCTAACAAATCTTATCCCGTAATTTTCCGGTGCAGGCTTAAAAGTCATTGTACATGAAGTCCCCGTGTGCAATCCTATTCCCGAAAGAGATACCGGCTTCTCAATCGTCCGTTGAAGTTCTAACATTTATTTATCCGCTTAGTTACAAATTATAAATTAAATACATGGAATTTGGCTGGCAAAATAGCAAGATGAGTTTTGAAATACAATTGCAGGTGATTTTATACTTAAGAATTCTCAGACAGCTTCTTAAGTTCCAAAGCTAATTCCTGAACTTTGCTTTCAAGCTGTTTGATCCTTTCGAGATATTCAGGAAGGTTATTTAAATGAGCATCCAGTTTTAATGTTGTCCTTAATTCTCTTGCAGGATAGCCAAAGTAAATGCCCGGCTTGGTTAATGATTTTGAAACTCCGGATTGGGCGCCGATTGAAATGTTATCGCCTATTTCAATATGCCCCGTTAAACCCGCCTGCCCGCCAAGCATACAGTGAGCACCGACTTTGGTGCTTCCTGAAACTCCGCTTTGCGCTGATATAACTGTATCCTCGCCAATTACAACATTGTGCCCTAACTGGACAAGGTTGTCTATCTTCGATCCGCGTTTAACAATGGTTGCACCGAGCGACGCTCTATCAATAGAAGCGTTGGACCCTATTTCAACATCGTCTTCAATTATTACTATCCCGATCTGCGGAATCTTTTTATATTTTCCCTTCTCATCCGGGAAATAACCAAAGCCGTCCGAGCCAATAACGGTACCGGGGTGAATAATTACCCTGCTGCCGATCTTGCATCTTTCTCTAACACTTACGTTCTGGAACAAAATTGTTTCATCACCAATCTCCGTATCTTCAAGAAGCACCGTGTTATGAAAAATCTTTACATTGTTTCCTATTTTACAGCCCGCTGAAATAACAACGTTCCTTCCCAGTGAAAGATTTTTGCCGATTGAGGCAGAAGGATGAATGAACGCAGTCTTATCTACCCCGTTTAATGGGAATTCCGGGGAGAAATATTTCATAAGAATTTTTGAGAAGGCTTTGTTAGGATCTTCGACTTCAATATATGCTATGTCTGACCTTGATTTTTTGAAACCGGGCTTTACAAGGATGGCTGCAGCCCCGGTCGCAGGGAAATATTTTTCATAAGCCGGCATGTACAAAAAAGTCAGATCGCCTTGCGAGGCTTCTTCTATTTTAGCCAGACCGGTAATGGTTGTTTGTTCGTCGCCGGTAATTTTCCCGTCAATAAATCCTGCAATATCAGATAGACTTGCTTTCATAAAATCTTATTGTTGAAGTTTAAGTTTATCCATTACCTTGGGAGTTATATCATATTTATCTTTAGCATATAGAATAGAGAGCTGACCGCTTCTATCTAAAACAAAGTCAAGATCTTCCTCCTTGGCAACATCCTGAATAGCATTAAATACCTTGTTCTGAACCGGCTTCATAAGCTCTTCCTGTTTCTGGAAAAGCTCTCCGTTTGTTCCGAACTTCTTATCGCGGTATTCGGTTATCTGTTGATCAAGCTTTTTTATTTCGCCTTCAAGCTCGGTCCTGGTCTGTTCGGTCATAATAAGTTTTCTACGATCATAGTCTTGTTCCTTTGCCTGCTTTTCGTTTTCCATTTTCTGCAGTTCAATCTTCCAATCTCTGATCATGCCGTCAAGTTTTTGCCGTGCATCCTGTGCGTCAGGAAGCTTGCTCAAAATAGCCTGCGAATCTACGTAACCTATCTTAAGCTGGCTATAAGAAAAGCCTGTGAAAACAAATAAACAGACCGCGAAGGATAGAATTATCTTTTTCATCTTAGCTCCTATGGTAGATTTGATGATAAAAATTTTTCAAATCGTATCAATCTTAATTTTATCCCTCATGATTTATTAAATTAATATTTGCCGTTTCAAATATATATAGATCACCATTAACTAACCCGGCTCAGCCGGGGCTATAGGCTATTTGCCGCCGGTCTTCAGTAAGTCAAGTACCTTATAAGTAATGTCGTATTGAGGATCCGCGTAAAGAAGGACCACGTCGCCTGCTTTATCGAAAACGAACTTCATATCTTCCCTTTTAGCTACGGTATTAATTGCCTTATAAATTTTTGCCTTAACCGGACCAAATATCTCATCCTGTTTCTTGTAAATTTCGCCGGTACCCTGGGCAAATTTCTCTTTATTGTAATTTAATATTTCATTCTCTTCATTGACAAGTTTTTTCTGTTCAGCTAATTTAGCACTTTCAGTCATAGTTGTAGACTGCTGCTGGTAGCTTGCAAGATCATTTTGGTATTTTGTACGCATTGAATCCAAATGTGCCGACCATTCATTCGTAAATGCGTCGATGTCACTTTGGGCTTTAACGGCTGCCGGAAGCTGATTCAAGATAACTTGAGAATCGACGTAACCGATTTTTTGAGTCTGTGCCTTCGCGGCTGCAGCAAATAATATTACTGCAAAAACATAAAAAAGTATTTTTTTCACTCTTCTATCCTTTATATTTTGATACTTATCTTAAATATATAAATTTCGGGTTCATGAGTATACCACAGGATACCCGGTTCGCAATGTCATACTAAAATCCTTTTCCAAATTGGAAATGGAAAAGCCAAGCCGGTGCATTACCATTTACTAGTTTCCTGTCGAAGCCGTAACCGAGATCGAAGCCTACCAAGCCTATCGGGTTAATCATTATCCTGGCACCGACTCCAACGGATCTCCTTAAATCAAACGGGTTTGTATGCTGAAGGTCCAGCCAAACATTTCCGGCTTCGGCAAAGGTAAGCAAATATAACGGAATCGGCTCCATGGTTACTGCAACTCTTATTTCAACAGTATATCGCATCATTACGTCGCCGCCGATAACGTTACCGCCAATTGTTGGTCCTATAGATCTATCGTCATAGCCTCTTAAAGGCTCCGTAGCAATAACCAAACCGTTGCCTCCCATGAAATATCTTTCAAAAGGATTTATATGAGCTTTAGAAAACTGATCCAGCTCATGAATATAGCCGTAGTGAATATCCGTATATAAAGTAACCCTGTCGCTATTAAAAAGCCTATTATACCATTCGTTCGAAAAATCGATCTTATAATAGTTTAAATCTCCCGGCAAAAACGGACCGCCCGATAGTTCGGCATCGAGCTGAACATTGGAACCTGTAGACGGAAAGATCGGATTGTCAATATCCTTCCTGCTAATAGTTGCACCAAGTGTGTACTGGTGAGTAACGCCCTGGACATAATCACCGGCGCCGTACAAAATATTGTTGTACTGGTAACGGAATAAACCCTGTACGTAGAAATAATCATCCGGCCATTTTAATCTTCTTCCTACCCTTACACTGGCGCCTCGCTGGCTCATGTCATAGTAATATTGCTGCCTTGTATCAAACAAATCGAAGCCGACAAGCGTAGGGGTGTCAAACAGCCACGGCTCGGTAAAGCCGAGAGAAAAAGTTCTATAAATGTTGCTTACACCAAACTGCCAGTTGAAACTAAGGATTTGTCCTCCGCCTAGGGTGAACGGATGATCAAGCGCAAAGTTTGTAAGCGTAACGC
>JBJKRP010000024.1:0-7910 GCA_046704565.1 Ignavibacteriaceae bacterium | reverse complement strand
ATATCGGAGGCCTTATTGCACCGGGACAAATGCTGGTCACCCTTATTCTATGCCGTGCAACTTCCTGGTCTTTGGTTTTCATCAGCATCATTATTCCTCCTTTGGAAGCAGCATAATTCGCATGTCCAGCCCACGGAATAACTTCATGCACAGAGCTGATATGAATTACTTTTCCGGCAGCGCAAGATATTTCTTTCTTCACTCCTCTTCTTTTAAATTCCTTTATCGCTTCCCGTGCGCAAAGAAATTGCCCGGTAAGATTTACACCGATTACTTTGTTCCATTGTTCAAGCGTCATATTTTCTATCGGAGAATCCCGCTGCAACCCGGCATTATTAATCAGAATGTCGATGGTCCCGAATCTCTTAAGCATTTCGCCGAACATCCCGACAACGTCTACTTCGCTGCTGACGTCAGCCTTAAAAGCAAAGGCATTTACTCCTTCCTTCTTTATATCTTCAACAAGCGCCTCCGCTGTTTCCGGGTTGACTACATAATTAACCACCACATCTGCGCCTGCTTTTGCCAATTCAAGTGCAACGCCTTTCCCGATTCCCGAATTGGCTCCCGTAACTAAAGCTTTTTGTCCAGGTAAAATTCTTGGAGTTTTGCTGGTCGGAATTTCAATATCAGGTAATTCAGTTTTTATTTCATTTGCCATTTAATACCTCTTCGTTAGTTAACTTTTAAATTTTGAAATTATATGTTGGATCTCTTTTCCGAGATCTAAGGACGGTATATTATTCTCTTCTCTTAAAATTATCCATATGGTTTTATAAGTTATCTAAACTTTTTCTTCAAGCTCATAATATATGTCACAGAATAACACTTAAGGATTTATTTGCCGGAAATATTTCTCCACCGCTTATTTATTCTTTTAAGGCTGCTGTATTGAGATAATTTATTGGAACGGAAAAATTATCCGCATCAAAGGGTTACATAATAGACTTAGAGATGAATTATATATTGCAATTATTACCAGGCGCTTAGCAATAAAAAGCTTTTGAGCTTTGAAATAATTTTACGTCAGTCGCATTTTACAGGAATGCTGCTTGGATGAAACTTCCTTTTTTCAATCAAATACATTTGTATCTTGCCGTTCCCGCTAAAATCAGCATTTCCATAAAAGCTGCAGTCAAAGCAGTCCTTTATTAAATCGTACGTTGCAGAAGTTATATTTACCCTGCCGGGAAGTCCATTTCTCTCCATTATGCTTGCAATATTTACGGTATTTCCCCAAACGTCATAGGTATATTTGTTTTTACCTACGGCGCCCGCAACTAAATTACCTGAGTGAATTCCGGCTCTCATTTCCCATTTATGTCTTGATGATCTATTCCGCCGCTGTAAATATTCCTGCATTTCAACTGCCGCATTAACCACTTTAAAAGCATGGTCGTTAGTCTCTTTTGGAAGTCCGCCGGCAACCATATACGAGTCGCCCATCGTTTTTAATTTCTCAAGATCGTGTTTTTCTATTATGGCATCGAAATTCTTAAAAACATCATTAAGCTCGGTTACTAATTCCTGTGGATGCATACCGGAAGATATTTCAGTAAATCCCTGAAAGTCTGTAAATAGAAGAGTAACCATCGAAAATTCTTTCGGTCTTATCGTGCCTTTTTCTTTAAGCTCCCTGACTATTTCGGATGGAAAGATATTATGAAGCAGCTTGTTTGCCCTTAACTTCTCTTCTTCGAGCTCCCTGGTTCTTTCTTTAAGCTGCTGGTTTATTTTATACTTGTAGAGAGCCATCTCGATTGTCGAATGCAGTGTCCTTTCATCGAAAGGCTTAATGATGTATCCGTAAGGTTCGGTTATTTTAGCGGTCTGAATTGTCTCGTCGTCTGCCATTGCAGTTAAATAAACTACCGGTATATTCAGTTCCCGCATTATTACCTGCGCAGCCTCAATACCGCTCATCTTTTCTTCGAGTACAATGTCCATTAAAACAAGATCGGGTTTAAAATTCCTGGTAAGGTTTATTGCTTCGACGCCCGTCCTTGCAGTCCCCAGAACTTTGTATCCAAGGTGTTCAAGCGTTCTCGAAATATCGATTGCTATTATACTTTCATCTTCTACGATAATAATTCTTGTTTCGCCGTCCATTCCTTTCCCTGTTACCTCTTTATATTTCCAATCTCATACTTCTCAAAAAAAAATCTTTATTCATTTCAACAACTCCATTACCCGCCCGGTTCACTTAGACAAAAAGTTACCGTGACAAAAATCTTTATCCTTCACCCGGCAAGTATAATGATAAGCGCCAAAAGTTCAAAGTAAAATTTTAATCAAAAAAGCTTAGCTGAGTAGAATTTATAATCGACTCGAAGTTGGTTCCGAAAAGAACAAGCACAGAGTCGGCTACCGGTTTAAGCTGTTTATCTATATAATGCTGATAATCTATGTCGCTATGGTCAAGCTCTATTGGAACAGGACCGCGTTTAGTTATGACATAATATATGGTTCCTCTGCCGCTGTCAATCATTTTCGCTGCGCGTACCTGCGGGGGGATATTCCTGGTATATTCATCAATGTTTTTACGGAGTCTTTTCCTGTATATCAGTTTATCATCATACTCTCCCTTCTGAACATCCGAAACGACTCTTCGTATCCAGTCATCAATTTCCAGGTTCTTAAAAATTCTTTCATATAACTCAACCTGAAATTCCTTAGCAAGTCTGGTCCAATCGGATCTTACAAATTCCATCCCTACAAACTCAGGTTTCACTTCGCCATCTTTTACAAGCTGCCCTGCATATCTTTTTTTGGCGCCGATCTCGCTGCCTCTTGCGGGAGTGATAATAAACTTCCGGTAATACTTTTCATACTCAATTTCTAAGAATGATTCTACACCAAAGTCTTTTTCCAACCTGTCTCTCCAATATTCATTCAGTTCCTTCGCAATTTCTTCGCCTAATCCTTCAACGGAAGCTGCCTTTTTAATATCGCCGCCCTCACCTAAGCCTTCTCCTTCCCTTAGCTTTACAAAGAGCGAATCCGTATCGCCGTAAACTACCTGGTATTTCTTATCCCGGAGGTAATCCTTGCTTCCAAGTAAAAGAAAATGCCCCGTGCTTGTTATTGCGGCAGGCAGATCGGGATGATAAAACCTGCAGCCGTATGAACCCATTACGCCGTAAAAGCTGTTCATCAGAATTTTGATAGCCTGCGAAAGCTGCTTGTCGCCTTTTATTTTTGCCTGGCTGCGCTGCTCCATCAGCCTTGATATGAAATCCGGCAGAAAATTTTTACTTGAAGAAAATTTATATCCGCCGGGAGTTTTAATCGTATCCTCATCAGCTAATAATCTTGAAATCGGATCAATCTTAAATGTCCTGATAATTGACGGGTATAGACTTTTAAAGTCAAGAACGATCACATCATTGTATAATCCCGGTTTCGGATCAAGCACGTATCCGCCGGCAGCATGGTCAAGCCCCGTTATATCTTTTACATTCGGCGCCACATAACCTGCGCGGTGAAGCATAGGCAAATAAAAATGATCGAATGCCGCCGTCATCATTCCAAGCTGATCCATCAGCAGCCCCGAAAGCTGGGCACGTCTTACCGATAATTCAATCAACGCCGACTTCTTAAAAATGTCGCTTACCAATACTGCATCCTGCAAGTTATATTCTGCCAGCTTTACTTTATCTTCCTTAAATAATCTTTCTATTTCTTTAACTTTGTTTTTGTCGGGTGTAATAGTCTTACCGGTTTTTAAAAGCTCCTGTGCAACTGTTTCGAGCTTATAATCTTCAAAAGAAAAAAAGGAAGAGCGCAATGCCGGAGGACCATCGATTACAATTCTGCCGGGTACAAATGCAAAGTATCCGCCGTTCTTTCTTGCTTTTAAGGAAGTCCTGCCTTCACCGCGGCAGATCTCGAACTGCATATTTAACTCACTGCACTTTCTTTCAAGAAACATCAGATCAAACCCTATAACATGCCAGCCTATTATTATGTCCGGGTCAATCTCCTTAAACCACAGGATAAAATCAGTCAGCAGGTCTCTTTCGGAAGTGAAAAAAGAAATATGTTCCGGTGCCCTTTTGACCTTCTCGCCAATCATAAAGACCTTGTTCATCTCACCTTTTTTACCGGTAACGTGCACTGCAATCGAGTGAAGCACACTGTTCTTAAACCCTGTTTCAATATCCAGGGAAGCAATAATAAAGCGCGGACTAACTTCGCAAGGCTTTACTTTAGGATTTACGAAGCTCGCCAATTTTTCTTTTTGAGTGAACTCTCCCGTAACGTTTATCTGTGAGTTGATAAACCTTTCCATCAAATATCTTCTTACCGGATCAACATCCGATTCATAAGTCGTTACTCCTTTAGAATCCAGGAAATCGGAAGCATCTCTCAAGTCCTTTTGAGTGTTAAAATAGAGAACGTCTACTCCATCGCCGGCAAAAGTTCTCATCACAGATTTCTTGCGCAAAAACTTTATGTTAAATTCTCCGGGGTTTGAGTCATGATCAACAAAGAAAACCGGCTTCACCTGGCTGATTATAATCTCCACTGGACCAAGTTCATCGGAGACTCCAATCAGACGCAAAACATTCCTTCCGCGAACGTCATGCCATTCTCCGGTCAATATAAAAACATCAGTCGAAACCAATTTAATGCCCAGTTTTCACTATTTACTTTTGATCCATTCTTTCTTCTCAATATAATTAATAAGAAGAGAATAAATCCTTTCGGTAATCTTTCCGGGCTTTCCGCCTCCAATTTTCCAGTTTTCAATCCGGATTACCGGTTTTACTTCGGTTGTTGTTCCCGTAATAAAAAATTCATCGAACGACTTCAATTCATCTTTTCTTACGGCTTCTTCAGTAACTCTTATACTGTTTTCCCGGCAAACTTCAATAACTACCTTCCTTGAAATACCCGGAAGAATATAATTCGAGAGAGGAGCCGTATAAACAATGCCGTCCTTTACTGCCCAAAAGTTTGTATGAGAGCCTTCGTACAAAATGCCGTCTCTTTCCCAGATTGCTTCTTCCGCGCCTTCATCAACTGCATGCTGATTTGCCAGCACACCCGGCAGAAGCGAGATGGACTTAATATCGCATCTCGACCAGCGAATATCTTTGACTATAATTAATTTTATTCCTTCGGGTAAGGAACGGCTCTCTTCATGTATTACAGAAACCGAAACAAAAACCGTCGGCTTAACATTTTCCGGCGGGAATGAATGTCTGCGCGGAAAAAATTCCCCTCGTGTAATTTGAATATACGCTGAAACGTCTTTCCCGGAGAATTGATTTAATTCAATCAACCTGTAAATTACATTTTCAAGCTGATCAACTTCACTATATTTAATTCTGATTTGCTTAAGACTTTCCTTCAATCTTTCAAAATGATCCGAAGCCCGGAACAGTTTGCCAAAGTACGTCCGCATTACTTCGTAAACGCCGTCCGCATACTGGAAACCCCGGTCGAACGGAGAGATTCTAACCTGTTCAAGCTCAAGGTATTGTCCGTTAAAAAATACTTTCATCTTACCATTTACAATAATTATTTATATAAATCTTGTTTGCATTATAATAATTTTTCAAGAAGGAAAGAAGTAAGCGGTTGATATGTTTAGAAATAGGGGTTATATAATAAATTACCGGATTAGCTTTTCAACCCATTTTAAATTGTATAATAAAATAAACTCTATCATTAACTATGCAGATTTGAATTGCTGTTCATCAGACTACCAGACAAACTCAGTCACCTGAAGTCTTTATAGTTTAAGTCTACTAATATTTATTTGGTTTCCTCTTAGTTTTAAATTTATATCCTTAATGCAGTAGTCTTAAGCCTTCAATTCGATAAAATTAAACCGGGTATGGTTAATTTGACCAATTCGATTTTGATATTGGAAGCACGCGCAATTACGATATTAAAATTATCTACCGTCAGGTTCTCTCCTTCAGCCGGTATCCTGCCAATGCGGCTGGAGATGAAGCCGGCGATAGTTTCATAGTCGCCTGTCGGAATACTCAATAAATATTTTTCATTGATAAAATCTATTTCAACCTTGCCGCTGATAAGAAAAGAATTCTCACCGATCTTCCGGCAGATATTTTCTTCAACATCATACTCGTCTCTTATCTCCCCGAATAGCTCTTCCATTATATCTTCCATAGTGATAATTCCGGCAGTCCCGCCGAATTCATCTATTACAATAGCAATCGATACGCGGCGGCGCAGGAATTCATTCATCATATCAAAAGTCTTTTTTGCTTCCGGGACAAAAATAATCTCGCGCATTATGCTTTTTAAATCCTGAGGAAATTTAAAAATGTCATAGGCAAAAACCACACCTTTAATATTATCGAGGTTATCCTCGTAAACCGGCAGCTTAGAATACCCGGAATCGATAAATACGGAAATTACCTCATCTATGCTCTGCGATATTTCCACGCCGATAATCTCAGTCCGCGGTCTCATCGCCTCATTTACTCTCTGGTCGCCGAGGTCAAGCACTTTGGCTATTACATCGCTTTCCGATTTCTTTACCACTCCTGCTTCCGAGCTCTCTTCAACCAGGAGCTCTATATCCTCCTTGCTGAAAAGGTAATTAATTTTTTCCTCTTTAACATCGGATAGCTGCGTAAAAAAAGATGAAATTGTCGAGACTATTTTTGTAAAAGGATATAATGCGATTGATACGGCACGCAGCGGCAAAGCCGTAATTAATACTACTCTGTCCGCCAGTTCCCTTGAAAGATATTTCGGCAGCAGCTCCCCAAAAATTAAAATGAGAAATGTAGAAATCAAAAGTATCTCTGCATCGCTTAACCTGAACAGCTTAAAAAGAAGCACCGCACTTATGGATGCAAAGGCAATGTTAACAGCATTGTTCCCGATTAATATTGTTGAAAAG
The DNA here is from genome assembly GCA_046704565.1 of Ignavibacteriaceae bacterium. Lineage (GTDB taxonomy): Bacteria > Bacteroidota > Ignavibacteria > Ignavibacteriales > Ignavibacteriaceae > FEN-1297. The sequence goes on along the minus strand of JBJKRP010000024.1, from coordinate 1,024 downwards.
AATTTATTCGTATTTCTGCTGAAGTAGAGCGCGCTTTTAGCGGCGAAATTTTTCTTCCTCGCTTTCACTTCAATCTTAAGCTTGTTGGACGTAATGAACGCAATCTCGGTTCCTGCAAAGAATGCGCTAATCAATAATTGTATTAAAAGGAATATCAAGTCGTTTATCATTGTTAATAAAGTTTTTCTATTTTTAGGTTCTTAGCTTCAAATATATACTTCACTCCGCCCGAATCGAAAACAAATCTTGCATTTACGTTTAAGCCGCTGCTGATTTCTTTTTTTATTTTAATACCGAGCGGCAGACCGAATGAAAATTGCTTCTCAATCAGCGGCGGCAGAGTAAAATCGCCCGCAGAGTCCGGGTTAATAAAAACCGGCGTCAACTTGTAGACAAGCGTGCTGCCGCTGTATATATCCAGTTCGGTGAGCTGTATTTTTTTAATAGAGTCCGTGCCTGTGTTTATAATACTCAATTTGCCGGTAAAATGAAAAGTTGAATTATCACCCGGCATTAAGTTTAGCCATGCATTTTCATTTTGCAGTTTTATTTTCAAATTCAAATTTGAATTCCGGGCAACGTTTCCGCTGCAGCCTCCGTTTGTGAATGCAAAAATAATAGCGAGGAAAGGAGGAGAACAATATTTGATAATTCGGCTTTTCATCTCTATAACTTTTTAGATGAATTTTCTATAGGTCCGGAAACTTCTAGTAAATAATCAACGTAGTTGCCGCAATATACAATAAAATGTTTAAAATCATCGGGATATCCGTAAGCATAATCTCAGTAGTGTTCTCGCCTCTATTATTTATGTGAACGAGGAACATGTATCTGAAAATTCCAAATACTACAAACGGAGTAGTGTAAATCAAATTCTCGCTCCCGAATACGGAAACCGTTCTTGAAGATACCGTATAAAGAGCATAACAAATAATTACCGCCGACGAAGCCACTGTTGCCATCTGGTTTGTAAATTCAAGAGAATATGAAGCGAGTACCTTTCGTGTTAAAGAGCTCGAATCAT
>JBJKRP010000023.1:0-3934 GCA_046704565.1 Ignavibacteriaceae bacterium | reverse complement strand
AGGCAAGCCGGAGCTAAAGGGATAACGATGAAGCATAGCGCATCCAGCAAAGCGACGGCAACACTTTGCTCTTTGCCTTAAAATTTCTTTCCGTTACATTAAAAATGACCTGGAACTGATTTTGACTTAGTTCATGAAAAATTTAAAGGGCAGGAACCTGTCCCGCCCTTCAAAAGCAATTTTAAGATAATAAGATTAAAATTTCAATGCAGAAGCAAAAGAATTCTATCAGGTCTTATTGAACCGATCAGTTTAAACAAATCGGTAAAAGGGATATCGCGGTTCCATGAGAACAAAGTAATAAATGCTTCGCCTTCAACCATGTTCCTCGGTACAAAACCCCAGTAGCGGCTGTCCAGGCTGTCGTCGCGGTTATCGCCCATCATAAAATAATAATTCTGTTTGAATGTGTAGGAAGTAACTGGTTTGCCTTCGATTGTAACAACTCCGTTTGAAACCCCCACAACTCTTTTTCCGAACTCGCGGTCGATTGTAATAGCCCACTGCTCTACATTGCTTGTATCCAGTTTTATAGTGTAGCCTTTCTTTGGAATTATCAACGGTCCGTAGTTGTCGGCATTCCACGGCATTCCCTTAGGAAAAATTCTCGGGTCAGCCTCGCCGCGCGGCTCGGTAAACGGCTCCATATAATTTATGAAAGTTGGTATCCAGAATTGTTTATGGTTTACGTAAACAACTTTATTTATTACCTGAATAGTATCTCCGGGAAGCCCGATACACCTCTTTACATAATTAACACCGCGTTCTCTCGCAAAGACTCTATCCCTGCTGCCGGGGTACTCGAAAACTACTATGTCTTTTCTATGCGGATCTTTCAGCGCGGGAAACCTGAAATGAGGAATTTCAACCTGGGTGAACGGAATATACTTCGGCGATTCCGAGCCGTAAATAAATTTGTTCACTAAGACAAAGTCGCCTACCAAAATGGTGTCTTCCATTGAGCCGGTAGGTATCCTGGTATTCTGTATGATGAAAGTTATAATAAAGAATGCAGCGATGGCTGCGAATAATAATGACTGAATAAATTCTTTAGCCTTTTCTTTCTGTGTCTTTTCTTTTTCCTTTTTTAATTCTTCCTCGGTTTTTATTCCGAGAAATTTTTTAACGCCGCTTTTAAATGACAATGTTGTCTCCGGTATTTATTGTTTTAATTTTTCTCTTAAGATCTCGTTTACTGCTTTCGGGTTTGCCTTGCCCTTTGTTTCCTTCATTACCTGCCCCACGAAAAATCCGAAAACCTTTTCCTCTCCGCTCTGAAACTGCTTAACCTGACCTTGATTATTACTAAGTATCTTTTCAACTATCTTCTCAATCTCCGATGTATCTGTGATCTGAACGAGATTTTTCTCTTTGACGATCTGGGCGGGCTTTTTGTTCTCCTTCAGCATTTCGGGAAATATTTCCTTGGCAATCTTTCCGCTGATCGTTCCCGATTTTATAAGATTGATAAGCTCTCCAAGATTCTCCGGCGATACCGCAAAATCCTTTATGTCTATCTTCTCTTCGTTAATCACTTTAAGAACGTCCGTCATTATCCAGTTGCTTGCGGATTTAAAATCATCCGTTACCGTAATTACCTTTTCATAATAATCGGCAATCGATTTAGCTTGTGTTAATATCTCAGCGTCATATTTAGGAAGATTATACTTTGCAACCAGTCTTTCTTTTCTAACTTCGGGAAGCTCGGGCATTGCTTTGGCAATATCCTCCTTCCATTCCCTGCTTACGACAACCGGCATCAAATCCGGATCGGGAAAGTAACGGTAATCATGAGCCTCTTCCTTACTGCGCATCGACGAAGCTTCGTTTAAGTCGGCATCCCAGAGAAGAGTTTCCTGTATTACATCGCCGCCGTCCTCTTTAATCTCTATCTGTCTTTCTATTTCAAAATTGATTGCGCGCTCAACATTCCTGAATGAATTCATGTTCTTAATTTCAGTTTTGGTTCCGAACTTTTTCTCGCCTTTCAATCTTACCGAGACGTTTGCGTCGCAGCGAAGCGAGCCTTCTTCCATGTTGCCGTCGCATATCCCGAGGTATTGAACAAGCTGCTTTATTTTTGTAAGATATAAAACAGCCTCTTCGCCGGTCCGCTTATCAGGCTCGCTTACTATCTCCATAAGCGGAACTCCGCAACGGTTTACATCTACCAGCGTATCGTATGATTGATCATGGATCGACTTTCCGGCATCCTCTTCCATGTGTATTCTTGTAATGCCTATCTTTTTAGCAGATTCATCTTTGAAAACAATGTTTACAAATCCGTGCTCGCAGATAGGCTCTTCATACTGCGAGATTTGATAACCTTTGGGCAGATCGGGATAAAAATAATTCTTTCTTGCAAAAATCGATTTCTCGTTTATCGTGCAGTTTGTTGCAAGTCCCATTAATACCGTGAACTCTACAACTTTTTTATTTAGTACCGGCAGTACACCGGGATGACCGAGACAAACCGGACAGACATTACTGTTCGGCAGGCTTCCAAACCTTGTTGAACATCCGCAAAATGCCTTTGATTCCGTAAGCAACTGCGCATGTACTTCTAATCCAATAACTGCTTCGTATTTATCGTTCATCTCTCAGGTAAATGATTTTTTAAGTGCCCAAATATAAATAAGAATTGCCTCAACTCGAAAGCCGGTTTTACAATCCCTAATTGATTCCAGAAGCCTTTTACAGTTATGATTAGATCTTCCATCGTTGCTCCATTCCCTTTGGCAAAGAAAAGAGCAAACTATTGGTTTACTGAACTGCTGCATTCCTTATAATCTACAAGATTACAAACAACAAACCACAAACCACAAACTACAAACCACAAACTACAGACAACAAACTACAGACAAAAACCCATATCACCCTTCCCCATTACTACACACTCTGAATTGACGGTTATGACGTTTTACATTTAACTTTTGAGTTAGGTTTAAAACCTAATTATAGAAAGGTCTTTTAATAATGAAAGTTAACAACCTCTATAATGCAGTTCTTTACCGTTTCGTCAACAAATCATTTCCTGTTTGGCAAAGAATCGGGCTTCACGTAACACCAAACCATTTCTATCAGCCTATCCCTGACACCAGGAGTCTGCCGGATAATATATGGGCTAAAGAATCGCGTCTTGCGGGAATCGAAATGAATGAAGAGCAGCAATTACAGCTTCTCTCCGCTTTTTGTACAAAGTTTAGAGTTGAATATGAGCTGTTCCCTGCAAATAAGACTCCTATCCCTTATCAATATTATGTTAACAACGGTCTTTTCGAATTGGTTGACGGCGGAATTTTATACTGCATGATTCGTTACTTTAAACCGAAGCTGATAATTGAAATCGGCTCCGGCAATTCCACCTGCTTATCTGCACAGGCAATATTAAAGAATAGAAATGAAGGAGCCATAAACAATTGTAAATTATTTGCTGTTGAACCTTACCCAAATGAAACTTTAAAAGCCGGCTTTCCCGGTTTAACAAAACTGTTTCAAGAACCCGTTCAAAATATCCCTATCTCAGAATTCGAAAAGCTCGGTGAGAACGATATACTCTTTATCGATTCCAGTCATGTACTTAAAATAGGCAGCGACGTGCAATATGAATTTTTCGAAATTTTGCCTCGCTTAAAGAAAGGCGTGCTCATCCACATTCATGACATATTTCTTCCTTACGAATATCCCAAAGGCTGGATAAAGAGAGACCACGTTTTCGTCAACGAACAATATCTTTTACAGGCATTCTTAACATACAATGATCATTTCGAAGTTGTTTGGGCAGGGCACTATATGCGAGTGAAGCATCACGATAAATTAAAAGATGCATTCGGCAGATACGAAATCGACGACCGCTGGCCAGCAAGCTTCTGGATTCAAAAAGTAAAATGAAAAATAAGAGTAAGTAATAAAATTACCGGCGAACTTGATCCAT
>JBJKRP010000022.1:0-8390 GCA_046704565.1 Ignavibacteriaceae bacterium | reverse complement strand
AGGCTGCAAAGACATAATGGAGGAAAAGTCCGTTCTACTAAAGCATATATTCCATGGGCAATGATACATTCTGAAACTTTTGCATCAAGATCGGAGGCAATGCAAAGAGAGAAATGGTATAAAACTCCCGTAGGTCGGAAGAAGATAAAGGAGATTCTTGAAGAACATCTTGCAGATAAAAGCGGCTGAAACCAACGGTTTGTCCGTTCGTTTTTGCAAGTGCAAAAGAAAAAGCCTTCATCAATCGAAGGCTTTTAGGTATGATTATAAAAATGGAAGGTAAGAGACTAAATTTTTCAGTCCAGGATTTTGCCGGTCATTTTACTTTTGGCTTATTTAGTCCTTTCATAAAATTGTCCCACCATTCAGACTTAATTATGTCAAACTTTGCTTTCTCTCTTTGATCTAAGACTGCTTCTACCTTATCTAAGGAACTTTTGGAATTTGCCTCTGAGAAGTTGTTCGCGTTGATAAATGTATTTAATATGGATGCAATTTTAGCTGTCTGTGCGTCATTAAGTAAAATCTTTTGCTGAAGCTTTCCGGCGGAGACTTCTGCCAGCTTGTTGTTAACTGACGCCGAAGTAGAATCATTCATAGGAAAGTTTAAGATAGAAAGCGATATAAACAAAACTAATGTAAGTAACCGGGTCCTGCTATTCATAATTTTTTTCCCAAATGTTAAATTCATTCATCCAAAAGCTATCACGCTTATTGACCAATGTCAATACAATAATTGCATTACTCGTGCCCGCAACTACAGGCGAGATTTTCACTTTTTGCCTTTTCAAATGACTCTTTCCCTTCTTTAAAAGAATAGTAAGCAATGCCGAGAGAGCCGATCAAATCAATATAGCCGATTCTTACAAAAATATAAATAAGGCTTGATATGAGAAGTATAACCGAAAGGTTTAGGCAGGTCTTAGTACAGTTCGCATCGGCAATAACAGCATCTGATTGAAGCGCCCTGCCGGCTTTTAATTTATATTTCATCAGGAAGTACATGGAGAAAATTGATACAACTGAAATTATCAGTCCGGGAACGGTTGTATCCGGCTTAGAGTTCTGTAAAAGCTTTGCAGCCGCTCCAAGTACAAGTCCTGCCGTAAGTACGTAAAAGCAGACGCCGGTAATTTTTAATGCAAGCTTTTCAAAGTCGTCCGCTGAATCAGCGTTAGAATACTTCATCCTAAAAATCATGTGAGCAATACCAATCCCGGAAACCACTTCGGCAAAGCTGTCCAGCCCGAATCCTAACAGGGCAAGAGTATTATCAGCTAACCCGAAAATAACGGAAACGATTCCTTCTGCCAGGTTGTAACCTATTGTAATAAAACTAAGTATTATTATCAGTTTCAAAAGCTTGTCGTATTGAATATCGTCTTTCATCTTAATATTCTTGAATTTTCTTCATAAAGATAATTAAAATAACTGTAACCGTTTATGACAAATTAAAAAGAATTCCCAACTTCAAGTCAAAATTTTGACTGTGACAGAGTACATAAAAAATTATTAAACCTTTAAGCAATTTTGCACCCACTTGTTCTAAGGTAGAACTAACGTCTAATTTATTTAGGAGTACTAAAATGAACATACGTCGTTTTTTGCTGGTATTCGTATTTACTTTCGCGTTTACCGGTCTGGCTGTTACCGCTTCTTTTGCGCAGAGTAACCCCCAGCAGAAGAAGGTTACGAAGAAAGAACATATGATGCATAAAAAGGACAGTAAAATGTCTGGCGCTAAACATACAAAAATGATGTCTTCAAAGACCTCGCATAAGAAGTGGACTAAAAAGGGAACGAAGATGTCAAAGACAGCGATGAAAAAGCACACGACATGGAAGAAGGGAAAGAAGATGTCGAAGAAGTCCAGCATGATGAGCAAGAATAAAAAGAAGCAGATGAAGACAAACAAAAGCGGGATGTAAACCCGCCTTATAATTACGGATGAAAATCGAAGGCTTGCGCATTACCGCAAGCCTTTTTTTTGAACTCGTCCGGTCTAAAGTTAAATTAGAGAGCTAATTTATTAAGTTTTTGGAAAGCTATGTATCATAAAATAAAGAATCCGTTATTTTTCGTCTTTATAATTTTATTTTTATACAACATTAATGTGAACGGGCAGGATCAATCGCTGCAATCCCTGCGGGGCATAAACAAAGCAGCGATTGTTGTGGAAAGCTTTAACAACGCACTTCATGACACCGGCTTGAAGGAAGATGATATTAGAAGTGACGCTTGGTTTGAACTCCAATCTGCCGGGATAGATATACTCAACCAAAGGGCATCTCACGATGTATCCGGCTCGCCTTATCTTTACATCAATATAGGCGCTGTAAAGGCAAAGAATGAGGATATGTATGCCGTAAGCATCAATGTCGAGTTCCGGCAGGATGTACTGCTGACAAGAAATACTAATGAAAAATATTTCGGAGCGGCAACATGGTCGCGTTCCAGCATAGGAATCTTTACAAAGGATAAAATTTCCGGTGTAAGAAAATTTACTAAGGAAATTGTTGCAGGCTTTGTTCAGGATTATTTGCTTGCCAATAAGACGAAGGGTAACTAACTACTTAGGAAGCGAGAAGAAAAAGACTTTAGCCGGATAAAAGCTTATATGAACTGAAACATTCAGCTTATGAGTTAAAAACTATTTCACGGCAAAGAAAAATTTCTCAGCTTTGTGCATCGTGAAGATAATATTGATTTTGCTGGGTATACGGCTTTGTGGGTCCAAGCATTACAAAAAATGCTGCAACAGAAACAATTATAGCGCCCACAATAATAAGCCATAAGGGCGGGTTGTGCTTTTCGGTATTATTCTTAGCCAATCTTTACTCCAATCATTTCAAATATCGGGATTAAAAAATTCAAATTTCTTATTACAAAAATTAAAATTAATATTCTCATTCATAATGATTCTTCTCACAGAACAGGTAAGAATATCAATATGCAGAAATGTACTTAGCGGCAGCGTTAGCGCAATTCTCTCCGTCCATTGCGGCAGACATAATGCCGCCTGCATAGCCGGCACCTTCACCACACGGGAATAAGCCCTCAGCATCAGGACTCATAAAGCTTTCTTTCATTCTTGTCACTCTTACAGGAGAGCTGGTTCTTGTCTCAACACCGACAAGCAGCGCTTCATCCGAGCCATATCCTTTCATACGCTTATCAAAATACTTAAGCGCATTCGAAAGGTTGTTGGCGATAAAATCAGGAAGTAGCTCATGAAGAGGTGCTGAGGTAAGTCCCGGTATGTAAGAAGATTCTGGGAGCGAAGCGGATATCTTCTTGTTAATAAAATCCGAGGCGCGCTGTGCAGGCGCCTTTTGGGTGTGGTTGGCATACTCGAAGGCTTTCCTTTCAAGCTCCTGCTGGAGCATTAACGCGCCGAATGGATATGCCGATTCGTATTTTTCCCAATCCTTCTCGCTTACGCTTACAACAAGACCGGAATTTGCAAACTTCGAATCCCTTTTTGCCATGGACATTCCGTTTACTACAATCTCTCCGGGAGCCGAGGCTGCAGGGATAATTATTCCGCCGGGACACATGCAGAATGAATACACTGCCTTATCTTCAAAGTTGTAAGAGACGCTGTAGCTGGCAGTGGGGAGCTTGTCGCTTTTTTCTTTTGTATGATATTGAATTTCATTTATCATTTGCTGCGGGTGCTCAATCCTTACCCCCATGGCGAACGGTTTTTGCTCAAGCTTTATTCCTACTTTATGAAGCGTATAGAATATATCCCGCGCGGAGTGCCCTGTTGCGAGTATAACGGCATCGCCCATAAACTCCTGCTTATCGTTTGTAATTGCGCCGATCATCTTTCCGTTCTTTAATATAAAGTCGGATACTCTCGATTCAAAATGAATTTCGCCGCCGCAGTTTAGTATAGTCCTGCGCATAGCTTTAATAACCTCGGGCAGTTTGTTTGAGCCGATATGCGGGTGTGTCTCGACGAGTATGTCGCGGCTGGCGCCGTGGTCTGCAAATATTTTTAATATCTTAGGAATGTTGCCGCGTTTAACCGACCGTGAATAAAGCTTGCCGTCGCTGTAAGTTCCGGCGCCGCCTTCGCCGAAGCAATAGTTGGAGTCGGGATTAATTTCATCATACTTCTGGATAAGTTTTAGATCTTTCCTCCTGGTTTGAACATCCTTTCCACGCTCGAGTATTACGGGTTTTATGCCAAGCTCGATTAATCTTAATGCTGCAAATAATCCTCCAGGTCCAGAGCCGATAATTATTACCTTTTTATCTCCCTTTACATGGTTGTAAACAACCTGCTGCTCTTCACCGCGCGGATAATCATTCACATACACGTCACAAATAAGATGAAACACGGGCTCACCGCGCGCATCTACAGACTTCTTTTTAACGATGACAGCATTTACTTCATCAAGCTGACGCTTTAGAATTCTTGCAGCTAAAAGCTGAAGCTCTTCAGGGTCATCAACTTTGTCTGGAGAAACAAGGATTCTGATTTGCTTAATCATATTTCAGTCCTCTATTGTGAGGAAACAAGTTAGTTAATAAATTCCTTTTATCAAACCGCCGTCAACCTGTATTGTATTTCCCGTAATGTAGCTTGCATGCCTGGATGCCAAAAAGACCGTTGTCGATGCAATTTCATCCGGACTCGCAAGACGGTTCATAGGTATTTCCTTTGCAATTTCTACCAGGATTTCCTCGTGGGATTTATTTGCCTGCTTCGCCCTGTTAACCGCGAGATCATAGATACGGCTGGTAAGCGTATAGCCGGGCGCCACGTTGTTGACGGTAATATTGTATTTTGCAACTTCATTGCTTAAAGACTTTGCAAAGCCTATTAAGCCGTTTCTTAATGAATTGGACAGCATTAAATTATTCATCGGCTGCTTTACCGCCACCGAAGTTATATTTATTATCCTGCCCCACTCTTTTAAGATCATGTTTGGGACTACGAGATTGCAGAACCTGACGGCGCTTAAGAGTACCTGTTCAAAGGCTGTCTGCCAGCTCTTATCGCTAAGCTCATGGAAGCTGCCGGGTTCCGGTCCTCCGCAGTTGTTAACAAGTATATCGATATTCCCCAGTTGTTTTTCAACCGATTCGACCGTAGTCTCAATATCCTTCAGCTCATTCAGGTTGCAGACACACCACAGGGGCTCAATAAAAAACTTCTTTTTAATTTCGCCTGCAGTGGAAATAAGCTCTTCCTTGTTTCTTGAGCAGATGGCTATACTGCAGCCTTCTTCCGCAAGCATTTCCGCAACAGCCCTGCCGATTCCTTTACTTGAAGCCGTAACTAATGCAACTTTTCCTTTTATTCCTAACTCCATAATCCTTCTTTACAAAAAAATCAGAATAGGTGCTGTTAAGAGTAAGAAAAATAAGAAAAAATGTCAATCGTTTTTTTTAACGGAACGGGTTATGCCTCTAAAAATATTAACTAAGTGCGTTTTATCCGCGCGCTTATTAAATATAATTTTCCCGGCAATTTATTATCTGTTTGGATTTCCCCATTTCTTTAATATAAAAAAACGCAGAACTGTAATCTTTTACTGGGGATAAGAAAAATAGATCCGACAGAAAATTACTATTCCGTCTTTACATTTATCTCTTCAACAATCCTGTTTGTATCCATCGCAATAACAAGTTCTTCATTTGTGGGTATGCGGAGGACAGGTACTTTTGAGCCGTCCTTCGAGATTATCTCCTTTTTGTCCTGGTTCTTTTTTTCATCTAACTCGATACCGAGAAAGTTGAGACCGCTGCAGACGTCTGCTCTTACCTCGGCGGAATTTTCTCCGATACCGCCGGTAAATACGAGCGCATCGAGACCACCCATTGCCGCGGCATAGGCACCTACATACTTTTTAATCCTGTAGCAGAAAATATCGAATGCATATTTTGCGCGCTTGTTGCCTTCCTTAACTGCATTCTGTATCTCGCGCATATCGCTGCTCTCACCGCTTATCCCTATTAAGCCGCTGTGCTTGTTCAGTAAAGTTCCGGCTTCATTAAGCGAGAGACCTTCTTTGCCCATAATATAAAGAATAAGCGAAGGATCAAGATCGCCGCTCCTGGTTCCCATAAGCAAGCCTTCTAATGGAGTAAAACCCATTGTTGTATCAACCGAAACGCCGTTCTTAATTGCAGACATACTGCAGCCGTTGCCCAGATGTGCCGTAATTATATTTATATCCTCCAGTTTCTTTCCGACCTTTTCGGCTGCTTTGTTGGCAACGTAAGAATGCGATGTACCGTGGAAGCCGTACCTGCGGATTTTATATTTTTTATACAACTCGTATGGTATGCCGTAAAGAAAGGCTTTTGCCGGCATCTTTGTATGGAAGGCTGTATCGAATACGGCTACTTGCGGCGTGTTCGGCAGTATTCTTTTTACTGCCTGTATGCCTTTTATGTTCGGCGGGTTATGCAGCGGGGCAAGCTCAATATTATCCTGAAGAACTTTAATAACCTCATCCGTAATTAAAACGGAATCCGTAAAAGTTTCTCCGCCGTGTACAACACGGTGCCCGACGGCTTCAATATCGCTTTTGTCATCTATTACTCCGTGGTTCTTGCTAAGCATAACTCCAAGAACATACTCGATTGCAATTTGGTGATCTAAAATTTCACCGGCTATTTTTATTCCGTCCCCGTCATAACGGGTATGTGAGAGTACTGCGCTGCTCATCCCGATCCGTTCAACAACTCCTTTTGCCAGTGCCGTGCCGGATTCGGTATCAATAAACTGGTATTTGATTGACGAGCTTCCGCTATTTAAAACTAAAATCTTCATTTCATCCTTATTAAATTATCTGTCCGTTTTCATCGTATTTATAGAAACCTTCGCCCGTCTTTTTACCGAGCTTTCTTTCGCGTACAAGCTTTCTAAGTATCGGGCATGCTCTGTATCTCGGCTCGCCGAGAGTTTTCCACAGGGTTTCCATCCATGCCAGCACTTCATCAAGCCCCATCATGTCTGCCATCTCGAGCGGTCCGTACTGAAAGTTGTAGCCGAGCTTCATGGCTGTATCAATATCCTTCGCAACGGCAACTCCTTCAAGAAGTATATACATGGCTTCGTTGAGGAGTGGAACTATTGCACGAGTTGTTACAAATCCCGGGTATTCATAAACTTCAACCGGCGTCTTTCCAATCTTTGCAGCAAATGCTTTTACCGAGTTTACTGTCTCGTTTGAAGTGTGCAGGCATTTGATCAATTCTACCAGTGGGATTTTGGGAACAGGGAAGAGGAAATGCATTCCTATAATCTTGTCCGGTCTCTTCGTAGTTTCCGCAAGCTTTGTTAAGCTTAGAGTAGATGTATTCGAGGCAAATATTGTTTCCTTCTTTGCACGCTCGTCAAGGTCTGAAAATATTAATTGCTTTAAGTTAAAGTCTTCGTCAACAGCTTCAATAATTAAATCGAATTCGCTAACTTTATCAAGCGAAACTTCCCAGGCTATCCTGCTTAATATGGATTTCTTCTCAGAGCGAGTAATTGCCCATCGTTTTATTTCTCTGTCAATTGATTCTGTTAAATCGTGCTTTGCCTTTTCAAGATGGTCGAGGTCCCTTTCAATAATCATTACTTCGAGACCCGCGGCGGCTATAGTGTGTGCAATTCCCTGTCCCATTACTCCAGCCCCTATTATAGCAACGCTGTTTATGTCTCCGTTCTCTTCAACATCGGTCTTCGTTTTCCCAAGCAGGTCCTCTAATCTTAAGTTCTCCTGTTGCATATCGTTAAATCCTATTATTTGTTTTCATATCGCCGTCTTATGCCAAATATTATGCCATTAAGACCCTTCTACATATTAACTTAAAAAAGAAAGAGAAAGTAATTCCTAAAGCTGTCTTAAACTAAATCTGATTCGACCGGTACAATTTAGATTAAAAAAGGTCTAAGATTAAATGAATTTCAGCTATCCGGTCTGTCAGCCAAATAAAGCTTTTTCGGAATCTAATTTATTATTTAAGTTTTAAAAATCCTTCTTTCTAAAAATTGAGATAGATATTCCCATAGTTAAAATAAGGAATCCAAACGAAGTCAGTATAGGTTGATAATTTTCAATGCTGTTTCCGCTTATAAGATTATTTGTAACACTGCCTAAAAGTTCGGAGGTCTTTGGAACTATGTAGTAAAATATATCGACTAAGGTCTTAACCAGGCTGCTGGCGATGAAATTGTAGAACTTATCTTTAGCGGCAAAAAGAATTGGGCTCAAAATAATAAAGACAAAGTATGTAACCATCATTCCCAAAGTCGAGCTTTTTGTTAACACACCAAACAAAATCATTAAGGAATAGAGAACTGCGAATGTAAATGTAACGGTAATGATAATATTTAGGAAGGCAAAATTCCAGTTAGAATACTTTATTGAGATTATCGC
>JBJKRP010000021.1:0-4996 GCA_046704565.1 Ignavibacteriaceae bacterium | reverse complement strand
ATGATGAATAAAGTGTAAACTATAATAAACCGTATCTTCTCATAATTTTTATTGCGAACTAATTTTTATTATTTTCGTCCGTAATAAACAGTAATTACTATACGTTAAAGCTGATTGAAAGTCTGCGTCCGGTTTATATACGAACTGAACCGGATTATTAATAAATTTTATATAAGAACTCGTTTGGAAACACAAACCGCCGCCCGGAAAAATATTTCGATTGTTGGAAAACGATTCACTGAATTTTTCAGTATGGTTACAGGGTTAACTATGTTTTCGCTGGAATTTTTTAAAAATGTTTTCCTTCCTCCATACGAATTTAGTGAAGTAAAAAAGCACATGGACGAGCTTGGAGTAAAGACGCTGCCAATTGTCAGCGTAACCGGCTTTATTATAGGACTGGTGCTGGCGATGCAAAGCCAGCCTGTTATGGCTAAGTTTGGTGCGGAAGCATTTCTGCCGGGCATGGTTGCTTTATCTGTTGTCAGGGAGCTTGGTCCGGTTATAACTGCTTTGATATTTGCAGGAAGAGTAAGCTCGGGCATTGGCGCAGAGCTTGGTTCAATGCGGGTAACAGAACAGATAGATGCGATGGAAGTATCGGCTATTAATCCGTTCAAGTTTTTAGTCGTAACCAGGGTACTTGCCTGTACGCTTATCCTGCCTATGCTGACCGTATATGTGATCTTTCTGGCTATTATCGGCGGATATATTTCTATATTCCTTTCTCAGAATATAAATTTTGTCCTTTATGTACATGCAGTAGTTAATTCAGTAGATTTTACCGATCTTCTTCCCGGTATAATTAAGACGTTTTTCTTCGGTTATATTGTAGGTATTGTTGGAGCTTATAAAGGCTATTATACGGAGAATGGTACGGTTGGCGTCGGACGCGCTTCTACCAGCTCGGTAGTTATTGCATCGCTGCTTATTCTTCTTATGGATATGGTACTTGGAAAAATAACCGTGAGTCTTTGGGGATAAGCAGATGGCTAATGTTGTAATAAATAATTTATCAAAGGCATTCGACGACAACGTTGTGCTTGATGGTATTTCACTCGAGATAATTGAAGGTGAGAATTTCGTCGTATTCGGAAAAAGCGGTACAGGTAAAAGCGTCCTTCTTAAATGTATTGTAAGACTGATGGAGCCGGATGCCGGCGAGATTTATATCGATGATCAGAATGTGCTTTCATTAAGCATTAAGAAGTTAAACGAAATTAGGAAGCAGATCGGATTCCTGTTTCAGAGTGCAGCTCTCTACGACTCAATGAGCGTCAGAGAGAACTTAGCATTCCCTTTGGTAAGGAATTTCAATTTCTCTCCGAAGGAGATTAATACGAAGATTGAAAACGTACTTGAGAAAGTATCTCTGTTGGATTCTATAGATAAAATGCCGTCGGAGCTTTCCGGCGGAATGAAAAAAAGAATCGGGCTTGCACGAACCATTATTACGGAGCCGAAATTGATACTATATGATGAGCCGACTACCGGGCTCGATCCGATTACCTCGAAGGAGATAAGCCGGTTAATAGTTGAGCTTCAAAAAGATTTAAAGACAACTTCTATTATAGTTACACATGACCTGATTTGTGCCAAGATAATTGCCACCCACGCGGTTGTACTTAAGGACGGCAAAATAAGGTATGAAGGAAATCTTGACAACCTTACTTCTCAGGATGATCCTTTCTTAAGAGATTTTTTTAGCAATGATATTATTGAGGTTAAAGACGGGAGAGAGTAATGATTAAAAATATGCCGGCAGTAAGACTCGGAATTTTCATTTTTATCGGGACCATTCTTCTGGTAATTGCGATCTTTTTAATCGGTCAGAAGAATGCGCTTTTCAGCTCTACGTTTAACGTGAAAGCATATTTTAAAGATGTGCAGGGTCTAAGAACGGGCGCCACGGTACGGTTAAGCGGAATTGACGTTGGCAGCGTAAACGATATCCAGATAGTTAATGATACAACCGGAAGGGTTGTCGTGTCAATGAACCTACAGACTGATGTTCAAAGATTTATCCGTACAGATACAAAAGCGACAATAGAAAATGAAGGTCTGGTAGGGAATAAGGTTGTAGTGCTTAAAATTGGCAGCAGCAGAGCCGAACAGGTAAGAAACGGGGGATATATACTTTCTGAAGAACCGGTCGGATTTTCAGCCATAATAGATCAGACCGAAGGCATAATGCAGTATACTAAGAACATGACAAAGGATCTGGCGGATATAATCAAGAAGGTAAACAACGGAGAAGGCTCAATCGGCAAGCTGATAAACAGCAATGACCTTTACAATAATGCGACCAGTTTAACCAAGCAGGCAGATCAAAGCTTAAAGAATATTAATGATGAGTTAGGCAGAATAATAGGAGTGTTTGATACTCTTGGAATAGGCGTAAAAACCGTGGTGCTTAATGTTAATGATGTTGTTACAAATGTTGATACGATTATGACAAACCTTAACCGCGGCAGAGGGGTGCTCGGTCAGCTTCTTGTCAGCGGTAAATACGATACATCAATTGCGACTACATTAGAGAATATCAGGCTTACAAGCGAGGACGCGCGCCTCAGTGCTTCGCGCCTTGCAGAAAATATGGAGGCATTAAAGCATAACTGGCTGTTTAAAAGCTATTTTGAGAACCGGGGATACTGGGATAAGGCAACTTACGAAGACGAGATTTCCAAAAAGATGAAAGATCTTGATGATAAAATTAAGCTGCTTGACGAAAAGATTGAAACTCTTAAAAAGTTAGAAGCGGTAAAGAAATAAAGAATTCAATTTTATTGCTTAAAGTCTATCTATATTAAATGCCTGCTGCGCTGAAGAGGGGCAGCGTATTGCTTTAGTGCTGTCAATTCTATAATTCTCTTACCGCGGGTTTGCGCGCAAAGGTATATTATTATTTATCACCGTAGTATCCGTGATTATTCTTTATATTTAAAAGCTAAATTGAAAATCAGATTCTAATGCAAGAAGCTAAAGTAAATAATAAGGATAGAAAGATAATTATTAAGGGTGCCCGCGAGCATAATCTAAAGAACCTGAGTTTCGAGCTTCCGAGAAATAATTTGATCGTTTTTACCGGCGTAAGCGGCAGCGGTAAGTCTTCCTTGGTGTTCGATACAATTTATGCCGAAGGACAGCGGAGATACGTTGAAAGTCTTTCTTCGTATGCCAGGCAGTTTCTTGAAAGAATGAATAAGCCTGACGTTGATCTTATCCAGGGAATTAGCCCCGCAGTTGCAATTGAACAGAAGACAGGAGCTAAGAATACGCGGTCGACGGTGGGTACCACAACTGAAGTCTATGATTATCTTCGCCTGCTTTTTGCAAGAATAGGGAAGACGATTTGCTTTGAGTGCGGCAAAGAGGTGAAAAAGGCAACTACCGGAACTGTTTCCGATTGGCTCGAAGAGCAGCCTGAGGGCTCGAAGTTTTATCTCGGCTTTCCGTTGCATCTCCATAAAGGTCATACTTTAAAGGAAGAAATTGATTTGCTGAAGAAGCGCGGTTTTTTCAGAATATATTTTAAAAATTCTCTTATCGATCTAAATGAAGAAGAAAGACTGCCCGGTAAAAAAGATAAAGTAGCAATTATAATCGACAGATTCAAAGTTCAGAAAGGTTATGTTCGGGAGCGTCTTTCGGATGCCATAGAGGTCACGTTCAAAGAAGGCGAAGACAGGCTTGTTTTAATAAATGCAGATACAGGTGAAGAAAAAGACTTTAACAAGTTTTACGAATGCTGCGGTATTCGATACGAAGAGCCTGAACCGCGTTTCTTTTCTTTCAACAATCCTTTCGGTGCCTGCCCTGTATGCCAGGGCTTTAGCAAAATTATAGGCATCGATATGAACCTGGTAGTCCCGGTGAATACCCTAAGCATTATGGACGGCGCAATCGCTCCGTTCAGGACAGCTAAATTTAGTTCTCATCTGAGAGATTTAATTAAGAGCGCGAAACAAGCCGGAGTACCTATTAACGTGCCGTTCAAAGATTTGACCGCCGAACAGGTAGCTCTTATAAGAAACGGGTTCGGAGATTATATCGGTATAGATAAGTTCTTTGAGAAGCTAGAATCGAAGACTTACAAGATGCATATAAGAGTTTTATTAAGCAGATACCGTGGCTATACAACTTGTACTGCATGCAAAGGTTCGAGGCTGAGAAGAGAAGCACTCCAGGTAAAAATAGAAAGCAAATCGATATATGATATTGTCAAGATCCCGATCGAACATTCATTGAAATTTTTCAAGGAGCTTCAGCTTTCGGAATATGACTTTCTTGTCGGTGAAAGAGTTCTTAAGGAAATAATAAAGCGGTTAAGCTTCTTAAATGATGTCGGTATAGGTTACCTTACGTTAGACCGCTTAAGCAGCACGCTCTCCGGCGGCGAAACTCAAAGGATAAATCTTGCAACTTCATTAGGCTCATCATTGGTTGGGACTCTATACGTCCTTGATGAGCCGAGCATAGGGCTTCATCCGCGGGATAATTTTAAACTGATAAATCTTCTGAAGAATTTAAGGGACATTGGCAATTCCGTACTTGTTGTAGAACATGACCCCGATATGATAAAGTCCGCCGATATTGTTGTTGATATGGGACCTAAAGCCGGGGTTCATGGCGGTGAGATAATTGCAATGGGCGCCATCGGCGATATATTAACGGACAAGAATTCCCTAACGGGGAAATATCTTTCGGGTAAAATGGAGATCCCGATCCCTTCCAAAAGGAATACCAAAGCTTCAAGATCGATAAAAATAAGTGGCGCGAAGGAAAATAATCTGAAGAATATAGATGTTGAAATTCCATTAAATAAATTTGTAGTTATAACCGGTGTCAGCGGTTCAGGAAAGAGCACGCTGATTCATGATATTTTGTACGGAGGCTTAGCAAAAAGCTTAGGCAAAATCCCGCCGAAGATCGGGAAGTACACCGGTATAGAAGGAGATGAATTTTTAGATGACATTGAAATTGTAGACCAATCTCC
>JBJKRP010000020.1:0-9960 GCA_046704565.1 Ignavibacteriaceae bacterium | reverse complement strand
CAGCCGAGCTTGAATGATCTATATGCCAGTCCTTATTGGTGGGCATACTTTATCAATCCAAACGGAGGATTCTTCCTTCAAACACCTATAGGTTTGGATTTAAGACCAACAAGAACGACGCAGTATGAGCTTGGATTTACACAGCAAATTGCTGATTTCGCTTCGGTTGATATTACGGCATATTATAAAGATATATCGAACCAGGTAGTATTTGCTCAGCAGTCGGTCGACGCTCAAACCGGCTGGAGACCATACCAGATTCTTACCAACGGAGACTATGCAACTACACAAGGCGTTGAATTAACTTTCAATATGAGAAGGACAGAAAGATTTCTTGTTAACGGATCATTGACATATTCAAATGCCAGAGGAACCGGAGATAACCCGTATTCGAATT
This sequence comes from Ignavibacteriaceae bacterium, assembly GCA_046704565.1. Taxonomy (GTDB): domain Bacteria; phylum Bacteroidota; class Ignavibacteria; order Ignavibacteriales; family Ignavibacteriaceae; genus FEN-1297. The sequence goes on along the minus strand of JBJKRP010000020.1, from coordinate 9,563 downwards.
CGGGAGAATTTGGTAACCCTGTACAGAATATGGTTTATATTCCTTTATATATTCAGCCCTTGTCATTTAACCATGCATTTTCAGGAAATCTGAATATCGATTATCGTTTCGGAAAAGATGACGGTCCATCGTTCCTGCATGAATTCGGTGTATCATTATTATTAACATTCTCGAGCGGGCATCCATATACGCTGGGAACGCTACAGTCTAACGGTACCAGTAACCCGATCTCAACTTCAGCGGTTGATACACGAAAGAGATATGCGATCGAGCCTCTTAATTCATCCGTTACACCGTCTATATTCTCTGTAGATTTAAACCTCGATAAGAATATTGAATTACCGGGTAATCTTTCGGCAGATATATTCATTCAGGTTATCAATCTATTCAATACTGTTAACGTGCTTGACGTATTCTCCAATACGGGATCAGCATCTTCTGATGCTTACCTGACTAATCCGAACCTCACGGGTTATAAGTCTATCCAGAAGTACGGGTCACAGTATGCAAATATATATCAAGCATTAAATATTGATTATGCGGGTTTATATGGAACTCCGCGTCAGATTAGGCTTGGGATTCGTTTAGAATACTGATTTTAATTTGACAAGAAAATTACAATAACAAGGAGTTTAAAATGAAAAGCAAAAATAGAAATTCTAAATACATGTTGATGTTTGGAATTATTATTCTTTTCTTTTTATCATCCGCGGTGGTGGCAAAAGAAAAGAAGGGCACTAAAAACAACAAAATGAATAAGACTGCAGCGCTGCAAGTTAGTACTGCTGCTATGAACATAAACAACTTAAATGCTTTACAATCGAACGTTGGCTTTAGCGATTATAACCCTAACTCAAACTTAGAGGGAACCGAGTTCCCCAAAGGATCAAAAAAGAATGCCGTATTTGAAGGCGGATTTCTGTGGGGAGGTTTTGTAGCCGGCGATCAGCAGGTAAGAGTAGGTGGTTCAGCTTATAGATCCGGCTTGGAGCCCGGTCCAATAAATGCGGACGGTACTCCTGCTGATCCAACTGACTCTCGTTGGTCTATTTACAGAGTCCGTCCGGATGTTTATCCGGGTGGTCCTGCAATTGATCTTAGCGGCGATGCTGCCTCAGGTAACTATTGGAATCCGGCTAACCAGCTTTCTGCTGATCAGGTAAGAATTCAATATGAACATGACTGGACATACTGGCCTGCGCATGGAAACCCGAATGCACCGGATTTAGGCGCCCCTTTTACCGATGTGAATAATGACGGTAAATACGAGCCTGATATCGATGTACCTGGCGTAACGGGTGCGGACCAAACGATATTCTATGTAGCAAATGATTTGGATCCGGCTCGTACCAGTTACTTATATGGAACTCAGCCTCTTGGAATTGAGCTGCATGTTACAATGTGGGCATATGCTCAGACAGGCGCTCTTGGTAATATGTACTTTAAGAAATGGCAATTGATTAACAAGGGAAAGAACGTAATCGATAGCATGATTGTATCTTATTGGACAGATGTGGACCTTGGATATGCTAATGATGATCTTGTAGGATGCGATACAACGTTGAGCTTACAATATTGCTATAACGGGGAAGCTACCGATGCCGTTTATTCTCCTCTTCCTCCTCCTGCGGTAGGATTTGACTTCTTCCAGGGACCTCTTTTAAAAGGTGTTGCCGGGCAGGATTTAAATAAAAACGGTATTGATGACGCTCAGGATTATGCAATTTTTGACGGTAAGGTTAAAGGACCCGGTTATATTAATTTACCGATGACTGCTGCATATTACTTTATTAATACGCAGGATCCGAATTATGGAGATCCCAACCAGGGAGATCCGATGGGCGCAACTGCATTTTATCATTTTTTCAACGGTCAGTATGGACAATCCGGGTTACCGTTTACCGACAACCTTGGTAATGTTACTAAGTTTGCATTTCCCGGTGATCCCGTAAAGGGAACCGGCTGGCTTGATGGCGTTGCATGGCCGCCGGACGATAGAAGACAAGGTATGGCTTCGGGTCCATTTGTAATGGCTCCCGGCGATACTCAAGAGGTTGTAGTTGCAGAAATTATAGCAGGTGCAGTTCCAACTGTAAATTATCTACAGGCTATTACCCTATTAAAGGTTTATGATAAGACCGCGCAGAATGCATACGATCACTTTTTCAATTTACCTTCCGCACCACCTGCGCCGGTAGTTACAGCAGTTCCTTTAAACAACAAGGTAATTCTAAATTGGGGTTATGATTTAATTAAAGTAAAGGCAACCGAACAGACGGTTATAGCAGATCAAATCGACAGCGTTGATGTTTCCGGCGGCGGCGCATATAAATTTGAAGGGTACAATGTTTATCAGCTTCCATATTTCGGAGCTTCAAAAGATGAGGCAAAGCTTATCGCGACGTATGATATTATTGACGGTGTATCCAGTATACCTTATACCGATCCAGTAACAAGAACCGTTGAGCCAAGCATCTCAATTCAGAGCGGCACCGATTCCGGTATACAGAGGTATTTTGTAGATTCGATGGATGTATTTAGCAGCAATAAGCCGTTGAATAACGGTACTACATATTATTTCGCTGTTACTGCATACAGCTATAATCCAAAAGGAGTGCCGCAGTCTCTCGAAAATCCTATTACAATAATATCCGTAACGCCTCAAGCAACGCCTCCTGGTGTAAATCAGACTTCGCAAGGAAGTTTTGCAAGTTCAAATATACAGCACAGCGGAACCGCAGATGCTACGGTAAATGTTAATGTAGTTAATCCAAACGATATAACAGGAGATAAATACCAGGTGCAGTTTCATACGGAAACTTATTCGCTTGATGGAAGCGCACAATGGACTGATATAACGGCAGCGAGTAAGAAGATGGCAAAAGTAAGAGACCTTACCGGTTCATCATTGACTTCTTCTGCTGCATGGAGTGAAACCAAAGGCTCGATTGATCTGCATTTTATTGTGAATGTAGTATCTCCAAATTATGATTATTGCGACGGCGTCAAGATTACTTTGCCTGCAGGCATTGTTATTGACAGTGCTTATGAGCCAATTAGTAATAACGATGGTTCGAATATTCCCTACACTTATGATAAAGCTACAAATACTTTATTCTACAGTACAATTAATCCGGACTCGTTGACGAGTGGGGACACCACTAATAGAAGTACTAGCGGTGTATTTGCCGGTGGTGAAGATATAAAAATTGTGGTTCATTCATATAATCTTCCGTTGATTACAAAATATACCATGTATGATGATAACTGGGGAGATAATTACGGTTACTACGGAGGCTTAGTTGATGTATCTGGTGCAGATACGTTAAAAGGTCCCATTGCAAATCAAATAGTTACTCAAAAGCAGTGGGATGTTAAGGATATGACAACAGGAACAGTTGTCTTAGCAAATCAAACGATTGTAGGCGGGAAAGACATTTATGCACCCCAATATAATTTCGCGCAGACTGGTTTGTACGGTCCTGGTGGCTCATCCGGCAGCAGTGTTGCCGATGTAACTGCAAGAGCAAATGTAATCTTTAATGGATTACAGGTTGCTGTTAACGGAAGCTATACTGCGCCTACTACCTTTGGTAAGGTAATTATAAATAATAAGAGTGTTAGTCTGTCCTCGGGCGAATATACAAGTCAGGGATATGAAATAGCCGACTTTATAATATTTGGATATGGAGACGGTACTGCCAATACATCCTTGCCTGCATACGGCGGAGTAGGCGGTACAACTTCTATTGATGCATTGCAGCAGGACTATGAGCTTAAATGGACCGGAGTTACCGGCGATACTACTATTAACGGGCACACTGTTCTGATTACCAAATCGGGCGGTTCGTACGCTACAATATTTGGTTCAAGCAATTATAAGCTGGCGAATCATCCTCTGAACCCGAACCCGGGCAGCAGTGATCCATTTCTCATTAGAATTCCTTTCGAAGTATGGAATACAGACAAGAATGAACAGGTTAACTTAGTAATGTATGATAGGAATTACGCAAAAACAAATGATCCTACAAAAGACGGGTTTGAAGCCTGGAATGAGAATGACAGAGTATACGTTTGGGCAGTAAACACCAAATATGAATATGCAGTTATAGACCCTACCTCCTCTGCTGTTGTTAAGGATAGCGCAACCTGGAACTGGGTGTTCTTTACATCTACTTTCAAGACGGGCGATGATATAAAGTTCGTTTATAATAATCCTCTTCAAATGGGCAAGGATACATTCACATTCAGCGTTCCTAAGTCGGATACATCCTTAGCGCTGGCTGAGAAGAGTATAAACGATATAAATGTATTCCCCAATCCATACTATGGTGTTAATTACCTTGAAACAACAAAGTATGACAGGAGAATAACCTTTAGTCATCTGCCTAATGCAGCTACTATAAGGATATTCAACCTTGCCGGTACGATGGTAAAGACTATTTATCATTCCAACGGAACATTCGAGCTATGGAATTTAACAAATGAATCGGGCTTGCCTGTAGCGAGCGGCTTATACATAGCATACATCGATATGCCGCAGCTTGGTAAAACCAAGATATTAAAGTTCGCTATAATACAAGAACAGCAAATTCCGGATCATTTTTAATGAAGTTTAAAACTCAAGGAGTAAAAATGAAAATTGCAATCATAATTGACCGCTATGCGGTAAAAATTTTAGTAATAGCTGCTTTATCCTTAATAGGCTTAAGCAGTGCGTTTGCAGGCGGCGGTTCCAGAAATGGAACCGGCGGTGCCACTGAGTTGTTAATCCCGGTCGGTGCTTCCAGTATTGCACTATCCGGTGCAAACATTTCTACAGTAGGTGGTATCGACGCCTTGTATTGGAATCCTGCAGGTGCCGCGCATATGTCCAACTCGGCTTCTGCCTTATTCTCTCATATGAATTACATTGCCGATATCGGAGTCGAATACGGTGCCGTTTCGGCAAACTTCTCCGGCTTCGGTGTGGTTTCTTTAAGTATTAAGTCTCTGAATATCGGCTCTATCCAGATTACTACCAATGAACAGCCTGACGGTACAGGACAGACATATACTCCGCAGTTCTTGGTAGCGGGTGCAACATATTCAAGAGAGCTAACCGATAGAATTGCGATCGGCTTGACAGCTAACTTTATATCCGAAACTATCGATCAGGTAAGTGCAGCCGGAGTTGCCTTTAACGCAGGCTTGCAGTATCAAGACCTCGGCGATGTTCAGGGATTAAGTTTCGGCTTGGTTATAAAAAATATCGGACCGCAGATGACATTCAGCGGACCGGGATTGTTAGTACAGGCTTCGCCAACCGGCTCTACTTCTGATCCGTCTCAGCCGTTCAGCCGTCCGCCGAGTTATTATTCTATAAATGCTGCTTCTTTTGATTTGCCTTCGTCGTTTGAACTGGGCTTCGGCTATACTCCAAAGATTGACGAGACAAATATTGTACACATTGCGGCTAATTATCAGAATAATAATTTTTCCGGCGATGTTTATAATGTCGGCGCAGAATACGGTTACGAAAAAACATTCTTCGTAAGAGCAGGTTACTCTCTGTCTCCCAAGAATCAGGATCCGAATTATATTTACGGATTATCTGTCGGTGCCGGGATAGCTTATAATTTGGGAACAATAGATCTACACGTTGACTATGCTTATAGGACTACCAAGTATTTCAACGGCAACCACATCTTCTCTGTTGCATTAGGATTCTAATAAGATATTTATTAGAATAACCGGCTAAAGAGAAGCTGAGTTAAAAAGCCGTGCGGCATTAAAGGCTGCACGGCTTTTTTTATTAGCTGCCGCAGTTCCCTGGCAACAGTTAACGAGCCGGAATTGTTTTTAGTTATGATCCGTTTAAATTTTTGGATTAAACTATTATTGACCTTTCAGGCTGTAATATTGTTTTCAATTTGTTTGCTGCCCTTGAATATCTGAGCATACTGATATAATTTTCTTTTAGATTATATCTTTAATATGAATAATTAGAATTTATGTACAAGCCTGTACAAAAAATCCTGGCTATATTGATTGTCATCGTTCTTCTCCCGGCAGTGGTCTTTTCTGTATTCGAGATAAATTCACTCAATGAAAATGAAATTGCTATTGATAGCCTCTACAACAACCAGCTTAAGCTGATGCTTAACTCCATAAATAAGCACACGATTGATGTTGTTGAAGGATGGAGTCAAAGGATAAACTTACTTGTTGCCGCCGCTCCCGTTGCTGAAAAACTGAAAAACAACCAGTCTCTTCGGCAATTTCTAAATATAAATACAAACATCAGTTCAATATTCACCGGAAGGCTGTCGAGCGCGCCGGAAATATTTGTCTATTTACCCGGGGAACAGTTATCAAACAATAATCTTGATACTGTGATACTAAAAGTCATAAAATCAAACGAACTGAAAATAAAAAGACTTTTAATCTCCGGTGAAAATGATTTAAGCTTCTCAAATTTTCTGGAATCAACTTTGAATGACACGTCTGACGTGGTTATTTTCCCTATTAACTATACGTCAGATAAGACGGATTTTTGCGGGTTAATAATAAACCCTGCAACATTTATCGAAAAAATACTTAAACCCGAGTTTCAGGCAGCTTCGCAAAAAAAGTTTATAATTAGTATAATAAACAATAGAAGCGGCGAAGAAATATATTCATCGGGCACAAACGGACTTGCAAAGGTAAGACAGAAGCAAGCTTTAACACTTCTTCCCCGATACTCGATAGGCATGGTTCTGAAAGGTCAGACGATATCATCAATAGTTAAGCAGCGGACGAACAGAACTTTATTATTAATTGTTTTAGTTGATGTCCTTCTATTGATTGGTCTGTGGTATGCAATAAGGAATATTAAGAGGGAAATGGAACTTACCAGACTTAAGACAAACTTTATTGCAAATGTTTCTCACGAGCTTAGAACTCCACTTTCCTTAATCAGTTTGTTTGCAGAAACATTAGTGCTTGAAAGGGTGGTCACTTCCGAAAAGCAAAAGGAATATCATAAGATGATATTCGACGAGACCGGAAGGCTAAGCAGGATAGTAAATAAAATTTTGAGCTTCTACCAGATTGAGAGCAATAAGAGAGCTTACAACTTTAAACCGACGGATATAAATTCAATTGCAAGTAAGATTTTTGATACTTACAGCTATCAATTGGAGAACGCGGGCTTTACATACAGTTTAAAGCTGTGTGAGGATATTCCAAAGATAAACGGCGATGAGGAATCCTTAACCGAGGCGGTTATTAATCTGCTTGATAATTCGATAAAGTACAGTAAAGAGAAAAAGGTAATTGAGATAGAAACGGGAGTGGAAGACGACTTCATATTTATTAAGGTGATCGACTGCGGCATAGGAATTCCGGCACAGAGCCTAAATAAAATTTTTGATAAATTTTATCGTATTCAAAGCGGATTAGTCCACGAGACGAAAGGTGCGGGACTGGGACTCTCAATAGTAAAGAGTATTATAGATGCTCATAAAGGCATCATAAAAGTTTATAATAATAAGGGAGGGGGAAGCTGCTTTGAATTGAAGTTTAGAAAAAGTGTCCACAATAGATTGGAAAAGGAAAACACATGACGAGAATTTTAATTGTTGAAGACGAGCCGCAAATGGTTGTCGGCTTAAAAGATAATTTTGAAGTAGAAGGCTTCCAGACAGACGTGGCAAGAGATGGTGAGCATGGGTTGAAAAAAATTATAGAGGGAAATTACGATTTGGTTATTCTTGACGTGATGCTTCCTAATCTCTCAGGCTTTGAAGTATGTAAGACGGTAAGAAAGAAGGGAGACAACACTCCTATTATATTATTAACAGCCAGAGGTGAAGAAATTGATAAAGTACTCGGGCTTGAACTCGGCGCCGACGATTACATAACAAAGCCCTTCAGCATCAGGGAACTGATTGCGCGTATCAGGGCTGTGCTTAGACGGAAAGAAACTTCGGAGTTTGCAAACGGCAAAAGCAAGCCTGTAACAATAGGAAAACTTGAAGTAAACTTTTCTGCATATAACGCCTTCAACGATTCCGGACAGGTGGATATGTCGCATAAGGAATTTGAGATACTAAACTTTCTTTGGAGTAAACGCAATACAACGGTAAGCCGGGATGAGATACTAAGAATTATCTGGGGATTTGAAGAAAGCCCGACCACGAGGACGGTTGATAATTTTATAGTTAAGCTCCGGCAAAAAATTGAAACAAATCCTAACAAACCGAAAACTATCCTTACTGTTCATGGTATCGGGTATAAGCTGATAGATTGAATATCCCATATAGAATACCCGGCTTGTTGTTTAATTCCCTTCAATATGGTAATGTAAATCAACAGAGCTTACGGCAGCTATTGCAAAGTAATTTTTATAATCCCAATTTTAATTAGTCGTCTTTTTAAATCCCGCCATCTGAACCGCAATTTTTTGATATGCTTCATTCTTCTCTATATATATAGAAGAAAACGTTCTGCATAATGTCTCCTGACTTTTCATTCCTGGAAGAATCAAGAAGGAGATAAATCGGTTGTCTCCCAAATCAACCAAAATCATGCCGTGACAATTTTTTACAACTCATTACTGTATAATGACACTGCTAAACTTATAACTTTCTATTTTTTTGCACAAATTAAAACTAAATAGTTCTATTTTGTCAAAAACAAAAGATCAATTAGATAGTAGTGAGGTCAAGGTGGAAAAAGAAAGTTTTTTTACCGTGATTAGTATTTGGAGTAACACTTTAGCTAACCGTTTTACACCGGGTACACATTCTACTAGAAACAAAAAAACTGCGCCAAGATTGGAGAGAGTATATGAATAGAAGTTTTACAGCCTTTAATCTCTTAAAACTGTACCCCTCTTTGTTAAGTAAATAAATTTTAAAAAATATTTAAATAATTGCCGAATGCGGCATAGTAAATTCATTTTAAATTAATTCACTTAAGGAGGTTACATGAAGAACAAAAGCAATACCGGATTACAATTCCTCTCAGCCGGTATCCATAGGATTAAACAACTCACCGATTATTTTAAAAAGTTTAATAAATAATGGAGAAAGAATTATGTTCCGAAAAATTTTTACCGTAATTATATGCGCCTTACTCGTCGTTCCTTTTACAGTTGCTCAAACGACCGGTAGAATTACTGGTAAGGTTGTCGACTACCAAACCGGCGAAGCGCTAATTGGGGCTAACGTTCTCGTTGTTGGAACCTCCTTCGGTGCTGCAACAGACGTTAATGGAGAATTTACAATTAACCATCTTGACCCCGGTGTTTACGCTGTAAAAGCATCTTATGTTGGCTATAAGTCAGTGACAATTTCAGATATACGTGTAAGCGCTGCTTTGGCAACTACAGCTAACTTCAAGCTTCCTGCCCAGGGAGTTTCAATCGGCGAAGTTCAGATTGTAGCACAGAGACCGCTTGTTAACGCCAGCAATACCAACGCTATTAGAACCACAACTAACGAGGTTATACAATCGCTGCCTGTTCGCGGGATAAATAATATTATTGCCTTAACGCCGGGCGTTATCAAACAAAGTAATGTCATTTATATTAGAGG
>JBJKRP010000019.1:0-4594 GCA_046704565.1 Ignavibacteriaceae bacterium | reverse complement strand
AAGAGAAATAAATTTCATATTAAAGAAGTAACTGAATTGCAATTCTGCTTTCTTCTCTTTCAGCCATTGCAATTGCACTTCTTATAAAAAGCATGCTCTAAAAATTTTTAGCTTTCGTCAAATGAATCTTAAACAGAAACTTGATTATCATTATAAGGCTTTTGACAAATCCAAAATATCGCCGGACCCGCTTCAATTCCTTCACTTATTTGATAATGAAAAGGACATCGAAGCCATAGGATTTATTGCTTCAATATTCGCGTACGGAAATGTCGCCCAGATAATAAATACTCTAAATAAAATCCTGGCGGTTTCAGACAATCAACCATACGAATTTATTGCCGGATATTTTAATGAGAAATATTCTTTCAAGCTTGCAGGCTTGAAGCATCGTTTCTATACGGAAAAGGATATCTCACTTCTGTTCTATATTCTGAGCGATGTATACCATCAGTTCGGCTCGCTTAAAAATCTATTCCAATTTTTCTACCGTGAAACCGGTGATATTAAAAATTCAATAACAAAATTTTCAGATTTTTTTATAAACTATGCCTTAAGAATAAACGGCGGTGAGATTAGCTCCGGTTTTAAGTTTATGTTCCCGCTGCCGGAGCTTGGTAGCGCATGCAAAAGAATGAATCTGTTCCTTCGCTGGATGGTAAGAAAGGACGAGCTTGATTTCGGGATATGGAATGAGATACCGACGGCTGATTTAATTATACCTGTTGATACCCACGTAGCCAGGATTTGCCGTGAGCTTAATCTTACAAAAAGAAAAAACACAAGCTGGGCGATGGCTGAAGAAATTACCGGGAATCTTAAAAAGTTTGATCCTGCAGACCCGGTGAAATATGATTTCGCAATCTGCCACATCGGAATGAGAAAATTGTCGTTCTAATCAATCAGATTGAAAAATAATGTTTGTGTTTTTATTTATTTATTCGAATATTTACCGCATTGTTTCACTAAATAAAATTTAAAGGATGTTCTAATGGCAGATAACTCTTCTACTGCTGTGGCAGATGAAAAAAATTCTACTGCAAAAACAGATGGAAAAAATTCAGCTGCTTCCGATTTTAAGCCTTATATAAGCCCGAAAGACTTCATCCCGGAATTTACTCTTAAGGCGATAATTCTCGGCGGAATTTTCGGCATCATATTCGGTGCATCTTCGGTATACCTGGGGCTTAAAGTGGGAATGACCGTAAGCGCTTCAATACCAATTGCAGTGCTTGCCATCTCAGTATTTAAAAAATTCGGTAACGCTACAATTTTGGAAAACAATATTGTTCAGACAATAGGCTCTGCAGGCGAATCCGTTGCCGCAGGCGTGGTATTTACAATACCGGCGCTTCTGTTTCTTCCCGGTGGTATGGCATACTTTAAGTATTTTCAGATTTTTGTGCTTGCTCTTGCCGGAGGAATTCTTGGCGTACTTTTTATGATTCCATTAAGAAGAGCGCTTATAGTTAAAGAGCACGGTGTTCTTCCGTATCCGGAAGGAACAGCCTGTGCCGACGTTCTTGTTGCCGGAGAAAAGGGAGGTAACCTTGCAAAAAAAGTTTATTACGGCTTAGGTATAGCTTTCCTGTACAAATTGTTTATGTCTATCTTCGGTTTGTGGAAAGATGTGCCTACGTTTGTTTTCGGAAGAAAATCTGCATTGCCAAACGGAACCATAAACGGCGAGATAACACCGGAACTTTTAGGCGTCGGGTACATAATAGGTCCTCGAATAGCCGGGATTATGGTCGCCGGCGGTGTTCTTTCGTGGATAGTTTTAATCCCGCTTATAACCATTCTGGGTGATAAATTAACAACCATTTTCCCTCCGGGTTCAAAGCTAATAAGCCAGATGTCTCCCGACCAAATTTGGGATAATTATATAAGATACATTGGCGCCGGTGCCGTAACCTTTGGCGGACTGATAACATTAATAAAATCGATACCTACAATCATCAATGCTTTTAAAGATTCATTCAAAGATATTAAAGCGAATAGAACAAATAAACAAAACAGCGTTGTTGAAGAAAAAGAAAGAACTTCAAAGGATATTCCATTATCAATCGTACTTGGCGGCAGCTTAGTACTGGTTGTTTTTATGGCTTTGATTCCGAATATTCCTACTAACTTCCTTTCTTCAGTAATGATTGTAATATTCGGATTCTTTTTTGTAACTGTTTCTTCAAGAATCGTTGGTCTAATTGGGTCGTCGTCAAATCCCGTTTCCGGGATGACAATTGCAACTCTGATGGCAACTTCATTGATATTTGTCGGCATCGGTTGGACAGGAAGCTTTTATGAGCCATTAGCTCTTGTGGTTGGTTCTATCGTTTGTATTGCAGTTGCAAATGCCGGCTCAACTTCTCAAGATTTGAAGACCGGATTTTTGGTAGGCGCAACTCCGGTAAAGCAGCAAATTGGATTAATTATCGGTGTACTTGTTTCTGTAGTTGCAGTTGGGTTCACTCTTCTTTTACTTGAACGCACTGTTGGAGTTGGTCAAATAACACCGCAGCACCCGGACCCATTACCGGCTCCGCAGGCAATTCTGATGGCGACTGTTATTAAAGGATTGTTGAGTCAGAATCTTCCCTGGGCGCTGGTATTAATCGGTATGGGACTTTCGCTTGTAATGGAATTAGCGGGTGTTTCTTCTCTGGCATTTGCAGTCGGCGCTTATTTACCTTTGTCTACAACAACTACTATTTATGCAGGCGGAGTTATAAAATGGCTTGTTGATAGGAGAAAGAAATCCAAAGAATCCGATATTGGTCCCGGTGCACTTTTCAGCTCGGGTTTAATTGCCGGTGGAACCATTACAGGAATTTTAGTAGCAATATTAATAGGATGGACGGTTGGTCATGATTCAGCAGGTAATCCTATATCATTTATTGCAACCGTGCACCAGACCGTGCTGCATATTTTCTCCAATGCAACTGCAGCAACATTTGCAGACTCATTAGGCGGCTGGGGCGATATTCTCGGTTTAATCTTTTTTGGTCTCCTCTCGTTTTTATTATATAAAGTTGCAATGAGTAAAGAGGAGAAACTTTAATTTGTCTAAGAAAAACAGCTTATCAAAAAATAAGTTGAAGGAATAAGCTATGGGAAATATTTTAGGTCACTTGAGACCCGAAGCGGTTTGGAACCACTTCGAAGAAATCTGCAAATACCCGAGACCCTCCCGCAAGGAAGAGAGGATTGCAGGCTATGTTATGTCGGTGGGGAAGAGGAACAATTTCGAAACTTTAAAAGATGAATTCGGAAATGTTCTTATTAGAAAGCCGGCTGCACCGGGGAAAGAAAATTTAACGCCTGTAGTACTTCAGGGTCATCTTGATATGGTTGCAGAGAAGAATAACGACGTAATGCACGATTGGGATAGAGATCCGATTTCACCTTTTGTTGAAGGTGACTGGGTAAAAGCACGGGGAACAACGTTAGGCTCTGATAACGGAATCGGTGTTGCTGCTGCACTTGCAGTTTTGGAATCCAAAGAAGTTGAGCACGGTCCGCTCGAAGTGCTTTTTACACTTGATGAAGAAACCGGACTATTCGGCGCTCAAGCCTTAAAGCCCGGATGGCTGAACTCTAAGATTCTTCTTAACCTGGATTCCGAGGAAGACGGAGCTTTATATATCGGCTGCGCGGGCGGACAAAACACTTACGTTAAATTTAAATTCAACCCTGTTGATGCGCCTACAAATACAACCGCGCTTGAAATAAAAGTGGTTGGATTAAAAGGCGGTCATTCAGGTCTGGATATAAACGCCGGAAGAGGAAATGCTATCAAAATTATGGCAAGACTTCTGCATGAATTAAATTACAAATTCGGAGTCCGGCTCGTTAGCATAAACGGCGGAAGCAAGCATAATGCTATTCCGCGGGAATGCTTTGCAGCAATAAGAATTTCAAATAAGCAAACTGCCGAAATCTTATCTTATGTTGAAGAATATTATAAGACGGTTAAGTTTGAACTTGAATCTGTTGAACCGAACTTAACTGTCTCTGCCTTGGAAATAAAATCACGTGCAAAAGTGTTTGATAAACCTGCCGCGACAAATTTGATAAACTCTCTTTACTCTGTTCAGAACGGCGTAATTAAAATGAGTGCGGATATTGAAGGTCTGGTTGAGACTTCATCAAATCTTGCTGTTGTTACGACTAAAGGTAAGACTGTAGTTGTAATTCTAAGCCAGCGGAGTTCTGTAGAATCCCAAAAGAAAGTAATTTCAACTTCGATCTCTGCTTAGATCCGGCTTGCCAAACCTCAAGTAACACAAGCGGATGGTTATCCCGGCTGGAACCCAAACATTAAGTCCCCGGTTCTTGGAGTATTGAAAAATGTATATTCTGATTTATATGGAACATTGCCGGAAGTAAAAGCAATTCATGCAGGTTTGGAATGCGGAATCATAAATGAACGCTACCCTGAAATGGATATGATTTCTTTCGGACCTACAATTATCGGCGCACATTCGCCTGATGAAAGAGTTCAAATAAGTACGGTTGAAAAATTCTGGAATCTTCTCACCAACGTATTAAAAAATATACCTCAGGAATAATTATTATAAGGGGTACACTTTAGGTG
>JBJKRP010000018.1:0-2570 GCA_046704565.1 Ignavibacteriaceae bacterium | reverse complement strand
ATATTATCCAGTATTTTTATTATAGTTTAATTTCCAGGGCCAGTTAACGCAAGCAGCAATCTCAGGAAAAAGGACATAATCCGCTTTACCCTTCAACACGAAAGTTTTAATTTCATTTCCGGCGAATATTTTTACGGCAGCTTCCAGTGTCTTCCCCGATACCGAGACATCATCTACAATCAAAAGCTTTTTACCTGAAATATTTACCTGACCGTATCCAAATAATTTCGGGTTATCATACCGGGGATGATTTTCCTCATCCCGGTAATTTATTTGAATAACCTTTAACTCGATACCAAGCTTATATGCTACCAGGCTTGCAGCAACAACGCCTCCCGTCGCTATCCCGATAACTAAATCGAAGCTAGGAAGGATTAATTTATTTATGCGTTCTCCTATTTCTACGAAGGATAAATCCTGCATAAGATAAATTAAGCTAATCCTTCTTGAATTTTCTTAAAGTAAAATCAGCAATGACAAGAAGCATTATACCCGGGACGGCACTCAGCGAAGATGTAGCCAGGAATTGACCCGGAGTAGAGCCCGGCAGAATTCCTGAGAAACCGGCTAATAACATCGTAGAAATTAAAACGCAGAACAAATACGAAATTAATGAGCTAACCGCCCTTACGCTTTTAACATTCTCAAGCAATTTCAGCCCGGCGACAAAAAGAACTAATTGAAAAGTCATAATCGGAAGAAGGACTGCAACAGGGTTACCGGCTATAGCAAAATTTATCAAAGGCGAAAGGAATGCAATTATCAAAGCAACGTGAAGTTTAAAAAACCTAACGGCAATTAAAGGTGCAAAAAACATCGCCAATAAAACAGCGCCCATCGGAATTCCATTTAATTCGGGAAGCAGATGGATTAAAAAAGGAAGCAACACTGATACACCCAGAAGTAAAATTGTTTCCTTGACCTGCAATCTGGAAAAAATCTTGTCTTCGACAGCTATTGTATTTGTAATCGACATATAAATCTCCATTTATCGAAAATTATAAAAATGTAAAAAACCGTTGGTAAAATTGGCGACCTTTATCGAGAAAGTCAATTCTTTCGGAAAAAGAATTTATTTTTTTCCGGCTTCGGGAAAACCGGAGAGATAATACTTTTCTGCAAAATATTTATCTTTCGCGGAAACATTTCAATAATTATTAAATGACAAATAAGAGTAATAGAGCGCCTTTCCTTTTATTATTTTGCTTGTTCATTTTATTTTCCACGGATTTATTTCCACAACAATCCAGGCTTGGAATTGAAGTGAAGAAATTGTCGGACTATATTGCATCAAATCATTTTAGAGATTTGAAATTTAGAATGGATGATCCATCCAGAGCAGACTCACTTTTTAAAGAAGCGCTTAAAATTACTAATGAGAATTTTAACGAAGCATGTTTTGCGTTGACATTCGCAGCGGTGCCGTACAACCTGGTACCTATAAAAATTCCATTAATAAATATAATTATTAATTATCCTTTAACTGCTGCCCGCGGTCCTCTTTTCAATAAAAAAAATGCAAACCTGCCGGCTTATCTGTTCTTTGACTCCCCGCATGACAGCTTTGGCGACAAAGATAAGCTTGCACATTTCTTCGGGTCCGCTTTTCTCTCGTACTCTGAAAATATTTTTGATTTAACCGATCTTATTGGTTATTTTGTAGAAGTTTTTGAACAGGATTTTAAAGTCCAGTCTTATATCGATCCTAGAGATTTAAGTGCTGATACCATGGGCGATATATACGGGCAGCTTTTAAAAAAGAATAAAGAGGTTTTACCTTCACAAGTAATGATAATAAAAACGTTATTTTATTGCAGGTATGATTTCCCGTAGGAAATAAAATGAATTCAATTCTTATAATAGACGACGAAAAGGAAATTTGTGAGAGCATAAAGATGATCCTCGAATACGAGGATTATCCTGTTGATTATTCCAATAGCTCAAAAGAGGGCTTTGAAAAATTTTTGTCGAATGAACCCGCATGCCTGCTCCTCGACATCCAGATGCCGGAGATGAACGGGTTTGAGGTTCTAAAAACAATAAAAGAAAATAACTCCAATACCTCTGTAATTATCATTTCCGCCCACGGAAGCATAGAGAACGCAATTAAAGCAACCAAACTGGGCGCATTTGATTTTATCGAAAAGCCTATCGACAGGGACAAGCTTTTAATAAGCGTCAGGAATGCAGTCGATCAGTATAACCTTCTCACCGAAAATAAAGAAATCAAGAAATCCATTCAGACCGGAGGGGAAATTCTCGGCACAAGTAAGGCGATCAAGGACATTCTTGAAATAATTGAACGCGTTGCACCCATCGATACAAGGGTATTAATTACGGGCGAGAACGGGACAGGTAAAGAGCTTGTCGCAAGAGCCATCCATAATAAAAGCCTTAGAAAAGAAAAGTCATTTGTAGAGGTTAACTGTGCAGCTATTCCAAATGAATTGATCGAATCCGAATTGTTCGGTCACGAAAAAGGTGCGTTCACCGGCGCAATACAGCAGCGGATTGGAAAGTTCGAGCTTGCAAACAAAGGCACAATTTTTCTTGATGAAGTCGGCGACATG
>JBJKRP010000017.1:0-23569 GCA_046704565.1 Ignavibacteriaceae bacterium | reverse complement strand
GGCTGGATTATGACAAGAGTAATTCTGACAGTTTTGTTTTATATTGCATTAACGCCTACCGGTTTGTTGACAAAGCTGTTTAAGAAAGATTTTCTTGACCTTAAAATAGAAAAAGATAAACAAACCTACTGGCAGAAACGCGACCGGAAAAAATTTGATCCGGCAGATTATGAGAGACAGTTTTAATAAAGCATATTCCTTTTAACGGAGAAGACTATGGGCAAATTATCAACAGTATCCGAGCTGTGGCAGTTTTTAAAGGTCAGGAAGAAATGGTGGCTTGCACCGATCCTGGTTATCCTTTTATTGCTGGGAGGCTTAATAGTACTTACTCAAGGCTCGGCAATAGCCCCGTTCATTTATTCCTTGTTTTAATTTTTGTAGTTTATACAAAGCCTGTTCTCCGGCTGATCCAATCCGGACTGTCCAGGCTTGGCATTTAAACAACTATTAACCTGTTGTGTGAATTACAAATTGCATGGAATAAAAATCTTAAGACAGTTTCGGTTGGTAGTTTTATGTTTATTAGAGGGTGGTCAAAAGGTAACTTATTGCGGTGTCCGAGCCTGCCGAGGACACCGATCACCTCGACAAACTCGATGATCGGCATTGTGAACTTTTTGGTCACCCTCTTAATGAAAAAAGTATAAGACCATAACCGTTCTACCTAACGTTGTCAGGTTCAACGCCTGCCGGCAAAGGCACGTTTATAATTTAATTCACACAACCGGTAACTATTAATCTATTAATATAGATAGAGATTCTTGGGATTCGTTCTTTGTTTGAGATGGCAATATAAGACAATTATGATTATCCTGGTCAGCTTTCTTTTATTGTTAAAGGAAATAATTAGTGCTTATCTCTCTAGGTACCAGTAGCAGTTAAAGCTAAAGCTCAATTCTGAATATACTCTGAATTCACTCTGAATGCGCTCTGAAACCATTCTAATCAGCATCATCTAAGCCTTCTCCGCCTTTCCTCCTTAACTCTAAAGTATCCCTTACGAAAAAGCAATAATGTATAAGGCAATAAGCTATTCATGCGCTTTGCTCTCTGCCCTATGCGCTTTGCCCTATGCCCGGTACTTATTTGTATTTATAAAGCACTACCTTCTGAATGCTGTAAGTATCCCCCGGTAAGTCCATTTGCCTGCCCTGATTACTCTGGTCGCCGTTCATCCTTAAGCCCGGTATCCATTTGCCGTTAACAAATTTTCCTTCGTCAAGTCTGCCTATGCCTGCAAGTATACCTTCGCCTGTTGCAGATTCAAAGGTTACTACTATTCCTCTTCCGGCAATATAATATTCATTCGGCGATACCATAATTATCATTCCTCCGTACCTCGGATTCTTTCCTTCTATCTTAGGAGCGTAAGACCAGCTATACTCATGATGACAAACAAAGATAAAATCTCCCAGCTTTATCTTTTCGACCTGGCTTGCGCTGTCAAGTATTACACCGCGCATCGTCCCCCTGCCCTGGTTTGCAAGGATTAATGGAGTTAACTCTCTAAGAACTTTATAGCCTTTCGATACCTCGTTATCTGAGGGATCGGGAAGTGATTCAATTGAGAAAGGGCTGTAGCCCATTACGTTGTGCTGGGCAATAGCATAAAATGCATTTACAAGACTCTGATCATTTCCCGCTTCAGGAATAAAGAATTGGTTATACATCTGTCCTGGCTTTCCTACATGCACATCAAACTTAGAGACCCACTCAACAAATGTCGGGAAATAAATATCAGGCGCTAAAAAATTTATTGCGGGCGCCGCAGCCTTCCATATGTCCATTAGATGAGGCAGAGGTCCGCCGCTTGGATATTGACCCGGTTTAGCTCCGGGGCGAATCAGTGCGGCGTTGACATACATCGGCAAGGAATACTCTTTCTTTCCGGCTTCGGCTACAAAGTTTGCGTACTTAGCATAATTCCACGCCATAAATATTTCATCAGTCTCCAAACCCTTGCCGAAGATATCTTCCCAGTTGCCTTCAGTCTTGAATTCGTTCTTCTTCCACATATCTAAAAGATATGTGTTAAGATCATCTTTATTTGCTTTCAGGTAATTAATAAATTCTCCCGGCACAGGTGCATTAAATGCTGAATCGGCTTCCTTGCAATAGTCCCTTGCTGTAGGAATCATTCCCATTTCATTTTCAACCTGAACCAGAACAACTGTCTGTTCTTTCTCATCGAATTCTTTTATATGTTTCATTAAGTGAGAGAATGCAAATGCATCCGCGTCCCGGTTAGTCTTATTGAATGCCGTAAGTATTTCCTCTGCCCTTCCGTTTCTTTCTCTTACTCTCGGATATTTCTGTTCATCGGTCTTTATCCACAACGGAACGTAGCATGACATGCTGTTCTTCCACGTACCGAACCAGAGGAAGACCAGCTTGATATGATTACGCCTTGCCGCAGTTATTATCCTGTCAACAAGAGTAAAGCTAAAAACTCCTTCTTTCGACTCAATCAATTCCCAGTATACAGGGACTACAAGTGTATTCAAATGTTCTGCAGCAATCTTTTGCCATATCGTATCCATATAGCTTATATCCGACGCGCTTGAATTTCCAGTTTCACCTGCAAGCATTAAGTAAGGCTTGCCGTTAACGATAAGCTGCATCGTAGTTCCCTGCCTCTGAAGATGCGGTATATTAATATTGCCTACAGCTTTATTTGTCTGGGCAGAAATTGCCGCCATAAAAAGTATGAGAAATATTAAGCTCGTCAAACAGGAAATCTTTTTTATGCTGAAATATTTCATTTGTCTCCCGGATAAGAAATAAAAAATGTATGAGCCTCTTACGGCAGCAGGACTTTTACCGAATAAGGATAAATAGCCTTTGCTTAAATCTTAATATGCATAAGAATATTTCCTTTCGAAATATAAAGTTTAAGCGTCAGTTATGCCAGGTTCATATAAGATAATAACTCATAGAGTCTGATCGTAGTATTTAGAGCTGCCTTAGCAGGTAAACACATAGTCAGGATTATTTTGAGGAATTGAAATTCAGAAGGTATGATACAACCCCAGGTAATACGCAAAGTGCTTGTAAGAAGTAATCCCGTTTCCCAAGTCTGCAGAGAAGAGTATTTGATAATTCTTTATTAATGGAATTCCTCCACCGAAATGTAAACCCGTATATCCCGGCGAAGTATTTGACGACGAAGTCTGATGGAACAGTTCTGCCCCAAGGAAGAATGAATCGGTAAAATTATATTGAACAAGAATCCCTGTAAACTCCCAGTTTTTATTACCTATGCCGGGATTTATCCAGTAACCGCCGCCGCCGTATATCGTCCATTTATCTATATCTTTTTGGATCCACAATGGAAAATAGACCTGAGCCTTTCCGTTGCCAAGACTTTTGGAGGCATTCCCGGTCGGTATTTCTACAAGAGGGAAAACACCTATATCCGGCAAAACATCGGTTTGCGTAACGAGCCTGTACTTTACTCCGACTTCAGTATCACCGTATCCCGCATACGAAACTTGATCCTTTGGCGCATAGAAAGCCATAGGCAGTACAATATGAAACTGCGTTTGTGGAAATATTCCGTAGTTAAATTCAATTGCAGGACCTAAGCCGCTGCTTCCTCCCGCATCGAATACGCCTGTCGAGAATAAATACAGCTCACCGTGAAGGTAGGGTACAGGGATTGGGTCATCAGTTCTGAATGGCGGTCCCGCTAAAATATTCCCGCTGAAAAAAAGTATCAATAATATTAAGAGGCTGCAGATTATGTTTGATTTCATTAGATTGAAGTTGACTCTGTAATTAACAGATGTCAACTTAAAAGTTTTACGGCAAATTAAATGTGCTTTGTCTAAAACTATTGTT
This sequence comes from Ignavibacteriaceae bacterium, assembly GCA_046704565.1. GTDB lineage: Bacteria > Bacteroidota > Ignavibacteria > Ignavibacteriales > Ignavibacteriaceae > FEN-1297. The sequence goes on along the minus strand of JBJKRP010000017.1, from coordinate 19,726 downwards.
TAAAGCGGCTTGACGAATGACTCCGGCATCTGAACTGCGACCACTTTACCTTTTGCAGTTATTTGTCTGTCTGCCGAAACAGTAATTTCGGAAATGACTTTTCTTCCCTTAATTTCCAATACTTTCCCGCGCATCTCAAGCTCAACTCCAAGCGGCGTAGGTTTTAAATAATCAACTTGAAGTGAAGCCGTAACAAACCTGAAAGGCGGCTCGCTCCCAGGTTCTCTATTTTCAAACCTGTAAGAAGCAAGAGCAGCAGTCCCGGTACCGTGACAATCAATTAATGATGCAATTAATCCACCGTAGACATAACCTGGTATTGCAATGTGAAAAGGCTTAGGAGTAAAATGTGCAACAGTTTCGTCGCCGTCCCAGTAGCTTTTTATTTGATAACCGTGTTCGTTCAATCTTCCGCAGCCGTAACAGTAGCTTAACTCATCCGGATAAAAATCTTGAACAGCCTTTTGTTCCACTTCAGCACCATTGTTTTTATTTTTTTTGAGGACTTGTTTGCGGTTGACTCTTGCTTCTTAGTCCTTCGATATAAGCCGTCGTCTTGTTAAAAAATTCCTGCCACTTCTTAGGATCTTTATTATAATGATTTATCGTTGCCGAATATTCATCTTTAGTAATTCCGTCGCGTTTAAATATTACCGACTTTACCGAATCAAATTTCGCAATCGGAACTCCCGAAGTATCCTGGGCAATAACAAGATCAACATATACTTTCATGAACTTATTTTCATCAAGTATATTTCTTTTTGAACAGCCCTCCAGCACAAATAAAAAAATGAGGGTCGTAATTATGAAGTAGCAGCATTTAGGATTCATGCAATGCATCCATGCTGCCATGCTTTTATGTCCCCTATTGCTTTCATTATTTTTCCTATTGCAAAAGCCCATTTAGACTCAGAGCCTGATTTTTATTTCATCTTCTTGCTGGCTTCGAAGAGTATTTTCTTTTCCTTGTCCGAAAGATTCTGATAGCCGGATTTGCTGATCTTATCGAGTATCCTGTCTATTTCTTCCTGTGAATACTCCTCCTTATTCTGGTTATCATTTATCTCATAGAAGCGGGCATCTTCAACATTATTATTTTTTTTCTTGAAAACACTCGCCGCATTCTTAAAAGAATCTATGATCGAGCCCTTATTATCGGAATCCGGGTACGAACTTGTAAAATAATTTCCGTAAGAAGTTCCTCTTTTCTTTTCAATTATAAGGTAAATGAAGCCTGCCAGAGCGCCGCCGAGATGAGCAAGGTGCGCAATATCTCCGCCCTGCGGTAATGAAAAGAATTCGATCAACACATAAAGTGCAACAAAATATTTTGCCTTTAACGGAATTAAAAACCAGATAAAAATATACCTGTTCGGGAACAACATTCCGAAGGCAATCAACACGCCGAAAATTGCACCTGAAGCTCCTATCGTGTATCCTAACGGTTCGTTAAAAAGCGGCGGGAAGACCAATTGAAAGATTCCTGCTACAATCCCGCACATCAAATAGAAGATAAGGAACTTTTTTGAGCCCCAAAGATTTTCAACTTCCATTCCGAACATCCAGAGCGCAAACATATTAAAGAATATATGCATTAAGCCGGCATGCATAAATTGATACGTTATCAACTGCCATGGATAAAAACCGTAGCCGAGCGGTATCAATGCAAAATACTTTACGATCAGATCGTAAAAGGTTGCACCGTAGCCGATACTGATCTGCTGTCCAAGCATTTCAATCAGGAACACAATGCCGTTAATAATCAGCAGGTTCTTGATTACCGGCGGGAAGAAACTGAAACCTCCGAAGCCCGATGGTTTATAATAATCTCTCAAAATAAATATCCTTTACTCTTTCTGTTTGTATAAAACTCAACATGCTTATCTTGACCGGCTATTGCTCATTGATTAGAACTCGGGAGCTTATCCATATTCTTTTTTTGACGTAATTCTACAGCCAAACCCGATATCTCATCGACGCTTTTATCAATCCATATATTCTTTTGCCATTCGGTATAATCAAAGGGCTCAGTTTGAATTAAGGAAATAAATTTTTCGGCTTGGACGGCACCAAGCTCTTTTATTAGCGCCTTATAACCGTTAAGCTTTATAAGATTGTTAGTTTCCATATTATGTCTCCGTTGCTACAAAGTCAACCGGGTTAAGCACTTTTATTTTTTCGAAAGTTTTCATCCTCTTTATTATTTCATTATCAGTCGTTAAAAAATAATCGCATTTTGCAAAAACTGCACAAGATATGTGTAGCGCATCTTTGCTTTTTATTTTTTGCTCTAAAATATTTTTCGCCAGCAATTTTATTTCATCGTTCTCATTAACATCATCCGAGGCTAAACTTTTCCAGGTATCAATTGCAGCTTTTCTTTCTTCAAATGGATTTGCTGAATTTTCTAGATCCAATATATAGGACCAAACCATAAGATATTCACCAGATTTAATATTTTCCTGAATGTATAGTTTGGCTTCTGTTTCAAGCCTAATTTTAATAGACTTTTGATTATCAAAGGGTCTATTATAACAACAATTATCGAGGTATAATTTTAGCAATTTAAAACTTATAAAATTTGGACGAATATAATTCCAATCGTTAATTAAATTACTTGAATTAAAGTTAACCAATTAAACCTGGTGACAATATGCTACACTTCACTTAATGCGGCAACGCCAGGAAGAGTCTTTCCTTCAAGAAATTCAAGCGAAGCACCGCCTCCGGTAGAGACATGCGATACTTTGTCTTCCAATCCGGCTTTGCTTATTGCAGCCGCAGAATCGCCGCCGCCGATAATAGTCACCGCACCTTTGGAAGTAACTTCCACAAGCTTGCTTGCAATTGCAAATGTTCCCTTGGCAAAGTTATCGAATTCAAAGACTCCCATGGGACCGTTCCATACAATCGTTTTAGCCTTCGCAATCTCGTCGCAGAATAGTTTTACCGTTTCGGGACCAATATCCAATCCCATTTTATCCGCTGGAATTTTATCTACGCTAACCACAGTTGAAGGCGATTCATTCTTAAATTCGTCGGCAACAACTTCATCTACCGGCAGCAGGAATTTTACGTTAGATTTGGCTGCCTTCTCCAGCACTTCTTTTGCAAGACTTATCTTTTCTTCTTCAAGCAAAGACTTTCCTATTTCCTTTCCCTGGGCTTTAAAAAATGTATAAGCCATTCCGCCGCCGATTATCATAGTATCAACTATATCACACAGGTTCATGATAACATCAATCTTGCCGGAAATTTTCGCGCCGCCTAAAATTGCACAGTACGGTCTTGCAGGATTCGAAATTGCACCGCCCAGATATTGTAGCTCCTTCTGCATCAAGTACCCGGCTGCACATTCCTTAATATATTTTGTAACCCCTTCGGTAGAAGCATGAGCGCGGTGCGCGCTTCCAAAGGCATCGTTAACGTAAACATCTCCGAGTTCTGCAAGCTTCTTCGAAAATTCGGGATCATTCTTTTCCTCTTCTTCATGAAATCTTAAATTTTCAAGCAGAACAACGTCACCGTTTTTCATTGAGTTAACAAGGTTCTTTACTTCGTCCCCTACGCAGTCCGGCGCCAGTCTAACTTCCTTGCCTAATAGCTCTCCCAGTCTTTTTGCAGCGGGCTTTAAGCTGTACTTCGGATTTACTTTTCCCTTTGGTCTCCCGAGATGACTCATCAAAACGGCTTTACCGCCGTCAGAGATTATTTTCTTTATTGTCGGCAGCGATGAAACAATCCTGATATCGTCGGTTATGTTAAGGTTATCGTCAAGCGGTACGTTAAAATCAACGCGTACTAAGACCCGCTTGTCTTTTAAATTTAGCTTATCTATTGAAAGTTTGCTCATTTCTTTCCATCCTTTTTCAATCTATTTATATATAAATAAAGGCACAGACTGAAGTATGTGCTGCCAGCCTGTGCTTCGAAATTAGAATTTTCTATAAAAAACAAAGACGAAGCATTAGCCTCGTCTCTGCATTTAAGTTTAAGTTTTACTGTGTTATCTTCACAAGTAAATCAGCTACCCTGTTCGAATATCCCCACTCGTTATCATACCAGGAAATAACCTTAAAGAATCTCTTTTCATCCTTAAAATTATTTTGAAGAGTAGCGAGAGAATCATAAATAGAAGAGCGCTCGTCATGAATAAAATCCGTCGAAACGACCTCTTCATTTGAATAGCCTAAAATGCCCTTCAAATATGTTTCCGAAGCCTTCTTCATTAAAGCATCAATCTCTGCAATCGACGTATCCTTTACTGAACGGAAAGTTAAATCAACAACAGAAACATCGGCGGTCGGCACTCTAAACGACATTCCCGTAAGCTTTCCTTTTGTTGAAGGCAGAACTTCGCCTACAGCTTTTGCCGCACCGGTTGTAGATGGAATAATATTGATAGCCGCAGCTCTTCCGCCTCTCCAGTCCTTCTTTGAAGGTCCGTCAACCGTCTTTTGTGTGGCGGTATATGAGTGGATTGTCGTCATCAATCCGGTTTCGATCCCGATCCCTTCCTTTAAGATAACATGAACTAAAGGCGCTAAGCAGTTAGTTGTACATGATGCGTTAGAAATTATATTATGCTTTGCAGGATCATATTCCTGGTCGTTTACTCCAAGAACAACTGTTTTAACGTCGCCTTTGCCGGGCGCAGAGATAATAACTTTCTTTGCACCTGCTTCAAGATGACCTTTTGCTTTATCCGAACTTGTAAACAAACCGGTAGATTCGATTACATAATCAACTCCAAGCTGCTTCCACGGCAACTGCGACGGCTCTTTTGTAGCGGCAACGCATTTAATCTTGCTGCCGTTTACAATAAGAACATCATCTGTTTCAACGCTGGGTGAGCTTTTCTCCGTAGCAAGCTGCCCCTTGAACTTACCGTGGACCGAATCATACTTTAATTGATATGCAAAATATTTTGCATCGGTGGTAACATCTACTACTGCAACTACATCGATTTTATTTCCTAATAGACCTTTATCAACTATTGCATTAAAGACTAATCTTCCGATTCTACCAAATCCGTTTATACCTACTTTTACTGACATTCTGAACTCCTTATTTGAATATTAAAAATGCATTACAAAATTACCTAAAGCGTCGACGAATTTCAATTTTAAAATATAAAAACCCCCATGAGCGGCACTTCACGGGGGCTTTGAACAACGAAGGCTGATACGAACTTTCTTTCGGCATCAACTGCTTATTGTTGTTAAATGCTCTTTTGCTGAGACTCTCCCTCCTTGAGCAGCAGGCATTTGAGCTACTTAGTTAACATCATTTTCTTCGTTATGTTCAAATGAATTCCTCTTAGTTGATAAATATAAATCCCGCTTGCCAGCCTGCTTGCATCGAAAGTTACCGAATGATAACCTGCCGATTGCTCTCCATCGATAAGGGTAGCCACTTTTTCTCCCAATATATTATAGACTATTAAAGTAACCCTTTCCTGCTCGGGCAATCCGAACCGGATAATGGTCGAAGGATTAAACGGATTGGGATAGTTCTGAGATAGATTAAGGCTCTTAGGCAGAGCATTCGAAGAACTTTCCGGATTTCCGGACAATACGGATGTAACAGCCTGAACGGTACCAATGTTCAAAGTTGAATAATCTTCGCCTGATGCAAGCGTAACAACGATAGATTTGCCGGTGGAGTCGGTTACCTGCTGTACCTGGGAACTTATCGCAGAATCCGGGCTTGCAAATTCCTTTGTAAATTTATAACCTTTGTAACCTCCGATTAAGTAAGGAACAATGTAATAGCTTCCGGGAGCGAGGCTGTCAAAGCTGTAGACGCCGTTGCTGTCCGTAAGCATTCCCTTTTTCCAGACACCATTGCCTGTAAAAAGATCAATCCAAACTCCCCAGCGCAATACATTTTCTCCCGGGTCCTTTACACCATTACCATTAGCATCATACCATACCAATCCCGAAAGTTTGGCAGGCAAAACCAGAGACGGCGTTATTGTTACGCTCCCGTTTTGATAAACAACCGGCAGTACGCTTGCAGCAGTATCGGCTATCTCGCAGCTTGATGTAATAAAGTTAAGGCTGCTGTTCCCATTAATAATATTGAAATTAAGATAAAGTAAAGTGCCGGTGCCTAAATTCAAAGGAGAAGTATCATACCAGCTGATCCTTACCTCGCCGTTAACTGCGTTTGTAGTAAAAGAGCCGGTTGAAATTAAACTCGTTGTCCCGGTATATGTAAGCACTTTATTGTCATAACTTATAACCAAGCTTATCGCGCCAATCTCATTAAAATTGCTAACATAAACGGGGACAGAAATACTTCCCTGGCTCTGAACTACAGTAGTATCGTGAATGCTCATTGTAACCTGAGCATTCGCCAGCATTACCTGAAATAAAAAAAAGAAAATTAGCAGTATGAACTTTTTCATCGAAATTTCTATTTAATTCATTTTTTATTTTTTCAACTAATATGCCACTTGGAGACCGGCATTATGAATTAAAATTAAAGAAATTCGTCTTTGATTTTACCTGACTTGTTCCAAAGTAAGATAATTTTCGGAAGGTTGTTTATTTTTAAGATTAAATTGAGCTTTTAAGCTTTAGGATGTTCTTTGCGCCATTGTTTTATATAATCTGCAATGGCAGTAGTTGGAGCGCCGGGAGTAAACAGCTCTCCAACTCCGAGCTTTTTTAATTCGACTATATCTTCTTCCGGTATAATTCCGCCTCCCGTAAGAAGAACATCATCCAGACCTTTTTCTTTCATCAGGCTTAATATTTTTGGAAGTATTGTCATATGTGCGCCGGATAAAATGCTGATGCCGATAACATCAACATCCTCCTGAAGGGCAGCCTCAACTATCATTTCCGGTGTTTGTCTTAAGCCGGTATAAATAACTTCCATGCCGGCATCCCGAAGGGCGGCAGCAATAATCTTTGCACCGCGGTCGTGCCCATCAAGTCCCGCTTTGGCGATTAAAACTCTAATTTTGTTTTCCATATAATTAACCCTTTGCAAGAATTTTTGTTCTTATCTTATCAGCGAACTCACGCATACTTCCGTTGTTGTAGCTTTTCAGGTTCGGTTTAAAGCTGAAAGCGTCGTCTTTTAATCTCGGTATAATATGAAAGTGAAAATGGAAGACGGACTGTCCGGCAACGGTGCCGTTGTTTGCTACAATATTGAATCCGTCCGGGTGCAGGCTCTTTACAATAGCACCGGACATTATTTGAGTAACCCTGATTAGCTCCTGCAAATCTTCTTCATGTACGGTAAGAAAATTTTCCGAATGCGTTTTAGGAATTACCAGAGTGTGCCCGTAGTTTACCGGTCTTATATCCAGGAAAGAAATTACCTTTTCATTTTCAAAAAGAATTTCCGCATTGGCATTGTGATTTATTATGTCGCAAAAAATACAGTTCATGGCTTCAAAGATACTTTTAAATGAAATACAAGGCAAAGACTTTACAATTCCGGTTCTGTTTAATTTTTTCTTAATCTTAATATTGCTCATAATCATAATCGGATTTAATCCGGTAATATTACAATTAAGATGAAGAGCACGACCCCATCATCAGATTCTTCGCCTAAGCCTTAGCCTTTAAATATTCTCCTCTCCTTCCAAACACTCCGAAGATACCGCCGGTATGGATAAAAATATTTTTCATCCCTTTATTCTTTAAAAGAAAATTCTTGTAGTATGCGGCAAATGCTTTGCCGGTATAAGCAGGATCTAAAAGTATCCCGGAGCTTCCGGCAAAACGTTTTATCAAGCTTAATTTTTCCCGGGTTATTTTTTTATATCCTTCTTCCGAGTAGCCGTCCATTATAATCAAATTATTCCGATCAAAGCTGCACGGAAGCTTATAGTCAAGCTGGCATCCTTCGGCAAGACGCAGAATTTTTCTTTCAATTATTTGTTTGGGATATAAAACGTTGACGGCATAAATTTTCAAATCCAGTTTCAGCATCGCTGCGCCAACCAGCAGCCCCGCCGCAGTACCGCCGGAACCGGCAGCGATTGTCATCCCTTCAATCTTTCTTAAGTCAATCTGCCTGTTTAGTTCTTCTATAAAAGAAACGTATCCCCATATTCCCAAAGTTGTTGAACCGCCTTCGGGAATAACGTAAACACTTTTACCCTTTTTTAACAGCTTCGTGCGTTCTTCAAACATTATCTCATTCACTTTAGAAAATTCCTTTTTATTTAGAAAGGAAATTTCAGCACCGTAAAACTTATCGAGGAAAAGATTGCCGTCTGCTTCTGCTTTATCTTTTCCCCAAAGGAACAGCTTTGTTTTTATTCCAACGCTTGAAGCGGCAATTACCGTTGCTCTTGCGTGGTTTGATTGATCACCCCCGGTAGTAAAAATTACATCAGCCTTTTCTCTTTTCGCCTGGTAAATAAGATACTCAAGCTTTCTAACTTTATTGCCGGAAAGCTCCGCGCCGGTTAGGTCATCGCGTTTAATACAAAAATTTTTCGCTTCAAATTTTATTGTCTGAAGCGGAGTCGGGATATTTGCAAGCTGAATCTTTTTAGGAATTATCATAAGCCTCCCGGATTAGCCGTCTTTCATTTTCTGTAACCTGGAATAATACATCCTCGCCCGGTCAAGATCTTCCTGTGTATCGACGGCAAGGTTTTCAAACTCGGTTACAACAACTTTTATTTTGAAACCGTTCTCAAGCATCCTTAGCTGTTCGAGCTTCTCGGTTTGCTCTAAGTCAGTCGGTTCAAGTTCCGTAAACTTTAGAAGGAACTCCCGCCGGTAAACATACAAGCCGATGTGCTTATAAATTTCAGTGCTTTGAATTTTCTCGAAATTAGTTTTTGCATCGCGGACGTATGGTATCGGCGAACGCGAGAAGTACATTGCAAAGTTGTTGTAGTCAAAAACTACTTTTGGAATTGACGGGGATTTTAAGTCCTGAACAGTCTCAATTCTTTTTGCAAGAGTTGAAACATTTACGGACTTATCAAACAGAAGAGGCTCAATTGCCTGGTCGATCATTTCACCTTTTATAAAAGGCTCATCTCCCTGAATATTGACAATAATTTTAGCAGAAGGAATTGACCTGGTAACAAATGCAATTCTGTCCGAGCCGGTGGCTATATTTTTAGGAGTCATAACCGCATTACCGCCAAAGCTGCGGACTACCTGGGCAACCTTCTCGTCGTCAACGGCAACAACAACATCGTTCAATAGTTTGGACTGCTTTGCACTTTCGTATGTATGCCTTATCATCGGCTTGCCGCAGATATCAGCGAGCGGCTTACCCATTAAACGAGTCGATGCAAACCGCGCGGGGATTACACCCAGAATAGTCTGGTCAGTCTTCGTCATTCGTCTCACTTTCATTCAAACAACAGCATGGATGTATGAACGCATGTCTGCATGAAAACATGCAAGCATGCAGCCATACAATCATGCCGGTTTTATTCTCCTCCAATAACTTTTGGAACGTGGAAAAATTGCTCGTCCTTTACCGGTGCATTCTTTAAGGCATCTTCAGTTGGTATTGAAGGCTTAACTACATCTTCTCTAAAAACATTGCTTCCCTCTACCGGGTGAGAAAGAGGCTCAACGTCCTCTGTATCGAGCTCATTCAACTTATCTACGTAGGCAAGAATTTCATTTAGCTGCCCGGTAAAGTTATTCAGCTCCTCATCGGAAAATTTCAGCCGGGCAAGCTCGGCAATATGCTCAACGTCTTTTCTGGTTACTGCCATCTTTAATTTCCTTTCTCAATATTCCGGATAACAATTTCTCTAACTTTTGCCATAAGATCAAGCTCGTCTTTGCGGGAAGAAATGTTTCCTGTAATTATCGGTTTATCAAAATGCACCTGGACTGTGCCGCTCTTAATTTTAAATTTTCCTTTAGGAAGGATTTTCTGTGCACCGCTTATTGAAACGGGAACGATTGGAAAGCCCGCACGTGAAGCAAGATAAAATGCACCACGCTTAAACGGCTGTACTTCTCCGTTTTTGCTTCGCGTTCCTTCAGCAAAAAGCAGTATTGACCATTTCTTCTCCGCCATATATTTCTTCGCCGTCTCAATGCTCTTCGCCGCACTCTCTATATTTTTTCTATCGACCGCTATGTAAGGTCCAGTCATCATCTGCCAGCCGAATAAAGGTATCTTATTTAATTCTTTTTTATAGACTATGGTCGTCTTCATCGGAACGGCAAACTGCAGTGTCGGAATATCAAACTGGCTGCTGTGGTTCGAAACAAAAATATAGGCAGCATTTTTATCTAAATTTTCCAGCCCGGATATTTCCAATCTTACGCCTCCAAAGTATAAGATGCCTCCTGAAAAAAACCTTGAAAGCTTAAAATACAACGACTGGCTCCGGTCAATAACGGAAAAGGTAAAAGCTAAAACCGAACAAACTGTCGTATGGATTATAATTAATAGGATTTTTATGTAGGTCAAGGCTTAGCTTCCCTCTAAGAACCGATCACTTTGCGAAAGATTAAGCCTGCCTGCCGCAGCGGCGTTCCCGCTGCTTTCTTCAATTAAGAGATTGTTTATTGCGGCAACTCTGTTTTTGATTGAAGGATGACTGTAGAAGAACCATTCCACAAAAGGATGCGGGTCTTTATCACCAAGATTCTGATCAGTCAGCTTTTCAAGAGTTGATATGAACGCATCTTTCTTATTTGTCGCCTCAACTGCGTATCCGTCGGCTTCATATTCAAATTTTCTTGAAAGCATGTTTGAGAGCGGCGACAAGATCAAGCCGATAATCATTGCCCAGAGTGAAAGCAGCGGAAGTGCGGCAATCTGTACGATAGAAGTAAACCCGAACCAGCTTAATGAAAGATTGTAAAGAGCGGCAATCGAAAAAAGCATAAGAAAGCTTGATGCAGTTCCAATAAAAATATTTTTGATGATGTGCTTTCTTTTGTAATGACCAAGCTCGTGAGCAATTACCGTTTCAATTTCATCCGCCGAATAATTTTCAAGCAAAGTATCTCCGAGCAGAATTCTTTTAGATTTTCCTATGCCGGTAAAGGCTGCATTCGCCTTCTTTGTATTCTTGCTCATGTTGAACTTAAAGACATTTTCAACCTTAATGCCTGCCTCAATCGCAAGCTTTTGGATTCTGTTTTTTAAGTCTTCATCCTCAAGGGGGGTAATTTTATAAAACAAAGGAAGAATAAAAACCGGGACTATCCTTGCCAGCAGAACAGAAATAACAAACAGTATAATCGCAAACGGAAGCCACCAGAGCTGTCCGAATCTATTAAGAGAATAAAAGAAAATAAGCAGTACGGGTATACCGATTGCAAGCGAGACAAGAAGCGATTTCAAATCCTCAAGTATCCATTTGAAGAACGTCTGGTTGGAAAGATCGTCCTTATGCTCTAAATAAAACTCCGTATAATAATTTACCGGGAAGAAGATTATTCCGGCAGCAAGACCCGTTATTCCGACAAACAAAATAAACTGCAGATAAGTACCCGGAAATTCTTTCGAAAGGTATGCCTGCAAAGCCGAGCTTAATCCGGAAGAGACGAAAAGTAAGATTAATATAAAGCCGGCAATTCCTTTACCGATACCGACAGCAAGCTTAATGTTGTTATATTTTTTGGAATCCATGACTTCAAAAATAGATTATAAGAGGAAGGTAAGCAAACAATGCATCAAATAGATAAAAGTGAAGTCGTGTTAAACTTGGGTAGATATCTCAGATTGTACCGATTTCATTATTCTGAATCCAGCCTTCTTTACCGTCCTGGAGACGGATCTTTACCCAGTTATCGACCTGGTCAAGCTCTCTCACCTTCAAGCCCTCGTGTATAATGAAAGCATCGTTGCTGGACGGATCGGGTGCGAGCTTAACAGTTGCCGCAGGCTGGATAACTACGGCATTCTTCTGGTTCAGTCTCCTATTTAAATTTACCAACAGGAAGACCGAGGTAATTATCAGCAGTACAACGGAGATCAGCCCGGAGAAGAATGTATATCGCTGCATCGCGGGTCGCTTTGCAAAGAAGTAAAGACCTATTGACGCAAGCAGAAGCAGATAGAAAAAATAAGCCAGTGTAGTCCAGCCGGTAAGAGTAAACAAAGCAAGCATGCTCTCCCACCATTGGAATAAAAAGAACTGCGGCAGTGTATCGATCTTATCGACCGTCTTTGTATTTGCAATTGCCAGGTTATGGTTTACATCGTCATCGCCGGGAGAAAGACGGTGCGCCTTTTCATAATATAAAATTGCAAGACCAATCTTGCCTTCACGGTAATAAGCATTTCCGAGATTATAATACAGCGAAGTACCTTCGTAGCCGAGATGGATTACTCTCTGGTAATCATCAATTGCTTTATCGTATTGCTTATCCTGGTAATACCCGTTGCCCCGGCTCATCAGGCTTTCCGCCTCGTTTCCGGATGCAAAGGCTATAGAAGGAGCAAGCAGAATAATTGTTAGCAGCACTGTAAAAATTGCCGGTTTAAAAAGCCGTATTGCTGAAGAAAATTTATCAGGCATATCTTTTCACCGACAATGATTTTTCGAGTTCGATAATTAATTTGGTCAGCTCATTATACATGCCGTTCATTTCCGCCTTGCCGTCCTGGCTTGGCGCAAAGCGGGCATAGTCGCATTTCTCGGTACAGTCCTTCAAGCTCGAAATAATATTCCCGTCGATATTCTTCTGCTGAAGTTCATCCATTACACGCACTAAAGAAATTTCTCCTTTAGGGATGTGAAGCTTATCCTCAAGATAGCCGAAGAGCGCCTGGGAAATCTCGGCATAAAATCCCGTCTGGTTATTTGTTTCCATTAAAGTCTTTGCCGTTTTGAACCTTGCTTTTGCAACCTTTTCGGCACGCTGGTAACGAAGCAGTTGAATGTTGCCTGCAAGCTTATCCTGCTTTCTCTTCCAGGTAACAAGTCCGCTCAACAATACCAGGGGAAGAATCGTTGCGGTCCAGAACCCGGTCCCAAAAAGCTCATCGCTTCCCTGCCTTCGCAAATCGCCGGTTGAAGTTTTAATGTAGTGAATATCCTGTCCCAATAATTTAATTTCTTCCTTTGTGTAGCCGGCAATTGATTCGCCGCCACCGCCCGAACCCTGAGCAACATTTAATTCGTAACCGGGAGTAGACAAGGTAACATAATTTCCTTTTTCAGGATTGAAAAAAGAGAACTGAACGGGCGGTATTTCTTTTTTGCCGGGATTTCTCGGAACGATTAGATAGTCAAACGTCTTTGTACCTGATATTGAGCCATTCCGGTTTATCTGGTCGGAAGTCTTAGGCTCGTACTTATCAAATCCCGGAGGCAGATTTATTTCCGGTGTATTTATCAGCGAAATATTTCCGCTTCCCGAAATATTTATCTTTAGTGAAACAGGCTCATTTGTCTTAACATTTGTTTTGCTGATCTTGGACGACAAAGTATATTCGCCTACCGCACCGTTAAAATTCTTAGGAACATTTTTAGAAGGCAAAGCGACTGCATGTATCTTTATCGTATTGGATTTGGCGGTGTAATTAACGGTCTGCACCGGATTAAAAAAAGGATCGTTGAAGAAGTCGTCGAAAATATCTCCGCTTCTTTTGCGATTCTGTCTTATCTGCACAGGCACCTGTAGCTGCATCGGTGTAACAGACAGCTCCCCGAGCTGCGAAGGGAAAAGTTCAACTTTCTTTAACACGCCCACTCTGTATTGCTTGCCCTTATACATCTCCGTAGTAAAGTTTATAGTATTCGATGTATTTATTTCCTCAGCCCAAAAGCCTTCATAAGAAGGAAGCTTTGATACCTGCATTTGCGAAGCAATACCAAGACGTGTATAAAGCTTGTAAGTAACGGTAACCGGCTCGCCTAAATAAACCTTGTTCCTGTTCGCAGTGGCAAGGATAAAAAGGTTGTCGCCGATATCTGTTGAAGCAACTGTGGAATTATTACTGCCGGATTTTGCCGCGGGCGGTTTAGGAGAACCTTTAACCACATCCATTGTAATCGGCTGCGTGTTAAACGTCTTCCCGTTATAATTCAGGCTCGCACTGCCGATGGTGTACTTACCGGTACTCTTCGGCTGCAGATAATATGAATAAGTCCTCGAAGCCGAAACAGAGCTGTTGATTATCTGCATGCTCGTGGATTCATTCGGACCCGACAAAACCATAAAGCCGTTGAAGCCCGGCGGATTAAAGCTCTTTACACCGTTTATATCCGTACCGGAAAAGGTAAACGAAATCTGGAATTGTTCATCGACTCCGACGGTTGTCCGGTTTACCGATGCGGTAAAAGTCTGAGCCTGCGTTCCGCATGCAGAAAGCAGCACTAATGTAAATACAATACAAAAGCGAATAAACGGCATAAAGAAACGGCGGGACACTTTACCGGTACTCACAAGTCTGTTACCGGTCGACTTAGAAACATAATTCAATTCATTAAAATAACTTCTTATAATCTTAAACATACGCAATACCCGCCTTACCAGTCTTTACCTGTTTTAACCGGCTGCCCCTTCATCTTACGCAATTGCTTCTGTAAATCCTTCTCATCGTTGTTCAAAGCATTAAAGATAGCCTGGGCCTGAGCTTTGGAAATCTTATCCTGCTGCCGCTGGTTCTGTTGGTTCTGCTGCTGTTGTTTTTGCTGCTCGTTTTTATTTTGGTTTTGATTTTGCTGCTGGTTTTTCTGCTGATCTTTATTATTCTTATTCTGGTTTTGCTGGTTCTGTTTATTTTGATCCTGCTTGTTCTTATCGTTCTTATTATTCTTGTCGTTCTTGTTATTTTTATTCTGCTGCTGTTTATTCTTAAGAAGATTAAGTGCGTAGGATAAATTATACTTAGTAGCCTCGTCTTTAGGATTTAGCTTCAGCGCATCTGCGTAAGCGCCGATACTCTCCTTAATCTTTTTATCCTTAAGCAGCGCATTCCCGATATTGTGGTAAACCTTCGCCTTCAGTTCATCCGATTTCGTTTTTGCCAGTGCAGACTCATACGATTTCAAGGCATCGTCATACTTGCCTTCCTTGTAATACGAATCTCCCAGGTTAAAATTAGCCTGGAAATTATTCGGCGACTTTTCCAGACCTTTCTTAAATTCAACCTCGGAATCCACGTACTTCTGCTTATCATAAAGGTCAACGCCTTTATTTACGCTTGACCTTGTGCTTTGCCCGTACATAAAACGGCTGCAGCAAAAGCCTAAAGCCAAAGTGAGAGAAATATTTAAAACGATCCTTTTCATTTAAGTCTCAATCCCAAACCTCTTATTCAGCTTAACAAAAAGAGGAGACTTTCTATCCGTCATAAAAAATTCTATTAAAAGTAAAATAATTGCCGGAGCTAAAAAATAGTAAAATCTATCCTCGTAATCAGTAACCTGTTTTTCACCGAACTCGGTTTTTTTAAGCTTGTTCAAATCGGAATATATCATGCTCAACTCGTCTCTTCCGTTCTCAGCCTGGAAATACTGTCCGCCGGTTTCCGAGGCAATTTGCTGCAAAGTTGAAGGGTCAAGCTTTGTCAATACCACGTTACCACTTTCGTCTTTCTTAAAGCCAACCTGCTGTCCCTGCTGGTTGAAAAGCGGAATCGGCACTCCGTCGGTTGAGCCGAGTCCTATCGTATAAATCTTAATATTATGATTTTTTGCATTATCAATAGCACCTTGGATATTACCTTCATGATCCTCGCCGTCTGTAAATATTACAATTGCTTTTTCCGTTTTAGACGAATTGCCGAAAGATGTTGTTGCCAGGTTTATAGCCGAAGCAATAGCGGTACCTTGATCCGGCACAGTACTGGTATTAGCGGCATTAAGAAAAAGATTTGCCGCCGAGTAATCGGTGGTCAGCGGGAACTGAACGAACGGCTCGCCGGCAAAAACAATCAGTCCAATTCTGTCGCCTCTAAGTTTTTGTATTAGATTAGAGATTTCAAGCTTAGCTTTATCCAGCCGGCTCGGCTGTATATCCTGCGCCTGCATGCTTAATGAAACGTCAAGCAGGATATAAATATCGATCCCGCTCATCTTTACGTTCTCTATCTTGGTACCGACTTGCGGATCGGCGGCGGCAACCAGAAGAAAGATAATCGAGAAAACTATTATCCCGAACCTGATAACGCTTTTGCCTTTACTGTATGTGGGAAGCAAAACGGACTGTAATTTTTTTTCGGCGAACCTGTCAATCAGTCTGTTCTTGTTCCTCATCCAAAACCAGAAGGCAAGGATTAGAAACGGTACCGCGTACAAGCCGTACAAGTATTCCGGATTTGCAAATCTAAACATGAGTTCAATTAAAAATATAAAATCTTAAATTCAAAATATTCATCAGAGCAGAAATTAAGGAACCTTTCTAAATACTACCCTTGACATAAGCAGCTCAAGAAATATCAAAGCCAATCCGCCGTCGAGCCAGCCGCCGAAAAGCTCTGCGGCGTTCCGGTAGGAAGTCACTTTTATTTTCGACTTCTCAAGCTTGTCAATCTTCTGATAAATCTCATTCAGAGTTTTGTTATTTGTTGCCCTAAAATATTCGCCGCCGGTAATCTGGGCAATATTCTGAAGCAGACCTTCGTCAATCTCAACCGGCATCATCTGGTAACGCATTCCGAACGGCGTCTGTACCGGATAAGGAGCCTCACCGTTGGTGCCGATTCCGATTGTATAAACTCTTATTCCATAAGTTTTCGCAATCTCCGCCGCAGTAAGCGGGTCTACTTCACCGGAGTTATTAACTCCGTCCGTAAGGAGAATTATCACCTTGCTTTTTGCCTCGCTGTTCTTCAATCTTCCAACCGCATCGGCGAGACCGTTGCCGATTGCCGTCCCGTCGGGAATAGTCCCGCCCATATCCGGCTCAACTTTATTTAATAAATTAACAAGAACGTTATGGTCTATTGTTACGGGGCATTGAGTAAAAGCTTGCCGGGCAAATACTACCAGCCCTATTCTATCGTTTGGTCTCTCTTTAATAAACTTCTCGGCAACAGATTTGGCAGCCTCAACACGGTTCGGCTTAAAGTCTTCCGAAATCATACTTCCCGAAACATCGAGTGCAATTACAATGTCGATTCCCTCGGTAGTAACGTTTTGACCGGATGAAAAGCTTTGAGGTCTTGCAAGAGCAATTATCAACAGCGCAATTGCTATTGAACGAAGGATAATCGGAAGATTCCGGAATTTTTCTTTCCATGTCTTTGGCAAATTTTCAAAGCTCTTTAATGAAGAATAAGTAATAGAAGGCTGCTTGCCTTTACCGAATTTCAAGTACCAAAAAATCATTACCGGAATAATGATTAGAAAAAACAGCATCCAGGGATAAGCAAATGTTACGTCACCGAACATTGCCTGCCTCGGTTTTGTTTTCGGCTGTCTCTTCTCCGGCAGATTCGTCTTCATGATTTTCCTGCTGGGCGGGAATCGTTTTGTGAACAACCTCGTAAGCCTGCTTCAGCATTTCTTCATTTACCGAGCTTAGCGGGACAAACTTTGCAAACTTTACCATATCCGCATTCGAAAGGAAATTGTAGGTCAAGTCCAGGATCGGTCCGGTTTCGCGTCTCAGTTTCAGCATTTCAACAGCTTCAGAGGTAGTTAATTCCAACGCAGGCAAATTAAAACGCTCTTCAAAGTATCTTCGTATAATCTCGGTAATCTCCGAGTGATATTCTTTTACCTTACCGTTCTGCCATAGCTTTTTATCTTCAAGCTCATGCAGCGCATTCAAGGCAATTGTATGAGCAGGCAGCTTTACAACCTTCCGTAGTGGCTCCATCCCGGCTTTCTTTTTCTTATATCTATTATAGAAATAGTACGCCGCCGCCGCAATAACCAATACAAGAAATATCCAGAAAGCAATCCACCACCAGTTAAGAGGAATCGTTATCGGGTCTTTAACATCTCTTATCTCTCCATTGGGATTAACCTTTAATGTACGGACTGTAAAGCTTACAGGATTCGTCAGCGCATAATGCATTGTAGTATCGCCGGCAGCCTGATATAAAACCGGGATTGACGGGATAGTTACGCCCGTAGAATCATAACCGGAAAGGATGTAATTGTACGTTGCCGTTTCCGTACCGTTCTTTTCTTCAACGGCAGGATTTTCTTTCTTTATGATGGAAACATTGTTAAGGCTGTCCTTTATGAACGGGGGATAGACTTTCATTCCCTTGCTGTAATCTACCCGTATAGTGTAGTGGATATAATCGCCTACCTGGTAATCGCTTTTATCGGTAGATGCTTTCGCAGTTATATTCTGAGCAAAAGAATTTAAAGAGAAGAAAAGGATAGCTACGGCAATATAAAATATTTTCTTTACCATCTTCTCTCTCTTTGTCTGAAGAATTGAACTAAGGGTTTAATATAATTTTCTCCTGTAGTGATCTCGATGCTGTCAAGTCTGCTTGAAAGGAACAGAGATTTTCTGTTTGCAATATTCCTTTCACGGAACTCCTTAAACAGGAAGCGGGTTTTTTTATCGCTTGTGTCTATCCATCTTTCTCTGCCGGTTTCGGCATCTGTAAATTTCACCAGACCAATCGCAGGGATTTCCTCCTCACGCACATCATTAAGTACTATCCCGATTAAATCATGCCGCTTGCCCACTATGCGTAGGATTTTTTCATACCCCGAGTCCATAAAATCTGAAAGCAGAAAGACAATGCTTCTTTTCTTGATTGCGTTGTTCATATATTCAAGCGCAGATTTAAGGTTAGTAGTCTTCCCTTCCGGCTCGAATGACAAGACCTCGCGGATGATTCTTAACACGTGCTTCCGCCCTTTACGTGGCGGAACAAACTTTTCGATTTTATCCGTAAATAAAATTAATCCCACTTTATCATTGTTCTTTAATGCAGAGAAGGCTAAGATTGCACTAAGCTCCGCGGCTATCTGCTGTTTGGTTTTATCGATAGAACCGAAGATGAGTGAGCCGCTCAAGTCAGCCATCAAGATTACCGTAAGTTCACGTTCTTCCTCAAATATTTTGATAAACGGATGACCGAACCTTGCGGTAACGTTCCAATCGATGTTTCGGATATCGTCGCCGAATTGATACTCACGCACTTCGGAAAATTCCATTCCTCTTCCTTTGAAAACCGAATGATACTCTCCGGAGAAAACCTGGTTTACCAGCCCCTTCGTTCTAATTTCAATTTGACGGACTTGCTTGATTATTTCTTTAGTAAGCATTCAATAAAAAATTCTTATTAGCTTCAAGATGTTTTTAATAAAATTAAAATGGACAACCTATACGAACAGCGTGATTGCATGTGAATAATTCATCCGTGCGGTCTTATGGCACTTCAAGCTTGTTCAGGATTTCCTGGATAACACTCTCGGTGGTTACCTCTTCCGCCTCGGCTTCGTATGTAACGGCAATGCGGTGGCGCAGTATGTCAAGACAAATAGCTCTTACGTCCTCCGGTATTACATAGCCTCTTCTACGGATAAACGCCATCGATTTTGCACCGAGTGCAAGATTGATTGACGCACGGGGCGAAGCTCCATAACTTATAAAATCGTTCAGCTTATCCAGCCCGTAATCCTTAGGCGAGCGGGTCGCAAAGACAATATCGAGGATATACTTTTCTATCTTCTCATCAATATAAACATCCTGTACAAGCTCTCTCGCCTTTAAAATCTCCTGCGGAGTAATTACCTGCTGTACTGTTCCGTTAGTCATGTTTACATTCTGGCGCATTTTCTTCATTTCTTCTTCACGTGCAGGATAAGAAATTTTTACCTTCAGCTTAA
>JBJKRP010000016.1:0-7827 GCA_046704565.1 Ignavibacteriaceae bacterium | reverse complement strand
AAAGAAAGCCGATCTTAGTTCGGCAATTTTAATTCACAGCGGAGGCTGGAAGAAGCTGCAGGAACAGGCTGTTTCGAACGAAGTATTTAAGTCTGAATTAAAAAAACAATTCGACATTACAAAGATTTATAACTTTTACGGGATGGTTGAACAGGTAGGCAGCATCTATATGGAATGCGAAGAAGGATTTCTTCACACGCCGAACTTTGCTGAGATTTTGATCAGAGATTTTGAAACGTGGCAGACAGTGCCCGTGGGAGAGAACGGAGTAATCCAGACTTTAAGCATTCTTCCGAAAAGTTACCCCGGTCATTCCCTGTTAACCGAAGACCTGGGTACAATCATTGGTATAGATAATTGCCGCTGCGGAAGAAAAGGATCCTATTTCACGGTAACGGGCAGAGTTCCGAAGGCTGAATTAAGAGGATGCAGCGATACACACGCAGAAACAGTTTTAAGCCAGGTAAATTGAAAATGATTATAACTGTTTATCTTCCGGTTTATAATAATAACGTTGAACTTGAAAAAGTTTTAACGGAGGATTTTATTAACCGGGAACCACTCTCCCCTTTTAACGAACTTAGCATTGAATTCCTTTCCAGTCTGTCCAACAAAATATTAAGCTCCAAAAGCCTGAAAGGTTATCCAGAGCTTGTTGCTCTCGCATACTGGTTAAGGAAGTCGAATGTAGTTTCGATTATCGATTCATTTAAAAAGGAAGTTGCGGAAAATGAAATAATCGTCCCACGCGGAATTGCCTACCACATTGCACCTTCAAACGTGGACAGCATTTTTCTTTATTCCTGGGCTCTTTCGCTTCTAATCGGCAACATCAACATCGTTCGGGTAACGCAGAACGCAAACGAGCAGCTTGATGCTTTACTCTCAGCCTTAAGAGAGATATTTACCGATGAAAGATGGAAAGAAATTTCAAGCAGGAATTTTATAATTACATATTCCCATGAAGATTCCGTTAACAGGTTTATCTCTCTCCATTCGGATGTCAGAGTTCTGTGGGGCGGAGATGAGACAATAAATTCTTTCCGCATACTGCCTGCAAAGCCTGCTACCAAGGACATTACGTTCGCAGATAAGTTCTCCTATACAATAATTAATGCAGAAGCTTTCGAAGGCTCTGGAGAGGAGGCGAGAATAAATCTTGCAAGGCAATTCTACAACGATGCATACTGGTTCGATCAGATGGCATGCGCTTCGCCAAGGTTCGTACTTTTTATTGGACAAAAAGACTTATCTGAAAAAGCAAGTACAGAATTCTGGCAGCTTCTTTCCAATGAATTAAAGAGAAGACGGAAACACGATCCGATTAATGTGGCGATGGAAAAGCTTGTTTATCTCTTTGAATCAATATCAAAGTCAGAAAGTGCCTTGCCATCTGGGATGCCGGAACAAAATAAGCCGACAGTACTTCGAATGGAGAAAAATGAAATAGGAAATTTCCGCGAATCATGCGGAGGCGGTTTCTTCTTTGAATGTTTTATAGAAAATCTGGATGACCTAATTCCGCTTGTAAGCAGGAAAGACCAGACCCTTGCTTACTTCGGCTTTTCGAAGAAAGAACTGAGCAGCTTCGCAGTTAAAGTCAACGGCGCCGGTATCGACAGGATTGTCCCTGCCGGACAGGCTCTTAACTTCTCCCCTTCCTGGGACGGATACTCTTTACTCAACGAACTGAGCAAAAGGGTACATATTGATTAGCTGCATCAAATCCATCCAAGCAATTCTTTCCTGCATCAATTAAATCACCCAATCTTCTTTCGAAGACCTTATAGCAATTAAACAATTTTCTTTTCGTATTTTTGTAAAATGAGTTTGGTTATGATAGTATTGTAAAGATTTTGAATCTTCTATTAAATGGTAAAGCAAATTTCTTTATCTCTTCAAAGGGTTAGGCGCAACACTTTCTCTTCATTAAAAATCAGAAATTATCGTTTATATTTTATCGGGCAGAGCATTACTTTATCCGGTACTTGGATGCACACGATTGGTCAGGCATGGCTGGTTTTGAAGCTGACGAATTCAGGTACGGCGCTTGGATTGGTTACCGCGCTTCAGTTTCTGCCTGTTTTAATTTTTGGAGCGATGGGCGGCGTTATTGCGGACCGCAGCTCAAAGAAAAAGATACTGTACTTTACGCAGTCAAGCTCTGCCGTGCTTGCGTTGATACTGGCTGTACTTGTAGCAACAAATACTATTCAGCTATGGATGATTTATATACTGGCGTCGATGCTCGGGCTGGTTAATGCAATTGACAACCCGACACGAAGGACATTTGTCCTTGAAATGGTCGGCAATAAGGAATTGGGAAATGCAGTTACGCTTTTTTCCACAGTGTTCAACTTAAGCAGAATAATAGGACCCGCAATAGCAGGTGCAGTAATCGCAACCGCGGGCTTAGCACCGTGCTTCTTCGTTAACTCAGCGTCTTTCACGGCAGTAATAATTTGTCTTTTGATGATGCATAATGAAGAGCTTAATTTAGTTAAGCCTGTAAAAAGAGCAAAGGGACAACTGCGCGAAGGTTTAAGGTACGTAAACAACACTCCCCTACTACGCAACTTTTTAATAATGATGGCAATCGTCGGAACGCTAACATACGAATTCCAGGTTAATCTTCCGCTCGTTGCAAAATTTACTTTTAACTCGAACGCCGACGGATATGCGATGCTGAATTCTGCAATGGGATTAGGTGCAGTACTGGGCGGGCTATTTTCTGCAAGCCGAAAGAAGATGAAAGCTGAAAGCTTAATCTTTACAACTTTTGCTTTCGGAGCCTCGGTAATTCTTGCGGCTATTTCACCTAACCTGCATACCGCAATATTAGCAATGATAGTTGTGGGAATCTTTTCAATCAGGTTTGGCTCAACAGGCGAGACGATGCTTCAACTGGAAACCGCACCTAATATGAGAAGCAGAGTTATGTCATTATGGTCGGTTGCCTTTTTAGGCTCAACTCCCATCGGCGGTCCAATTATAGGGTGGATCGGTGAGAACGCCTCGCCGAGGTGGGGCTTAACAATAAGCGGGCTTGCTGCTATTGCCGCCGGCTTCTACGGATTCTTAACGATAATTAATAGGCACAAAATAAATCCGCCGGCTGTTGATAATAAAACCGCACAGGCAGTACCCGGGAAAGCCGAACAATCATAATGACTTAGATCGAAACTAATATAGTTTTCCTCATTTACTCCAGACCATAGCAAACCGCCGATTGTAGATCATATTGTCCTTTAAGCTAAAAGTTATTTAAGTTCACGAAAAGTTGAATTATTATTTTAATACTGCTAAAAGTATTTTTGTTTTTAACTGTGCTTAAAACATTATTTTTGCTTTTTTGACCGGAACTATAAACTCATTCCGCTACGAGAACACCGCGGGATTGTAGCATTTTGATTTGATGAAAATAGACTAATGAAAATTGTGAGATTAAAAAGTCTTTTATTGTTGCTATTAATAACCGCATCTCTACACGGTCAGCCGGTAATTAACTTTGCCGGTGAAGGCTGGAGCTGCAACCAGAAGCTCGGTTCGAGCTTTGTTATAGACGGATTTTCTTTCTCGAGCAGTAGCAATTTTTATACGAACTACGGCTACAATTTTAATATAAATTCTCCCAGTATTTATTATGTATTTCAGAATCCAGGCTCAGACATAATTACAATTACAACACCGTATAATGAGCCGCTAAGTCTTGTTGATTTAGCAGCCTACCAGGTTAGTGAAGAAAGCACTGCCGGATTGGTTGTTGAAGGATGGTATAATTCAGACTTAAAATTCTCACGGTCATTTACAAAAGTTACCTCTTGGCAAATTTTAACATTAAACTTTAATTATATAAATAAAGTTGTGATAAGGCTGGATTCAACATCAAACGGAAGCTTAACAGATTATAACTTTGACAACTTCACCTTTAGAAGCATTATAACGTCCGTTAATACGGGGCTGAAAGGAGCACCTTTATATTACAAGCTTAATCAAAATTTTCCCAATCCGTTTAACCCGTCAACATTAATATCTTATTCCATACCAAAGGAAAGTTTAGTTAAGCTTAGCGTATACGACATCCTGGGAAGAGAGGTTAAATCTCTCGTAAATGAATACGAGGATGCAGGTAATTATAATGTTGAATTTAATGCTTCAGGATTTGCAAGCGGGATGTATTTTGTGCGACTTCAGGCGGGAAGTTTTGTATCTGTAAAGAAGATGAGTTTGCTGAAATGAAAGTTGAAATAATTATCTTTAACGGTCTGATATACTAATATTTGTTTAATGGAAATACGGTTTTTATCGGGAGAAAAAATGAAAGACTACATGCAAGAATCTTTGAAAGCTAGGAGCTCATTGGCAGGTCTTTCCGAAAGAATCTTTTTTTTATTCTTAATCATTTTTTCGTATGGCTCTGTTTTGGCGCTTGCCAAGACTGATTTCTATGTTAATTCCGATTCTTTATTAAAGCAACTCGAGGCTTCAAATGTGAGCAATTATAATTGGGAAATAAAAAACCAGAACGATTGGAATGACCTCGACACTTTTCTTCCTAAAGCTAAAATATCCGGTATTAACGTTTGCATATCCTTGCTGCCGCCAAGTAAGACACCGCCGATATGCGCTTCGTGCAATTATTCAGAGCCATATAAACTCGACTATATTACCTGGGCAAAGCAGATTGCATATTTGTCTCTTAGATACTCAAACATAGTTGGCTATGATATTGAGGACCTGGAAGAGAATCTGAGTCTCGAGTATTTGAGAAAATCTTATATCGATAGTGTCCTTGCAGAGAGTGAATCGATAAATCCCAGGCTGGAATTCATCAATACTTCAAGCGCTTTTTATGTTGATAAGTATGCAACCGGCAATGGCTCTGGTTCAAGCTGGATAAATGCTGCAACGTCTCTTTCAAAATTGAATTGGTCTATAATAAACGGCGGCGATACGGTATATATATCGGGCGGAGCAGATTCTGTAATTTATCCGCAGGACTTTATTAAGAATAAACGTGCGGATGAACCAATTACAATCACCGGCGGGAAAGAAGAGGGGCATAATGGAAAGGTAATTTTTTCGGCAAGCTCAATAAATGATTACAAAGCAACTTTAGCAGTCGACAACTGCCGGAATATTAAATTAACCGGCATTACGGTTGAATGGGAAATAGATAATAACAATATGTACTGCAATAATCTGCTTGTGCATAACTCTAGCCGGATCTATATTGACGGCAACCATTTAATTACAGATGGTCATTGCAGTCCGTTAAACATAGTAGGCGACACTGTTATTTTTATTACTAATAATAACATAGAAACTCTTTTGAATTCCGTTGATGAGCAGATCCAAAATGATCAAGACGGCATTGATGTTGGAGGAGGAGCCGGTGGTCATACAATTACCGGCAACGTTATACATGTTAGAGGCTTGGATGGCTCAAACGCTCATATTGATGTTATGCAATGGTATAAAGAGGGTTCATCTGAAAACCTGCAAAGCGTAATAGCAAATAATTTCTTTTTTGATGTTGAACCTTCTGCCATTCATAACGGCAGCGCACTGTATTATAATGACTGCTACTCAAACAGGTTGTTAATTTATAATAATATTATATGCGGAAATACGACAGATTGGGACGGAATTGATATTGTGGGCAATCCCGCTTACCATACTAGCATAAGATTATTTAATAATACTATTTTAAACGGAAGTCCGATGGCTTCCTGTCTTTTATTTTCAAATTTGGATACACTTATTATAGAAAATAATATTATTATTAATGACATAACTGCGTCGAAGGAAATTCTGATGGTTAACCCTTCAACAATTAAATATCTACAATCAGACTACAACCATTGGTACAGCAGGAATAGAGCTTGGAACAACTGGACCGAATCGATAGATATTTTATGGACTACATGGCAAGGTATGGGATATGATATTCATTCGCAAATATCACCAATAACATTCGCCAATCCCTATGATCCGGTTTCGGTATCAAGTTACAAAGTTATTTCAGGTGAGATTCAAGGGATAGATTTATCAGAATATTTTAAAAATGATATTTTGGGAGAAGTTCGAAAGGAAGGTGAATGGAGAATGGGGGCTGTACAATAACTATATTATGCTTCACATTAATTTGAGATGCAGCAACGTACTAAATTCTTTCTTCTTGTTATATAAAAATAAAATACCGGTAGCGCAGAATATGTAGACAAACGGCATAATAGGTACCGCATATCTTTGATCGCCGACGGCGCCTGTTATTACGTCGAAATAAAAAATTAAAAGTAAAAATAAAATATAGATATAGTTTTTATTCTTAATTAATAACGCTATCCCCCCTATTGAAAGAAGGTAAAGAATACCATAATATATTAAAAAGCCAGTCATCCTGTACCTTGCTAAACCTGATAATTTACCAATACGAGAAAATTTATCGAAGGAGTAGAAAAGATTTACCATTCCAATTAATTGTGTCTTGCAGACGGGGATAAAATTATTTTTAATATATTTTATCGCGATCCGAGAATCAATTTTAGAATTTTTAAAGGAATAGAAATCAGTCGTATCGGCACCTAAATTATAAACCTGCCGCTTAAAATAATCTTGTGTTGATTCAAGTGAATTTCCAGTTCGGGCAGCTTCTGTAAGAGCTACGTTGTAAAACAGCAGGTTGTAGCCTGTAATAGAGGATAACGATGGTTCTTTATACATTGAATAATTCCTATATATCCACGGCGAGATAAATAAGAAGAAGGATAGGATATAATAAAACGAAAATATTGCACTTGATTTTATTATTATTTTTGAACCGGCATTTTTATTGGATAAAAAATTGTATGTTATTATGAAAGCTATTGCCGCAGCAGGGAAAAGGATAGTGATTGGTCTGGTAAGCGTAGCCAATCCGAGAAGAGAACCGCTGATTGCCATATATAATGAAGTCTGTTTTCTCCTAAAGCCGACAGCCAAAAAGTATATTGAAAGAACTAAAATAAAACTGAACAAAATTTCCGTAAGCAGAGTAACGACAGATTCTGCCTGATGATAATCTAATGACAGCAACAGTATTGTAATTAGAGCAACTTTCCGTGAGAAAAACTCCAATACTAATTTATATACTACCAGTAAAGTCAATATGCTTATAGCTATTTGAACCAGTAAAACAAACCAGATGGTTTTACCGGCAATCAAATAACATGAACTAATAAACAAAGGATATACCGGCGTACGAAAACTGCCGCAATTTACAAACGAATGATCGGATAAAAAGTTCAGTGCAATGTCATTGTATTCAATTGAGTCGTGTACAAGAATTTTCTTGTTAACAACTTCGCTGTTCCAGGGTTTTAATAAAACGAAGAAGCTTAATCTTATTCCGAGTGCCAATAAGATTATTAATAAGACTTCTTTTGTTTTATAAAATCCAAGAGTGTTATTTCGTTTCATGATATTCGTCTTCGGTATTAATGCACCAAATATTTTCCTTTGATTTTTGTCCTGTAATTATATTATTTACTGCTGTAATAGCAGTCAGCATGGAATGGTCCTGGTTATTGTATTTGTGCATTCCGTTTCTTCCGATGAGAAATAAATTCTCAATCTTATCCGTATATTCCCTTATTAAATTAAATTGAGAATATGTTCCGAAATAGGCGGGATATGTCTTAGGCATTCTAATTAAAGTACTGTCAATTACCTCGTTTTTATCTATTATATTAATTTTCTGCAGCTCATCAATAGCAAAATTTATGAAATCATAATCGTTCATCTGCCATAGTTCGTCTCCTTCATTGCAAAAATATTCCAGACCTA
>JBJKRP010000015.1:0-17976 GCA_046704565.1 Ignavibacteriaceae bacterium | reverse complement strand
GACCAGTTCTTATCCTTTGCCCAATAAATAATGCTGTAAGCGCTCTGCCTTCGGTTTCCATTCTCGTCGAAATCATCATAAGGCAGGGCAAAGTAGAAAGGATTTTCTTTAGGGGTAAATCCCGCGGGAAAAAATCCGCTGCGGTTGTTCGGATCATCAATGCCGCCGTAATGAGCCTGCCAGTTTATATCCCAAGAGCTCTGTGAATTAGGGATATAACCGCTTGCTGAATCTGATGGCTCGCCGACCCAGAAAAATGTTGAGGTAATATTTTTATGAAGCGGATATTTATCCGAAGGCGGATAAACAACACTGCTGCCCTTGCAGGAAGAAAAAATGAATAATAAGATCGAAGCGGGAATAACTTTCTTCATGGTTTTGTCCGGGCTCAATTTTCTCTAACAGCCAGAATGCGCAGCCTTTTATAGTCAACAAACCATCTCCCGTCTTTAATATTGGTTGAAGATAAGTATTCTTTAATTTGGTTTAAGAGATTGATTTTAGCTTTCCCGTCAATCCCTTTAAGAATTTCTTTACCAAACATTTCCAGCCAGCCGGTTATGTCTGTATCTTTATCAAGAAAGGTATCGCGGTCGAAATGAGCGGCATATTTTGCATCAAGTCCGTATTTTTCAAGAAGAGATGTGTATTCGCCGATGGAAGGGAAATACCAATTTATTCTTGTGATATTCTGCTCGTAACCGTTCAATCCTAAATATTTTTTCAGTGCTTCAACAATATTTATGATGTTGCCTCTGCCGCCGAACTCCGCAACAAACCTTCCGCCTGGTCTTAAAGCATCTGAAATACATTTTACAACTTTTTCTTTTTTAGATACCCAGTGTAAAACGGCGTTTGAGAATACTGCATCAAACTTTTCATCGAAAGAAAAACCTGCTGCATCCATTTTCCGGAAATCTATCGATGGGTATTTCCTCATCGCCTGATCCACCATATCCGATGAATTATCTATTCCGGTAACAATAGCACCAGAACCTGCAATCATCCCGGTCAAATGCCCGGTGCCGCTGCCGAGGTCTAAAATTCTTTCTCCGCGCTGCGGATTCAGCAATCCCAGCAAATCTTCGCCGTACTTAAAAACATACGAATGCTTCGCGTCGTATAATTCCGAATTCCATTGGTTCTTCAATTTATTCCCAATATATCAATAGCCGTATCTGCATTAGCTAAATGTCAATTTCCTTTCCTGGCTTTGCAGCATAAAGTTTAACGGACTTAAATTCCTTTTTGATTTCCCCTCCGATCCACGAGATTCCGTCCGGCTCTCCGTGGACGAGAATAATTTTTTCCGGCTGAAGCCTGCGGACAATCTTCAAAAGCCCTTCGCGTCTTGAGTGAGACGGAAATCTGAATTTTTCAATTGAGCATTTGATTTCTTCTGAAGTAAATTCATTGAGCTGGATTAAGTCGCCTTTTTTAGAGTTTGAAAACTTGTATCCGGGCGTGCTGGCTTCCATATAGCCGACCGTAAAGATTGCCGATCTGCTTTGTTTGATCCAGTACTTTGCCAGGTTATAGGAAGCCGTCCCTTCAATCATCATTCCGCTTGATGCAAGCACGATGCACGGATTCTTAAATAATTTTTCCGGCTGCGCAACCTCGTAAAGATCATTTTGCGGGATAGAGGAAATTTCAAGCTCCGGGTTAATCCTTCTAATTGAATAGCGGTTGTAGTCATAAATCCTGCTGATTTTCCTTGCAACTCCGCCGGTATAAATTTCTGTTTGAGTCATTTTCCCGCTGCACATTAAATTCCAAATTGTAGTCAGGATTTCCTGCATTTTGCCCAAAGAGAAAACAGGGATTAAAATAGAGCCGCCGTCGTTCAAAACTTTATTGACTGATCTTGCGAACCTTAGCGCTTCGTCATTCCATCTTAGAATTGAAGACGAATCCGTATCGCCGTAAGTCGTTTCCATAATCAGCGTGTCGATTTTTGTCTGCGGTAAATCAGCACCGGGAGTTAATGCCTGGTTGTCTACGTTTATATCGCCGGTATAAAAGATTTTCCTGCCTTCGCTTTCAATTAAAATTCCTGCCGCACCAAGTATGTGCCCGGCATCGTAGAACTGCGCTTTTACTTTACCGTCCCGGAAAGAGTAGCCGGAAATATCAAACTCATCGTTATAGGCTTTGTAATCGATCGAGCGGATTAACAGATCGATTTCCTCATGAGTATAAAGATCGAGCTTTTCGGCTTCGTTAATCTGCTCTTTAAGGATTGAGATAGCATTATGCAGAGTAACCTCCGCAAGAGCGCGGGTCTGCGGTGTAGTGGTTATTCTTAAGTAAGGATGCCGCTTAATAAGAAATGGCAGCGCGCCCAGGTGATCTTGATGAGCATGAGAAATGAGAACATGGTCCAATTGTTTATCCTCAATAATATCAAGTGACGGAAGAGATTCTCTCCCGGTCTTCTGCGGATGCATACCGCAGTCAAGAATTATTCCGGTACCGGAAACGTTAAGGTAATAGCAGTTGGCTCCTATTTCTTCAGCGCCGCCAAGTGGTAAAAATTTTATTGCCAAGTTAAAATCATCTGATGAAAAATCTTTAATGAACCGGGACAAAATTTAAAAATATTATCTTCGTATTCAAACATCTTACAGGAAAAAGGTTAACCTCTCATTTATAAATCACACTGCAGGTAATGCAGGCGTATTCGCAAAGGATTCTTCTCTAAATATCCATTATATAATATATTGCCTTTGATATCCGGAAGCCAGAGCCGCCAAACAGTGAATATAGCCTTTGCAACAATTTAGTTGTAACAATTTCGCTGTTCGTTTCGTCTTTGAATTAAAGAAGCACGAAATTAAAGTAATTAGCGGCATTCAGACTATGAAATATTTACTCTTACTATCGTCGGTTCTGTTTATCTTTAATGCTGGCTTCGCTTCGGCGCAGATGAGAGAAGACTATTCGAACATTTATAGCAGCAGGCGCTCTGGCAGCGCTCAGGTTTTTGTGGACAATAATGGCAGCGGAAGCTTAACCAACGGAATTAACTTTGACGGGATTGTTAAACGCTTAATTATAAAAAACAACCTGGATAAACCGGCTATCATAATTTATAAAGCGTTTCAAATTCTTGTTAATATCCCCCAGAACAGCGTTTTAGAAAACCTGGATCCGGTAATATTAAATAAGTTGCTGTCAGGTAGTAATAAAAGATAATTGCCCGTTTTGCTTATTTAGTTTATTTTCTGTGCAATGTATTTTGTTCAACTTAGTATTTAGTAGAAATTTTTCAGCAATAAGGCAGCCTTATAATTATCCGGCTGCTTAACAGCTTTTATGAATTATTAGTGTAACAATTTTGAAGTTCATTTCGTCTTTAAAGTAAAGATGTTAAAAAGTCTTAGATATAAGATTCTGATTAAGGAACATAAGAGCAGGATTTACAGTTATTCCTGCTTCATGCTGAAAAACCGTCTCGATGCTGATGACGTTACACAGGAAGTATTAATAAGAATCTGGAATAACCTGGACAATTTCAACCAGAGTTCGGCAAAGTCCTGGATAATGAAAACAACGCACAACCTGTGCCTGGATTATTTAAGGAGAAGGAAAGTGAATTCGCAAAGAGAGCTTATTATCGACGAAGGAGAGGAAATACAAATTAGGTCGCCGCATTATTTAAGTGACCCGGAAGTTAGCGCAAGGCGTGAGATGCTTAAGGAAAGAATCAGTAATGCTATCGAGCGGCTGCCTGAAATGTTAAAAGAGATTTTTATTATGTACGAGATACAGGGTTTTAAATACAGAGAAATAAGCGAGAACATAAACGTTCCGATTAACAGCGTAAAAGTTTATCTGCTTCGCGCAAGGAAAAAGATGCAGGAAGAATTAAAGGAATTTAGGAATGAAACAGTCGAATTTAATTGATGAGAAGCTTATAGACAGCATAATCTGCGTTGCCTACGGGGATGCAAGCCTTGCTGAAAAGATAAGAGTCTATTTTATTTCTTTAAGAAATCCGCGGGTAAAAGAGCTTCTGGAAGAATACAAAACCACTGCAGGAGCTGTCCATTATTATAGGAATATGGAATGCCCGCGTGAGGTTATTCTATCCGCTAAAAATAAAATTCGCAGCGAAGAAACAGCCGGCAGGGAAAAGACAAAATATGCAGGATTTGCCTTTGCAAGACCGTTGTTGACTACTGCTTCGGCATTGATACTAATTGCCATTATAAGCTTCTTCGTTTTAAGGAAGCCGCCGGTGAAACAACAATATTCAAAGGCGGAGGTTTTAAAAGCAGAGCAGCAAGTGAAAGAATCGCTGGCTATAGTCGGAAGAGTTTTTCGATCTACAGAAAATACATTAACTCAGGATGTTCTTGAGAAGCAGGTTACTCCGCCGATCAAGAAGAGTATTAACATAATAAATAACCTATTAAATGGAGGTTAACTATGAAACGTATATTATTTCTTATACCGGTTTTGTTTGCGCTTGCAGCCGTTACGGTCTGCGCGCAGAATAAAGAGGATTATTCTAAATATCCGGGATATGTCGACTTCGGCAGCCTTGCGCCGTTTATGAACAGCGAGAACATGACCGAGGTAAATATAGAAGGCTATCTTTTGAAGATGGTCAGCGGCATGACATCAAAGGAAGATCCTGAACTTTCCAATCTTCTTAAAGGTCTCAAGCTTGTTAAGGTTTATTCATTTAAAGTTACCGGAAACAATGCTAAGGAAATTTCCGGCAAGATTGATCAGATAGATAAGCGGCTTGAGGATAAAAATTGGAACAGGATTGTTAAGGTTAAAGGTGCGGATGAGAATACCAACGTCTATATTAAGACAACATCCGATCAGAACAACATTATTGGGCTCGTTGTAACGTCACTCAATAAGGGCGGCGAAGCGGCATTCGTAAATATTGTGGGCAGCATCGATATGGATGCGCTGGGCAGGCTCGGGAACAAGTTTGATATTCCGTCGCTCGAAAAAATAAATAAGTAAAGGAGGCGGAATCATGAAAACAAAATTGATACTGGTTCCGGCATTGCTGATTTTCTCAAGTGTACTTTTTTTAGGCTGTTTCGGTGTCGATAATGATTTTTCGATGATCAAAAACGAAATAATATCAACTGCCGGCGTTCATTTCCATAAGGACATCGAGTTCAGTATCGGCTCTGCCGGCTTGTCGTTTGCTTCCGCAATAGCCGATTTCAGCGACGAAGATGCTCACGAAGTTATACGGCATCTCTCAAAGGTACAGGTTGGCGTCTTCAGAAATTCAGACCCGGTAAGCAGACAGGCTGCAATTGAGATACTGAATAAGATAGACAGAAGGCTTCAAAGCGACGGCTGGAGCTATCTTGTTAAGAGCTATGATAAAGCCGATGTATCCTCGGTATATGTCAAACAAAATCTTAACAACGAGCTTCGCGAAATCTTCGTAATAAATTTGTCTGCTAAAGAGCTTACAATAGTGAATGTAAAGGGCAGGCTTGAAAGAATAATAGCTACTGTAATCAGAGATAGAAAGATTGATTTCGGAGGTGACTACTATTAGCTGCTTCAAAAAATTAAAAGAGTGAGCTGACCGGTGCCGGAGGCTGACCGGCACCTTGTTATTACAGATTAGTAAATAATTACTTCCCCGCACGCTTTAATTTGATTGGTGCGCTTACATTTTCGGAATAAAGAAGCAGGAAGCCTTTGTCGAACACAAACCTGTTTTTCATTATTGTCGTACCTCTTGATATTACGGAAACATTATCACCCCGGATAATATACTTACCGGTAACATATCTTAAGAGATGCTTTAGTTCCAGTTGACCATCAGGCTTAAAGTTTATAATGCTCTTTCTACTGCCGGCTACATCTATCCATTCGCCAATAATACCGGTGCCGGGGCGGGCTTTGCCGTTCAGCCTAACCATCTTTCTTAAAATTTCTTTTTTCCCCTGGACTGTAACCTGGTAAAGAGTATCGAGATAAGCTGAAATATAAGAAGTATCCGCCTGCTCATTACTTACAGATGGAATTTTGTACATTGAAATTAAACGCTTGCCGTTGAGTTTATATTTTCCGTACAGGGTTGAATAAAGCATATACCTGAACTGATTGTTTCTCATGTATTCGTAAGTTAAAGACATACCCTGAGATAAATCCAGAGCTTCCCATTTGCCGGACAATTCCTTAATTCCCCGGCTGTTTATTTTATTCTGCGGAAAAGAATTCGCCGGTAAGATTACCGGTATTAGTAATAGAAAGGCAAAGAGCCAGGACCTCATGTTTTTCCTTTTAAATAAGTTTTAAGTAAGGCTGGTCAAACTTATGGCTAATGATTTTCAGATGCAATGGTGCTTTCTTTAACCCGGTTTGGCTGGAAAAGCAGCCTGCACTATTTATTAAGCTCTTCTCTCCTGCGCCTTAAGTAAGTTCTTAATGCAATTATTTGAGTTGCAGCCGCTGTTGAAAAGACTCCAATCAGAATTAAAATTACCGGTAGATGCATTTGTTTTTCCTGTTTGATTATGTTACGATGTACCGCGATGCAAATATATATATTTAGCAACGCTTTTAGAAATATTTTTTAACACAGGATTAAATTGATCACAGCCATGGGCTTTTGATGTAATAATCGTCATCCCTGATTTGTTATTACAGCCTCTGGATTTCTAATCTTTGGTGAATTAAATTTCAGTAGAATTTCTAAGAGGTTTATATGCTTAGATACACGCTTCATCTTTTTTCTCCGGCTGTTGCCTGCAAGAGAATAAATACTTTCCAGGCAGTTCTCCTTACAACCTTTGTCTTTCTTATGATCTTTAATCAAAATTTTTCACAGACTAAATCCAAAAGTAAAAATATGGAAATGAAAGTTTACAGCTCCGCATTTAAGGACGGGAATTTCATCCCTCCTAAATATTCTTGCGACGGTGCAAATGTTTCCCCGCAGCTCCACTGGAACAATGTTCCTAAGGACGTGAAATCGTTTGCCGTTATTATGTTTGATCCGGATGCACCCGGCGGCGACTTTGTCCATTGGGTAATATACAACATTCCCGGCAGCCTGAAAGAACTGCACGAAGATGTTACTCCGTCCAGAAATGTAAGCGATGAAGTAATGTTCGGTACAAACGACTTCGGCAGAGTCGGTTATGGAGGTCCGTGTCCGCCTGCCGGTAAGCCGCATAGATATTTCATTAAGGTTTACGCTCTCGATACAATACTTCATCACCTCGAATCAGGCGCAACAAGGCAGCAGCTACTTAAAGCAATGGAAGGACATATCATGGCTGAAGGATCGCTGATGGGCAGATATAAAAGAGAAAAATAACTTCTCTTAAATCGGAGTCCCGGTAATATAATGTACCAGCAGGTCGATGACAAATTCCTTCTCATCGATTACGGCTTTTACAACGTCGCCGATGGAAATAATTCCGGCAAGCTTATTTTCTTCAAATACGGGTAGATGGCGGACACGCTTGTTTATCATTAATGCCATGCATTCCTCGGTGTTCAATGAGGTATTAACATAAAGAACTTTCGTAGACATAATATCCTTTACCGGCGTATCCTTTGACTGTTTCCCGTGCAGGATTACCTTGCGTGCATAATCCCGCTCCGACAGTATTCCTTCGACTTTTCCGTCATTCATTACCAGCAATGCCCCTATTTCTTTCTCAGCCATTAATTGAAGCGCTTCATAAACAGTTGCTTCCGGTTTTACCGACCAGATTGCCGTGCCCTTCTTCTGCAATATTTCTCCTACGCTCTTCATTGGATACCTCCAATTTTATTTGTAAATAATTTCTCCTAACATTAAGCTTCAACCTGTCAATCAGTCTTTAAGAAATCAAATATACCGGGTAACTTATTGCATGCGGCATGCCGGCTTCATGAATCCTATCTTACTTTTGTTTCCTTGCAAAGAAGCCTCGGCTTATGAACTCGTTCGCATTGCGGATGTAAGTTATAATGCTTTCGCGGTTAAGCACACCGATTATATGTCCGTCCTCGATAACAGGCAATTGGTTCACGCCGGACTTATCCATCTTCTTTAGTGCTTCCCACAAAGGGAAATTCATCTTTACCATCTCGGTTTCCGTTTCAGGTATCATTGCCTCGGTAACTAATGTGGATGCCCATCTTTCCTGCTGAACATTCTTTATCCTGTGGAGGGTTAAGAGTCCGATGATCTTTTCTTCTTTCTTAACAAAAAGGGTCCTCCTTCCTATTCCAAGAATGTGGTTATCCATTACTTCCTGGATGGTGGTGTCTTCCGGGACAATTGCAAAGTCTCTCGTCATCGCTTCAAACACTGTATGCCCGCTTAAGTTATCCTGCAGGTATTGCTGTTGAAGCTGGGACATCGCAGCGCTCTCAAGGAACCACCCGATAAAAGCGATCCATAAGCCGTTGCTAAGGTCCCCGCCGAACATCTGAAGAGAGCCGTAAAAAATAAATAGGAAGCCGATAAATCTGCCCAGTATAACGGCAATGTACGTTGCCCGCTTAAAGTCGTGGGTATAGCCCCACACGGCAGCCCTGAATATTCTGCCGCCGTCTAAAGGGAAGCCGGGTATTAGGTTGAAAGCCGCAAGTACAAAATTTATGTAGGCTAAGTATTCGAAGAGTGCATAAATAGCTACCGCACTTTTTAAAATCAGTTCGAGAAGATAAAAGATCAATGCCAGCAGGAAGCTTACAACCGGTCCTGCAATTGCAATCCAGAATTCGGCAGAAGCCTTCGGCGGCTCACCCGAAATTTCTGCAACTCCGCCGAACAGGAATAAAGTAATCTGCTTTACCTTAATCTTATAATGAAGAGCCAGGACGGAATGACCGAGTTCATGAAGCAGCACGCTTACGAAAAGCATAATTGAAGTTGCGGCTCCGACAAGCCAGTACTCCGCAGCACTCCAGTTCTTGAATTCGCCAGGGAAATAAGTGGTTGCAAGTGTCCATGTAAGCAGCAGGAATATCAGGAACCACGTGTAGTCAAGCCCGACCGGGATTCCAATTATTTTACCGAGAGGTATATTATGCTTTTTCATTCAACAACCAAATGTTTCCTTTATAATATATAAAGACAAAAGTTATTAATCTAATACTTTTAGTAATGAAGCTGCGGCGTTGTGTGTGGTTTCACTATTCTTAAGATATAAACAATTAAAAAATTTTTCCGATAATCGACTATGAAAAGATTGTTAAGGGACAAGGGGCTTTATGCTTCTTTAGGTTGAAATAATCTATCTAAAAATTAATGTTTGTTCCGATCTGAAAACTCGGATTATAAAACTCTTATGGAGGCAATGGGTATGTATTCAAACCGATCCAATCTAATTAAAAACCGCATGCATCTCAAGGTTGAAGGCAGAGTCGACGTCGCGGAAATGAAAGCCTGGTCTGATGATCTTATACAAAAGCTTAAGCTGCTTAGACCCGGGTTCAGCGTCATTTCCGAAATCTTAAACTTTCAGCCCACTAGCGAAGAAGGCAGGCAAATTTTGGTAGAGACCCAGCGTAAGGCAAAAGAAATAGGAATGGGAAATGTTGTAAGGATTGTACAAAGCAGTAACTTTGTTGCGGCAAACCAATGGCAGAGAAGCTCTCGCTCTGTCGGCTATGTAGCAATGGAGGCTGAAAGCATTGAAGCCGCTGAAAAGCTTCTTGACGAAGTCGAAGCAAATAATAAGTAAATAAAACCTGTCCGGGATAATTACGGTTTTAGTGCAGCCATAATCCAGTTATGCCCGTCGCGTGCAATTAAAGCTTGCGCGTCTTCAGGTCCCCAGGTACCAGCCGGGTAATTTGGAAAGTTGGTGGAGTCTGAGGATTGCCAGGCATCCAGGATAGGCATAATAACCGCCCAGGCAGCCTCAACCTGGTCGCCACGCATAAATAAAGTGGCGTCGCCGAGCATAACATCGAGAAGCAGGGTTTCATAAGCCTCCGGCGGCTCACCGGAATAGGCTTCATCGTAATTGAAAGTCATATCGACGGGATTCAGCACCATCTTAAGCCCCGGCTTCTTTGCCTGGAATCTCAGCATAATTCCTTTATCGGGTTGAATGTTTAATATAAGCCTGTTCTGATGCCAGTTTTCGATCGACTCGGAAGGGAATGCGCTATGAGGTACGGGTCTAAACTGGATTGTTATTATCGAGGCTTTTTCAGCCATCCTCTTTCCTGTCCGCAGGTAAAACGGTACGTCATGCCACCTCCAATTATCAATAAAAAACTTTATGGCAACAAAAGATTCGGTAATCGATTTGGGATTAACTCCCGGTTCTTCCCGGTAACCCGCAGTTTGATTGCCCTGGATCCACCCTTTGCCGTACTGACCGCGTACTGCGAACGAACGTATCTCATCCTTCTTATACTTCCTGATGGCGCGAAGTACATCTACTTTTTTGTTCCGCACCTCATCGGCATTAAATGAGACCGGCGGCTCCATCGCCGTTAGGCAGAGGAGCTGAAGGAGATGATTCTGGATCATATCCCGCAGTGCACCCGCGTTGTCATAGTAGCCTCCGCGGTGCTCTACTCCCACCTGCTCCGCCACCGTAATCTGTACATGGTCAATGTAGTTCCTGTTCCATATCGGCTCGAACAGGGCATTGGCAAACCTGAACGCAATCATATTTTGAACTGTTTCTTTACCAAGATAATGATCGATACGGTAGACCTGGTGCTCATCAAAAATGTTGCAGATAATTCTGTTAAGATTTCTGGCGCTGTCCAGGTCATGCCCGAAAGGCTTCTCTACAACAATTCTTGCCCGTTCTTTATCTTTAGCTAATCTTGATTTTCCAAGCTGTTCTGCAATGTCCTCAATAAAGCGGGGAGGTATAGCCATATAGAATATCCTGTTTGACTTCCCGTTCCACTTTTTCTCGATTGATTCTATTTGTTGGGCAAGCCTGTCAAAGGTTTCCCCGCTTGTGAAGTCTGCTTTCCGGTATGCCAGCTTCGGAGAGAATTTTTGCCAGTCTTCCGGCTTTGCCTTACCGGAACGCGAGAACTGGTTTATTCCGTCAAGTACCCTCGTTCTGAAATCATCATCGGACATATCTTTAATGTCTAATCCGATAGCGGCAAAATTATCCGGCAGCCACCCGTCCAGGAACAGGTTGTAGAAAGCCGGTGTTATTTTCCGCCAGGTCAAATCTCCGCCCGCTCCGAATACTATTATTATTGTGTTGTCGGGTTTTCTTGCAGATAGCATTATGTCTCCTTAAACATGGCTCCATTGAGTGTGAAAGATTCCTTTTTCATCAACGCGCTCGTAAGTATGAGCACCGAAGTAATCGCGCTGCGCCTGGACAAGGTTTGCCGGCAGCCATGCGCTCCGGTATGAATCAAAGTAACCGATTGCTGCTGCAAATCCAGGTACCGGTATCCCGCTCTCGATTGCTGTTTTGATTATAGCACGTACGTCTTCCTGTCTGTTCAAAATTTGCTTTGATAAAGCCGGATCAACAATAAGATTTGGAAGCTCAGGATTTATTTCAAAAGCCGCACGGATGTCTTCAAGCAGCGCTGCTCTTATTATGCATCCTCCGCGCCAAATCTTTGCAACATCTTTTAAACTTAAATTATAATTATATTCCTTTGAGGCTCTTTTGAGCATCGACATCCCCTGGGCATAAGTAGTTACCATTCCAAAATAAAGAGCGCTTTCAAGCTGCTGAATAAACGGCTTGTTGTCTTCTTCAACCTTAGTGTCCGGACCGTACAACACTTCAGCCGCTTTCTCACGCTCTGATTTATAAGCCGACATGTCCCGCATAGAAACGGCTGCATCGATAGTAGGCAGAGGAACCTGCAGCTCCATCGCATCTTCAGATGTCCACTTGCCTGTACCTTTCTGCTTTGCCTCATCGAGAATCTTATCTATCAGGCTGCCGCCGGTTTCTTCATCTTTCTTTGAGAAAATATCCGCGGTAATTTCAATTAGAAAAGATTGGAGCTCTTTCTTATTCCAATCCGAAAATATATTATGCAGTTGTTCGTTCGAAAGACCGAAGCCGCGCTTCATCAGGTCGTAAGCTTCCGAGATAAGCTGCATCAAGCCGTACTCAATTCCGTTATGCACCATCTTTACGTAATGACCCGCTGAGCCCGGACCAAGATACGTAACGCAGTTTTCATTGTTAAACTTTGCTGAAGCGGCTTCAAGTACTGGGCGTACAAGTTCATAGGCATTTTTAGGACCGCCGGGCATCATACTCGGACCGAAACGTGCGCCTTCCTCTCCGCCTGAAATGCCGACTCCGAGGAAATGTATTCCCTTCGCTTCCAATTCTTTGAAGCGCTTATTGGTATCAATAAAGTGTGAGTTGCCTCCGTCAATGATCATGTCGCCCGGATCGAGGTAAGGCAGTATTTCATCGATTACCGCATCGACCGGTGCACCGGCGGGAACAAGCATCATTATCCTGCGAGGCTTCTTTAATTGCTTGATAAATTCATCCAGCGAGCCCGCTCCAAATGCCTTCCTATCTCCAGCGGCTTTGTTTAATGCTTCTACTTTTAGTTTATCCTTGTCGAAACCGGCAACGGCAAATCCGTGATCTGTAAAGTTCAGGACAAGGTTTATGCCCATTACCCCAAGTCCGATCATGCCGATTTCGCATTCAATATTCTTCATTTTTTTCTCCGTTGATTTTTATCGTTCAACTTAATCCAAATTCAGACAGCTTTTCTTTTGTTTCTGCAAAGCCTGTATGATGTATGCCTCTGATTCCAACCTCACCGGCAACCTCCACAAACATATGACGGTCGTCTATGTATACAACCCTTTCAGGTGAAGTCTGAGAAACGTCGAGCGCAATCTTAAATATATCCACATCCGGCTTCCTGAAATGAACAAAGCTTGAGGCGATAAAAGAATCGAACAGCTCGTAAAGCTTAAATTTCTCTATCCTGTGTTCGGTAAGCTCGCGACCCTCATTGCTTACGGCTGTCACTTTTAAGCCGTGATCCTTTTTAATCTTCTTAATATAATCGATCATGTCCGGAAGCTGCTGCGATTGTTCAAACATAAATTCCTTAAAATCATCTTTAGTAAAGCTTCTCTTTTCGTAAAAGATTACACGATTCAGGTAATCGTCAAGGCTAAGCTTGCCTACTTCGTAAGTATCAAATGTAAGATGATGCCTCTCGTTTACTTCTTCGCCGTCGAGATTATATTTGCTGATTGCCTTTGTCCTTGCCTGCCTGTCCCAACCATTAGTTAATAAAACTCCGCCAATGTCTAAAAATAGAGTAGTAATATTTCCATGCTTTGTCATAGTATTTTACCTTGTCATAATCTCAATTATTTAGTTGCAAAAAAGAAGTCATGCAGATTTAGAGTAAGAAACTTAAAATATTATCCATAAACATTTGGCGAGTGCATCACAAGTTAGTGATAAAAGGATATAGAAGGGATGTTTTGTCTGACAGTTAACCTATCGAAGCGAATTCTGTCCGGGAGTTTAACTCCCGGACAACTAATATCAATTTGCGCTTAGCTCTATGTGCCGTGTCCTTAAAGTTTTTTTCCCTATTAAATTAGCGGCACAAAAATCCGGATTGAATAAACCAATCCTACTTACTTTC
This sequence comes from Ignavibacteriaceae bacterium, assembly GCA_046704565.1. GTDB lineage: Bacteria > Bacteroidota > Ignavibacteria > Ignavibacteriales > Ignavibacteriaceae > FEN-1297. Next base: position 4,386 of record JBJKRP010000015.1, on the reverse strand, counting down.
GCTGTTCTGGTTCGACAGAGACTGCAGCGACTGCTGGAGTTTTTGAAGCTGCTTTGCCGCATCGTCAAATCTTTTGTTGCCTAAGTATTTCAGGTAATTATTAAATGCATCGTTTGCTGCCCGGATCTGATCCTGCACCGAACTCTTAGTCTTTGCGCTTGATGGAGCGCCGGCATTTCCCTGCGGAGTATTCTGCTGCTCTGCAAGATTCAGCGAAGGAGTAGTATCCGAAAATAAATTTGCAAGCGCTTGATCAAACGACTTTGCATAACTCATGTTATTGCCGTGCATAACTACAACAAGACGCATCTCCGGGTACGCCGCCGTTTCGGCTTTCAGATAAATCGGCTCGACGTAGAACAGAGTATTGTTAACTGGAATGGCAAGAACGTTGCCTCTAAGAACATTTGAGCCGCGCTGATCCCATAATGTTAACTGCCCTGAAAGATAGCTGTCCTGGTCTATCTTTGTTTCAACCTGCTGCGGACCAAGAATGGTTTTGTCCTTAGGAAATTGATAAGCAAGGATATTACCGTAGTCTCCGGGATCGCACATAGCTGCAATCCATCCGATTAAAACCTGCCTATTCTTTGGTGTAAAGGGAAGCATCAAAACAAACTGGGGTTTGTTTGTGCCCGGCAGCTGCCACATAACATAGTACGGCTCTACCGGCTGCGTGCGTCCGTAATATTCTTCGGTAGCTCTTACCCAAAGGTCTTCCTGGTTATAAAAGACCGTCGGATCGGTCATGTGGTATTTTTCATAAACGGTTCCCTGTATCAGGAGTAAATCGCTCGGGTATCTGATATGTGCGAGCAGGTCTTTCGGCATTTCATCTTTTGTTTTAAATAGACCCGGGAATATCTTATCCCATACCTTTATTATTGGATCATTCTTGTCCATTATGTAAAAGTTTACGTTACCGTTGTACGCATTTATTGTAACCTTCACCGAGTTGCGGATATAGTTAATGTCGTTCTCCTCGGGCAGCGGCTGGCTGTAAGGGAAATAACTTGAAGTCGTGTAAGCATCAATTATCCAGTAAAGCTTGCCGTCTGCAAGAACTATGTACGGGTCTTTGTCGAATTTAAGGAACGGTGCAAGAAGCTTAACGCGTTCCTCAATCTGCCGGTGGAACATAATGCGGCTGCTGTCTGTAGGGTAATCAGAAAAAAGAAAGCTTGTGCCGTCAAACTTCCAGCCGAATAAAAACTTCCTCCAGAAGCTGGATATGCGGACGCCGCCGTCCCCCGAATACCTGTTATAAACATTATCCTCGCCGCTCGGGTAGTCAAATTCCTTTTGCTTAGAGTTAACCACTACCGGGGTACTCGTCATTTCGCCGTAGTAAATACGCGGCTGTTTAACGGTTAAATTGGGCGACTCGCTTACCGGCGGGATGTCTCTTATTAAAAGATGCGGCAGCCCCTGCGGGGTAAATTCGTTCACCTCTGCCATCGTTAATCCGTAGCCGTGCGTGTACTGGAAGCGCTTGTTTACAAATGTCTGACTCTGCGCGGGAAGGTTATCTATATTCATTTCACGCGCCGACACCATTACCTGCCTGTATTGCCCGTTAACTTCATAGCGGTCGACGTCCACGTCGGAGAATTCATAATAAAGGCGGAATGCCTGGAACTGCTTATATACGGCATCGAGAGCCCTCCAATCCCAGAGCCGGATATTCTTAAAGATACCCGGATAGTTGTTTACAACATCAGGAGTGAAGCTGCCGCTCATAGGGTACTGCTTTTCTTCTATCTTATTTAAGCCGAAGGCATACCTGGTAAACTTTATGTTGTTCGAGATGTAAGGTCTCTCAAAGGTTATTTCATTCGGCTGTACTACAAGCCATTCAAACAAGCCCGGCACAACCGTAAACGCAATAAGCCAGATTGCGACGAGTGTAACGCCTGCGCCGGTCAATACCATAATGTGTGAGCGCTCGGGTAGTATGTGAAGCTTCATGTAAAAGAAATTCTGAAACTTCTTGCGAATCGACGGTAAAATTAAAGCAAGCCCGACAAGAATCATTAATATTATTACCACTGTGTATGCGGGGAGAAGTATATTTACGTCGGTCCAGCTTGGTCCCGAAGCAACTCCTGTCGTTGAATACATCAGGTGGTAGCGGTCTAAAAATCTTTGCAGCGCAAGTACAAAGATGAATACCGCGCTGTTTAAATAAAGAGGGAAATAAAATCTGTCGGTTTTAACTTCGCCGGGGCTCGGAAAATAAAGGACTATGTTGTCGCCGGTAAATCTAAACAGAGAAGAAAAGACTGCGCCTATAAGACCTACGAGAGAGATAAGAATTAAAAGTACGTAAAGGTTGTCCAGGAAGGGCAGGGTGAAAAGATAAAAGCCCACGTCCTTGCCGAGTATCGGGTCGGTAAGACCTGTGTAGGCTCTGTCCCAGAATTTCAGAATTACATCCCAGTTGGAAATGCCCCACACTCCGCCGATCAATACAGCCAGAGCTTTTGACCCGCCTAAGATTATCTTATGCTCTTTTGGAATCTTAAATGTAAGCAGCCAGATCAAAAATAACCCGGCAGCCGCACCTGCAACAGCAAACCCGCCGTTGGAGAAGACGATAGTCCAGAAGCGGTTTCCATAGCCGAGGTTTTCAAACCAGAGAGCCTCTCCCCAGAATCCCATAAACCAGAAGAAAAACAGAGTCAACGCGGCAGTCCCGAGTCCTATGTAAATTTTGATTGTCTGTCTTTTCTGCGAGCCGGTGATAAAAAAGAAAGCTGCAATCCCCAGAAGTCCGAATAGTAATGCGGTATACATTTAAAATTCCCTTCAGATAAATAAAAATATGATAAGTCGAGAAGTCAACTCAAACACGATATTCTTCAATCAAATAAATATCGTCTGAATAAATTTAATAAAAGAACGGGAGAAATATTAGGATTGACCGATAAAATGTGAAAATGGCTTAAGAAGACGGTGAAGTTCAAAATAAAAGATTATTTCGAAAGCAGCCGGACCAGGTCGATTGATTTGTATTTTAATTCCTCCGGCGTTGGCATTTTATCTAATCTTATCAGCTCCTCAATTGCAGCCATTTCCTTATCGCGGAAGTTTCCCCCTGCTGCGTAAACCTTATCGTTCTTAACATAGAAAGCAATAAACTCGAGCGAGTTGATGTCTCCTTTAAAAATAATTTCCTGCCATTCGCCGGCATGACCGACGTAGTTAAAGCTCAGCCCCGCCTGCGAGGTCCAGAAAAAGGGAATAATACGGTTAGGAATATTTAATCCCATCATATTATGTGCGGCTAAAATTCCCTGCTGTTCTGCAGTGCGCCAGTGTTCAATGCGCATGTCTTCTCCGGTGCGCCAGTCTGTATAGGCTGCAATATCTCCGGCGGCATAAACGTCCTCTGCTGCTCTGAAGTACTCGTCGACTTTTATACTGCCGTCCGGCAGCAGATCAAAGTTCTTCCCGAATGGGTCGCTTCGCGATAGAAAGCCTGTTGCCGGGCTTACGCCTACTCCGACCACCACAATATCTGCATCAAACCTTTCTCCGTTCTGAAGCAGCACCGCCTCGACTTTTTCTTTGCCGGCAAATTCCGAAAGCGTAAAGCTCATTCTGAAAGTTACGCCGTTCTCTTCATGAAGTCTCTTGAACAGACCGCCGACTTCCTTGCCGAAGACTTTCTGGAATGGGATCATCTCCATGGAAATTACAAGCACGTCAAGACCGCGTTTGCGCAGACTGTATGCCGTTTCCATCCCGATAAAGCTCGCGCCGATTATAACAGCTTTCTTTGCACCCGCATGACCGGAAGACAAGCCCTCCGCCGCTTCAATTATTCTCTTTGAATCAAGGAAGCTGCGCAATGTAAAAACGTTCTGCAATTCTTCCCCGGGTATTCCTAACTTTTTAGGCTCACTTCCCGTTGCTATCAGCAGCGTGTCGTAAGATATGCTTTCTCCACCCGAAAGCTTAACCTCCTTTTTATTTCGGTCGATACCGGAGACTTTTTTATTGAGCATTAACTTAATGCCGTAGTCCTTATAAAAGCTTTCATCCCGCAGAGGCATCCATGCTTCATCCGCATCGCCGGCTAAATAATCTTTGCTTACATTGGGTCTGTCGTAAGGCGCGTGTTCTTCTTTAGAGATTAAAATTATTTCTCCTCCGAACCCATCCTCCCGCAAAGCTTGTGCAGCGGAATACCCTGCGGCTCCTCCGCCGAGTATAACAAATTTTCTTTTATCCGGTTCTTTGGATATTGGAGCTTGCGGAAGCCTTCTTCCCTCTATCTTTTCGGGGAGCTTTACGATTACATTCTGCCCGTCGATCCTTGTCTCAAATTTCTGAAGGGGATCATTTGCAGGAGGCTCAAGCCGCGCGCCTGTCCTGGCATTA
>JBJKRP010000014.1:0-5158 GCA_046704565.1 Ignavibacteriaceae bacterium | reverse complement strand
CCTTCATTGATAAAGCTTGCACCTGCATTAGAGAAGAGTATGCCTTTACGCTCATAATCCCTGGACTCATGGTAATGACCGTGAAGCACGAGGTCGACGTCCTCGGTTTTAAAAATTCTAAGAAGTCTCTTCTTTTTCCTCAGCTTCATTGTCTGCTTCTCAATATTCTGCCAGAAGCTGTTTTGAGAATTATCTTTTATATTAATCTTATTAAAGTGATGATGTACCATGACTATTTTTCTCAGATGCATGTACCTGAACTTATCAAGTATGCCGGTCATTTCTGCAATCTGCGGCATGTCGATAGCTCCGTTTGAAGCAAAAGGATTATTTACTTTCGAATACTCCGCAATTGAATTTAATCCGACAAGGAGGAAGTTGTCTATAATCTTTGCATACGGGAAAATAATTTTCGGGTTAAAGTAAGCCGATCTGTCGAAGAGCTCCGGGAAATAGAGATAAAATTCTTTTATCTTTTTATAATAATCGGTGCGTGCGCACTTATCAGGGAATAAAAAAATATCTTCGGCGGTCTGCACTCCGCCGAAGATGTCGTGGTTACCGATAACAAGAGAGAGTTTGTTACCGTCAAGAATTCCTAATTTATCAAACAGCTTTCTTAGTATGTAAAAGTCTTTTGGTACGGCATTATCCGTCAAGTCTCCCGTAATAACAATATGGTCGCCCTCTAATTCCACGGCAAACCTCAGCGCCTGCTCTATCCGGCTTAAGTTGTTGCTGCTGAAGAAAGTGGTGAAATGCAAATCCGAAATATGTATTATTCTCATTCATTCTCAGTAAAATTTTCACGGCAAAGATAAACCTGCAATGTTAAGTTAAGATTACTTTAATGTGAAGAAATTGTTAAGAAGATATGGAGAGAGATTAAAATTCAAGCGAATATGCTGCTTTCATGTTATCATGCGCCGGTTATTCCGTTTTTTTATTATATTTTGCCGTTAATATTTCTACTTTAACCATGAATACGGCGCCTTAATTTTTTCTTGCCACCGGTGAAAAGAATCATTTCCATATTGCTTGCCTTCCTAATTGCTATGAACGCCTTCGGGTTTTACCTTACTTTTGGATTCCTCTTGTTAGACTGCAAGATAGCCGCATCCGGAGCTGTAGAGAGAGCCGAAGAAGGCGATACGGGCAATCTGGCTACATTTAGATTTAACCGGCAATCGGAAATTCCGTGGACAAGCGGGAAGGAGATTAAAATCTCCGGGCGCCTTTATGATGTGGTACGGCTTGAAAGGAAAAGCAATAGTGTATATGTAACGTGTATATCCGACGTACATGAAGACAGAGTTGCCGGAGAGCTGGATTCTTTTGAAAAATCGAACGACAACAGCAGGTCCCCGAAGAAAGCTTTTCTCAACCCGGTTAAGATCCTTAAAAACTTTCTTGCGCCGGAAGCTGTAAAACAGTTTAACGGCAGCGGCAATGTAGAATATACCTCGATGGTTACCGCAGCTTACCACCCGCCTTTAAAGGAAATTTTAATTCCGCCCCCTAAATTCGCCTCCTGATTTATTGATCTGATAATTTAAGTCAAGCATAATTTCTTTTAATTGTTCCGTCATTACAGGCTGGACGGTTTAACAGGATCTCTATGCGGCGTAATTCATTAATTTATACGGGAGAAATATGAGAGGTTTTTTATTATTCCTTGCAGCGGCATTGGTATTAAATTTTATTACTTTAAATGCACAGACAACTATTTCCGGTACGGTATCCGGCGAGAAAACAAATAAAAGGCTGGACGGCGTAAATATCTTTATTCCTGAACTGCAAAAGGGTACGGTAACCAGCGAGAGAGGCTTTTACAAAATTGAAAACTTGCCGCCGGGCAGCTTTACTATTCAGTTTAGCAGGGTAGGTTACAAGACGAAGATCGAAAAAGTATCTGCCGGTGGAGAAAGCATCGTGTTAAACATTCAGCTTGAGCCGACCAATATCGAGATGCAGCAGGTAGTCGTAGTCGGCAATTCAATCTCCACGCAGGAGAAGACTCCGCTTAAAGTGGAGGCTATTTCTGCCGAAGCCATTAGACGGAATAATTCCGAATCACTTGTAGGCGCAATGAGCAGGCTGCCCGGTGTTTCGGAAATGTCCAACGGTGTCGGGATTTCAAGACCCGTAATACGAGGAATGACCGGCTACAGAACCGCCACTATAATAAACGGAATTAAATTCGACAACCAGGAGTGGCAGAATGAGCACGGCTTCGGTCTTGATGAAACCGGCATCGGCGAAGTTGAAATTATCCAGGGACCGGCTTCCTTAATTTACGGTGCCGGCGCTATGGGAGGCATTATAAATTTAATACAGGATAAAAATACGCCGGTCGGTACAACAGTCGGAAATTATAACTTAAAAATTTTTTCCAACACTCTCGGTGCGAGCAGTTCAATAGGGTTAAAGGGTACAAACAGTAATTTAAGCTGGCAGCTTCACCTGGGAGGAGAATCTCACGCAGATTATCTGAATGGAGATAACGTCCGTGTTCCCAATACCCGCTACACAGGTCTTACTGCTAACGGTTCCCTGGGGTACATCAACAACTGGATGGTATCCAACCTCGATTATATTTTCTCGCATCATATTTACGGTGTATTTGAGCTTGCCGATCTGACAAATCCTAAAGATCAGGGCGAAGATCATTTTGAAAGAGGATTTGACGGTCCGCATCATATAATTGATTTCCATATCCTTTCACTACAGAATACTTTCTTTATGGGCGGATCGAAATTCAAATTGGATCTGGGATTCCAGAACAATCATAGACAGGAAGTTGAGGCTGCAGGGGAAAGCAATCAGTTTAATAACGGCGAGCTTAACCTTCTGCTTAATACTTTTTCTTATGACGCCGGATGGATTACACCGCTGTTTAAAGCAACTGAATTGAATATCGGTGTTCAAGGCTCCTTTCAAAAAAATAAGAACGAGGGAACGAGGTTATTAATCCCGGACGCCGATAACAACAGCTTCGCGGTATATTCATATTTGAAATCAAGCTTAGACAAACTTGATATTGAAGGCGGGATAAGGTACGATACAAAAAATATTACTTCTAAAAAGATGGGAGCCGTGGACAGTGCAGGGTATTTTGCGCCGGAGAATTTAACCTATAATGTCATTAACGGCGCGGCTGGCGCAGCTTATAGTGCGAATAATAACCTGGTGTTCAAAATAAATTTTTCCACCGGCTACAGGGCTCCCGATCTGGCTGAGCTTACTTCAAACGGAATCCATGAAGGCACAAACAGGTACGAGATCGGCGATCCGGCACTGTCTGCGGAAAAGAATTTCCAAACGGACCTGGGCGCCGTGTACCAGGATTCGTTTCTGCGGCTGCAGGCGGATTATTTTTATAACGGTATAAACGGCTATATTTACCTCCAACAGTCTTTAGCCCTGATCAACAACTACACTTTGTTTTATTACAGGCAGGCTGATGCATTCATCCAGGGCGGGGAATTGAGTCTTGATGTTAAGCCGGTAGAATGGCTGGATTTTAATACATCATATTCTGCTCTCATCGGAAAGTTTAACGGAGGAGGCTATCTCCCTTTTATGCCGGCTGATAAGATCGTCTCAAAAATCAATTTTGATCTCCCCGAATGGTGGTTATTCAGAAGCAATTATTTTTCAATAACAATGAGCAATTATTTTGATCAGAACAATACTGCCGTTAACGAGACGAGAACACCCGGCTATACTCTATTCGATATTTCGGCGGGTACAAGAGTTTATTGGGGCAGTAAATATTTTGATGTTTCGTTATCTGCAACAAACTTAACCGGCAAGGATTATTATGATCACTTAAGTCTTTTGAAACCTTACGGTATTTATAATATGGGGAGAAACATTGTACTAATTTTTAATTATCCGTTCAGTATCTAACAGTGATCAGCGAGATGCATTCCTCTCAACCGGAATGCATCCCGCTGAAGTTTATTTCTTTACTGAATCTCTTGCCTGGGGCGGATGAAGGAAGCTCTGCTGCATAACCTTCAGCCTGTTAATCTCCTGCTGCACACCGCCGGCGTTCGGTATCTGCGTCTGCAGCTGCTGCATAAGATCGATTGCCTTACCGTATTCATTCAGGTTTACGTAGAGTCTTTCAAGAATACTGTACGCATTATAAGGGGAGGAGAGGTTCTGACCCGCGCCATCGAGGTTTTGCTTTGCTGCATCAATTACATCCTGTGCAACTTTTCTAAATTCGGTAGTATCGCCCGCGGCATGATATAAGTTTGCCACGTTAAACAGAAGCCTGTAATCGAAAGTAACGTCTTCTCTTGGAATTTCCTTCTCCATTTTGTTAAGCGTCTCTATGCACATCTGTCTGTTATTTTGAGCGTAAAGGTAATGGTAAGCAAGCTCGGTAAATACATTCCTGTAGTTCTGGACAAGCCGCCTCTGTGTCTGGTTAAAGAAGATGTTTTTATTTGCCAGACCTCTGAACTTAAACCCGGTAGCATAAGTTTTCGAGAATGACGGGTTCTGGTTAAACAGATCTTTCCTGGTTATTGTCACGTTCATGTAATCCGAGCCGCTCTTCTTTACGGGCATTACCCTTGCTGCCAGTCCCTCCGTTTCAAGGTAGTCGTCCAATCCTATATAACAATCGGGGGAACATGTCGATGCAAAATATATGGGTCTATCCCAGATATTGTTTTGGATTATGTCCTTAACAACAATGTCCTGTATCCTTATTCCCTGGATGCCTCCGATATCGATGGTTGGCTTCATCGTAAAAGTAATACCGGGGGAGTTCATTATATCCGTGGAATCATTTACATTTAAAGTAGTAGGCTCATCGGAAGAAATAAAGCTTGCCAGGTCGTTTTTATTTGCAGGAATTGTTATCTGCTGTGTCTTCCATTCTATGGGACTGAGATTTTTAATCTGGTCGTCCGTCATACTAAACTTGACTTTTTCGGCACCGTAGGGAGATGTGTTTTTCAGTTGCTCATTATACCAGTCTGTATTGGCAAGACTGAGACAAACAACCCTTACGTCTCTCCTGACTCCTTCAACGTCCTGCAGGTACCAGAGAGGGAAGGTATCATTGTCCCCGTTAGTAAATAGTATCGCATTCGGCTTGCAGCTCTGCAGCAGGTTATAGGCAAAGTCCCAGGGCAGC
>JBJKRP010000013.1:0-2525 GCA_046704565.1 Ignavibacteriaceae bacterium | reverse complement strand
GTATTGTACCGCGGCTGTTATGTGAAAAAGATTCGGTTGAAAAAATAACTGTTGTAGACCTTAGCAGCGAAGTAATTGAGCTCTGCGGCTTTTATAATAAAAAACTTCACATATTAAATGATGATTTTTATTCATACATTAAGAATACGGATCTGAATGTCTTCGATTATGTTTATACAGATGCTTACACCTCGGAAGGTAATGTTTACGGCGAAATAGTTATTCCTACGCGAAAGTTTCTTCTTGAAAACTATCCAGGCGTAAAATTCGATTTCTGGGAAGAAGATGAGATGAAGATTAAATATTTATTGGACAACAAATTGATTAAGCCTTAGCATCCTATTCAATCAAATCAATAATTAAAGTGGTTTTCGTATTGCTTCCAACTTGATATAAACAGGCGCAACATATTTTTCAATTAGCTCTACCGTATGCTTCGAAACAGGTTTGCTTACAAACTCCGGCATATCCGTAAATTTAATACCGGGATTTTTAGAATAGTATTTTGGTACCTCTTTCATTTTATCTAAATCTTTTTCGGATAATTCCAAATGGAAAAAATCTTTAAGACCGGACCATATAAAATCCGGCAACTGGCGGTAATTAATTGCAAGAGCATTTTTATTTAAAACGGCTTTAAGCCCCGCTTCATATATCTTATTAAGAACCATAGCGCCGTTTTCATCGAGTGATAGGTTTTTTATCCACCCGCACTCCCATCCAAACCACCCGGGTTCTATTAACCCCGGCACCATGAAAGAGCCTCTTTTGTTTTGGTGGGAGACTAAAACCTCAACCGGATCACGGTACAAAAAAATACAGGGTACTCCGGGGAACGCTGAAGATATAAAATTAAAGTCTAAGATATGCCAGCTATCGAATTTAACGAACAAGCTTTTTTTCTCATCAAATCTCTTTCTACCAAGTATCCAGATTAAATCAACAAGCCATTTTGTCCTCTGTTCAACTGGAATGTTCTCTTTCAGCCTTGCACGTAAGATGCTGTCAACAGGCGGGGCTTCTGAGATAACTATATTCTGCTGAAGCGCCGCCAGCATTTGCGAGGTTAGAGTCGAGCCGCACCGTGAAGTATGGAAGATAAATCCCGAAGGCGGGCACGAAGTAAATTGTCTCCTCAGTTCAGAAATAACTTCGAAAGTTGTTGTAAGTTTTCCCTTATTATTCTCCTGCAATGACAAACATCTTTTAACAGTATCTTCAAAGAAGGGATCGGTAAAACGGCATTCTCCCGCGTACAGCCAATCAATTACCGGCTTTGAGTCTTCTAACCTTACGTTGAAAGGAATCGAGTCCTTAAATTGGTCAGGCGTTATATTCATTTCTTTTCCAGAATAAAATTAATTCCCGAATCTGAAGCTATCGTTGGGTAATGTAGTTTTGTAATAATGGAGGGATTCGTTCTATTCCATTATTCCAGCATTCCACTATTCCTTTATCCCGGTAGAAGTAAAATGTGAGTTAAATGCACCAATCAGCCATTCATTTACTTCACAATCTATTACAAGATGAATGCGGTCGGTATTGCCTTTGTTTTCAATAGTGTGTTTAAGGTTAAAGTTTAAATACCACGTTTCACCTTCATTCATAATTACTCTTTTACCGTTCAGATAAAAATGAAGACCGGGGTTTGTCATTACAGGAATATGAATGCGTGCTTCACCTTCTTCAAACGCAAGAAAGTAGTCGACATGTTCTTTAATAACCGAGCCCGGCTTAAGCTTTAGCAGCCTTACGGATCTTAACGGACATTTGAAGCTTTTTAGCACAAACTTAAAGTAAGTACAGCTTTCAAGGAGCTCCGTGTCGCGGTAGTTCTTTTCGCCGGGGTTCGGGTTTAGTTTTTGAATAGGATGGACGGCGCCTACCGGTGCACGCAGGGCAGTTCCGCTCCAATCGCCTTCATAGGTCGATTTATTAAAGTGCGCAGTCCATTCACTAACTGGTACTCTTGAAAGATCATCCTTTAATTTAACCGGGTCAAAATTAAAAGGCAGTCTCAGAATTTCAATCATAAAATTAATCTCGTAGCCATTTAATCATTTTCGGAAAAGGTTCAATTCCCAAACGCTCAGCATTAACGGCGTCGGCGGCAATACCAATCCATTGAAGCATCGGTAATCCGATAAAGTTACCACATTGGTATGCCTCAATTAATTGTTTGGCTCCGCCTCTATATCCATGTTCATGAAAGACGACTTCAGCCGGTATGTCTAAGTGAACAGAAGCGGCATATGACCATGCTATTGCCATCATTTCTTCAGCCGGATCATTGCCTGCATTTATATCAAATTTATTTCTTTCAGAAGAAGGCTTCACTGCCAAATGACCGGCTTCGTGTAATATGTCCCCGGGAAAAGACAATTTAGATTCATCAACAATAAGCATATTACCGCGAATTAAAATTCCCGGCAGTACAGTTTCTTTTTCATAGTTGCCCGGCTCTATTTGTATCCCGATCTCATTCAGGAAGAAGGCAAGCTTTTTTATCAGAGGATCATTGAACA
>JBJKRP010000012.1:0-3501 GCA_046704565.1 Ignavibacteriaceae bacterium | reverse complement strand
AATTCTAAACATTCAGCCGGAAAGGAACTTTCTATACTGGAAGGGGAGAGTTGCGCTCTATGCAGCTCTGAAGGCTATGGGAATAAAAGAAGGGGATGAAGTTATTTTACCTGCATTTACCTGTGTTGTTGTTCCGAACGCAATCCTATATATTGGTGCAAAGCCTATCTATGTTGATATTGATCCACGCACTTATAATTCCGATATAACTAAATTAAAGGCTGCCGTTACATCCCGGACTAAGGTAATCATTTGTCAGAATACTTTCGGACTCTCTTCGGAAGTTGAAAGTATAATCGAGTTGGCAAAGCAGAATAATCTATTTACTATAGAGGATTGCACGCATGGTTTCGGTGGTTATTATAAAGGCAAACCAAACGGATCATACTGCGATGCGGCATTTTATTCAACTCAATGGAATAAGCCTTTCTCAACCGGTATTGGAGGCTTTCTTGCAGTTAATAATGAAACATTGATAGAAAAACTATTTCAGTTGGAAAAAGAAAAAGTAAGGACTACCGGCTTAGACAGTTTAATTATTTCTGCGCTAATCTTTGCAAGGAAAAATTTAATTAATGATTTCACGCAAAAAGAGTTGGTAAGGCTTTTTAGGTTTCTGAGCAAGCATAACTTTATAATCGGTTCCTCGCAGGGAGAAGAACTGACCGGGACAAAAATTCCCGGAAAATATTTTAAGGATATTTGCGCTTCGCAGATCAGCGAAGGTATTAGACAATTAGAATGCCTTGATGAGTTAAACAGACTGCGGAAAAAAAATGCCGTCGATTATACAGGGTTCCTAAAATCCAAGGGCAAAACTTATGTAAATGAAATTTTTTTCCCGGACCATTTATTCCTTAAATATCCGCTCCTTGTAAATGAAAGAGATAGATTTATGGAGATTGCTGCCAAGGCAAAGGTCCATCTCGGAGATTGGTTTGTCTCACCTCTTCATCCGGTTAAGGGAGACTTATCGTTGTGGGGATTTAACCCGGAGAGTTTTCCGGCAGCGGTCGACATTTCAAAAAAAATAGTAAACTTGCCTACCGACGTCAAGAATAATAACAAAGTATTGGATTTCCTTTCCAGCCATCTGAATTTTATAATCTGATCTTAGGTTTTGGTTTATCTCACACCCTGCCGGTATAACCAGTTCTTTCCGGGAAATTATCATCTTTTTATAGGGATTTTGAGAAAACTCATATACCTTTATTACGTAAAGGTAAAATTTTTAAACACTTGCTTTTCCGACTTTGAGAATAAATCCTTCCTAACAAGAATAACTGCTTAAATCTTATCAAATTAAATGAAAATAATTGAGCGAATTTCCGGTATTAAATTTGCCATAAATTTGTCATTATGATTAATGAATATATTCCATTTCATATGCCCTTAATTACAGAGGACGAGATAAAAGAGGTAACCGAGACGATCCGTTCAGGGTGGTGGACTACCGGTCCGAAGGCGGATAAGTTTGAGAAGGAATTTAATTCTTATATCGGTTCACGGTTCTCTATTGCCGCATCTTCCTGGACTGCGGCTGCTCATCTTGCTTTAGAAGCCTACGGGTTAAAAGAAGGAGACGAAGTTATAGTCCCTTCGATTACCTTTACCGCTACTGCCGAAATTGTCTGCTACTTTAAAGCTAAACCTGTTATAGTCGACGTACAGAAGGATTCATTTAATATTGATCCTAATGAAATTGAAAAGGCTATAAGTAAAAGGACTAAGGCAATTATCCCGGTACACTACGGAGGGAATCCCTGCGATATGGATGAGATTATCTCGCTGGCAAAAGCTAACAACATAAAGATTATTGAAGATGCTGCGCATGCGCTGCCGGCGCGTTATAAAAATAGAATGATTGGAACAATCGGCGACGCAACCTGTTTTAGCTTTTATGTTACAAAGACTCTGGCAACGGGCGAAGGCGGAATGCTTTGTACCGGTGACGAAGAACTTGCAAGGCGCTGTTCGGTTATGCGGCTTCACGGCATTAACAGCGATGCCTGGAACCGTTACTCCGAGACAGGCTCCTGGTATTATGAAGTCGTTGCGCCCGGGTTCAAATATAACTTTACCGATATACAGGCTGCTTTGGGGATTGCGCAGCTAAAGAAGATAGACTTCATGCTCGGGGAAAGAAAGAAAATCTTTGAATTGTACGACAGTCTTTTTTCCCGGAACGATCTGATAAGGCTTTACGAATATAAGGCAGACAGGGAGCCTTCGTTTCATCTCTATCCCATCCTAATTGATATAGACCACCTTAAAGTTTCCCGGTCTCAATTTATAGATGAATTAAAGAAAGAAGGCATAGGAGTAAGTGTTCATTTTATACCTCTCTACCGGCATCCTTATTATCGGGATGCTTTCAATTTAAAGACTGAAGACTACCCGGTCTCGGAATATATTTATCAAAGGATTATCACGCTGCCTATTTGGGCTGGCATGTCGGCAGAGCAAATACACAGGGTAGCAGATTCCGTAAATAGACTGACAAGGAAGTATGCAAAATGAAAGCGGTCATTTTTTTATTGGCGAATTTGAAGTGAACGGCATGTATTTCTTACTTAAAAGATCTCTTGATATTTTTTTAGCAATAACGGCGCTTACGTTGATGCTGCCTGTTATGGCGGTAATATCTCTCGCAGTAATAATAACCTCAGGCACCCCGGTATTTTATGTGCAAGAAAGGGTAGGCAAAAATTGGAAACCCTTTAAGATTATAAAGTTCAGAAGCATGGTAAAAGATGCCGATAAGATCGGCTGCGGCATAACTTCAAACTTTGATTCCAGGATAACACCGCTGGGCAGGATATTAAGGAAGACTAAGCTTGACGAGCTCCCGCAGTTGATCAATGTACTTAAGGGCGACATGAGCCTCATCGGACCGAGACCCGAACTGCTTAGATACGCGAATCATTATAAAGACGAGTATTCTTTTATTCTGAACGTAAAGCCGGGCATAACAGATTACGCTTCGGTCAGGTTTAAGAACGAGGAAACTATAATCAAATCCGGCGACAACGAGACATTTTATCTCAAAGAAATTCTTCCGGTAAAAATCCGTTTATATAAAAAATATATCCGGGAGATGGGAGCGTTTACCGATTTTAAAATTCTTATCTATACTGTAAAGGGACTGTTTATATGAGCGGAAGGCTGTTTCTTAATTCTCAAGCCAACATGATGAGAAAATTCCTTCTAATATTATTTGATGTAATCTCATTTGCCGCGGCGCTTTTTCTTTCGGCTGCAATTAAGGATAATTTTATTTCGGGTATTGGGTGGGGTAACTTTCTTTATCTTGTGCTTCCGTTATTTGTTATCATTAAAATTACGGTGTTCTCTTCTTTTAAGCTTTATGATATTTCCTGGAAGTTTGTCTCACTGCAGGACCTTGCCAATATCGTTAAGGCATGTCTTGTAAGCAGCGGATTAATATTCATTTTTATATATGGTTTTAATTTGTATGAGGCTACCGGCTTTACAAAGGTA
>JBJKRP010000011.1:0-13693 GCA_046704565.1 Ignavibacteriaceae bacterium | reverse complement strand
AAATTGATTCTTTACAGGTTTCAAGGTTTGTTTCTTTTTAATTTTTGCAATAATTGAAGATGGTGCTGTATAGGAACTATAGATAATAATTTCTTACCAAGCTTTGCCGGTCCGGGATTTTTCCCTCCGTTTCTTAGCACTACAACACCGCAGCTTCTATTTGGTTCCATACCAACCCAGCTGCTGAATCCTGCATCCAGTCCATCCTTTGAAAGCAGCAGTGCATCACCGTGATGCCATTCTTCCCAAGCCATTCCGACTGCATGATCATTGTCTACCCGGAAGAGTTCATGATGCGTAAGGCGTATGGCATGTGCAAGCGTTGGTGATAGCTTGATTACTCCCAGGTTCGCCTCGACGAAATGCAGCATATCTCTCGTGCTGGTCCAGAGTGTCACGGGATTTCTGCGTTCGGGCATGCCATTTGCATCGTGAGCCGTTGTGCATCCCTGGGCAGGGGACTGGCAAATCACCCCGGTGTGCGGCATGACGAGTGGTCTGGTCAGGCTGTCAGAGAGCAGCCTGGTATAAGGCACGTTCTCCAGGTAAACCGCTGCATGTCCGACGAGGATGAATGCAAAGTTCGAGTACCGGTACTTCGTGCCCGGCGGATATGCAGGATGCCACGAATTGAGGAACTTCATAACACTAACCGGCAGCGGGTGGTTATGATAGAGGTTAGTCTCAAGCATCCCGATCCGCTGTTGTATGCTGCCAGGCGGTTTTCTCGGCAGCGCAGACGTATGTGTGACAAGATTCTTAAGAATAATCTTCCGGAATGCAGCTCTGCGTTTCACTTTTGAACCGTCCGCCGCTAAGAGGTAATTCGCTGCAATGTCGTCGATGGTCGCCTTGCCTTGCACAATAGCCAGCGCCAGAAGTGTTGAGTTAAAGACTTTCTCGATCGAACCCATTGCAAACCCCGTTTCAGGTGTAATAGGTTTTGGATTGATTCTGCCGTTGTTACCGCTGAAAAGAAAACACGACTTACCATTGCTATATAACGCAACAGCTACGCCGGGAGATTTAGTTCTGTTTCTGTATTTATCTAAAATATGTTGAGCACGGTTCAGAAATGCCGGAGAAAATAAGCCTGCCTTGACTGAATCTTTTCTTACATTCAAAGCCTTAGGTTGTTCAACTTTATTGAGCCTATTTACGATTAAAGAAATTCTTTCCGAGTAGTGCTCACCGCTTCCCGGGTCAGTTCTTACTGTTTTTTCAGCAGAACCAGCTTTGACAGGAAGCAGGCAAAGTCCGCATAGAGCTATACCGATTATAACCGGAATAGCTGACTGAAAAATTCTAATAATTGTTTTCATAGTCATGTAGTTTAATTTTGTTTTATTTTTTTACTATCACCCCGTTCTGGTTTGCCACATCAAAAAACTTCATCATTTTATCATTGAGATTTTTTAATTCAATCTATTTTGTTCGTATTACTTATTACATCTTTACAGAGAAAGCGCCCGAAACCGAAACGTATTGACCGGTGTTCGTTACCAGTATTCCTGAAAAGTATCCTTTCATGATTTCCTTCTGCTTGTCAAAGACCGTAACGGTGGTGCTGCCTTCCAACGCAACGGGCTTACATTTATCGCTCCCGTGAGGTCGACAATCCACAGACCCATCTTCGAAAGGTGTTCCATCTTTTCCTATTCCCCCTACTCCTACGCTATTGTAGGGTGGGATAGCGCCTTGCTTTTCATTCCACTTAACTGTCCATGGATAAGTACCTTTTCCGTTTCCATCAATTCCTACATCAATGGACATAAAATTCTGTAAGGGATTTTTATTGCTTTTTAATTTTCTGATTCCATGTACCATGACGTCCCATTGTCCCTGCTCGTAGTAAGCATCTTCCGGCATGGCTGACATCAGGGACTCATTCACCTCGTACAGTGTGCCGCCGGCACTGTTGTTATCACTTAAATAGAAATAATTTTTCTTGTCAATAATGTGAATGCGGCAATAGAGATTGACTTTTGCTTTTTGTCCTTCGGGCTGGAAAGAAACGGTGATAACAACAGGATTGTGCGGCGGTACTTTTGCAGGTGCTGCATAAACACCGGCTTGGAATTGCAAGCCAGCAAGCTTAAAACTGCCCTCTTCAGCATTTTGATTTGTAAAATCCTTTCCGTCAATAGTCCATTGTGCGGTGGTTACAGTATTAGCTTTAACCGGCAGCCAATGTCCTAATGAAACTTGCTTATTTGATGGTGCTTGCTTAATTGTCAAAGCAACTCTTCCATTGGGTGGAAGTGTAATTTCATTGCCCGGATAGAGAAAATAATTTTCTGCGGTTTGCAGTGTGCTCTCCTGAGCCGCTGCCGAAAAAACATACGCAAATACAAAAATTATTACTATAAAAAAATATTTCTTCATAAAAGCATTCATTTACTTATTGCTCCATTCAATTTGTTCCAGACAATGTTTTGAATGATCTTATCAGCAGCAGATGCCGGCGCCTTTATTGTGACTACAAAATTTTCAATAAATGGTCCTTGCTGCTTATGAATAAACGGGTAGCCGGCAGCAGTGTTGGCATTGTAATCGGCGCCATTCCAGTTACCAAAGAAAAGTTTAGTATATACTTTTGGCGAACCTGAATTATTATCTTCCGGCGCAATGTAAATACGGCAGGCATAAGCTGCCCCGGCAATGTGCAGCACCGTGTATTTATCCTTACCGCTTATGTGCCGGTTATCTTTTAAGGCAGGATTGTTGGCGTCTATAGTTATCTCGGCGCTTTGCAGGCTTGACACCCGGGACATATTTTCTGAAGCTTGCTTAAGCGCTTTCTGAGTAGCCGCTTTCATTGGATATTGTTGAGAATATTGTACAACCAAACTGTTATAATACTCTACGGAATCCTGCATCATTTTGCCATAAGCAGAATTTGGATTTAGTGAAAGCTTGAGGTCAAAAAAATTATTGCACATAAATAATGGACGGAACGGAGCCGGGTGAATTGCAATAGAAGAAGTGCAGCCATTATCTTCTTCCGTTATTTGCCAGCCAATATTTTGCACAGACTTGTCGAAAGTATCTTCAAATATTTTAACCGCTTTGCTTATTACTGCTTTCTCTGGAGGCGTTTGCTTCCTACATTGTGCAAGGGCAGTATTCACTTGTAAGATAGTTAAGGCAAAAAAACATACAGATAACGGGGGAATATATTTTTTCATAACTGTACTTCCTGCTTATATTATGATTCCTTGAATCTCATTTATTGTGTCCTCTTAACATGAAAAGTACCTTCTGCAGAGTATCCGCGGGTGGCATTTCCGTTTGCATCCGCCGTCTCGAGGGTTGCCTTAAAATGACCGTCAAGATATCCATTGACAACACCGTAATCATCAATTGTTACAATTCCATTAACGGCTATGTAAGTTCCGCCTCCCGGTCCCATGATTGTAATGGTGAGATTGCCTGGCGGCGGATCGGGTGCAGGTTGTGTAATATGATCGAGCGATTGTTCGGTCTTCCCTTCGCCGCTGAAAAGCTCAATATTCAGCGAAACCGTTTGGGTAGGATCGTCCGGCGGAAACTGGGCAGTGCCGGTAATATCGGTTGTATTTTTATCCTTTAGTTCGCCATTACAGAGCATTTGCATTTCAGGAGGGAATGTATACGTTTTCCCGGTCCTGTATTGATGACCCCTGATGGTAAATTGGATAGGAGATTCCTGGGCGTAAAGAATCATGGGAACACATGCGATAACGGTTATCAGGGAAATTATGGCTAAAACAATTTTCATTTTTTCTGGTTTTTTGTACACGTCATGGTTTATTGAATTCCTTTAAGCCATGCTTGAGCCTGCACACCGATAAAAGGCATTGCTTTTTCCTGTCCGTTTATAGCTGCTAAAAACCCGATTATCCAGAAGACAAAGAAAGCAATGTAAAGTATAACCGCCGCTATGCTTGCAAGCAGCCCGATGATTGGAATAAAAGCGAGAATCATTTCAACAATCCAGATTGCAAGCGAAGCGATGTAAAGAGTAATTGTCTGACGCAAATGAAATGCTGCAAGGGGAGATTTATTATTGCCGTACATTATGTATGCAATTATCCAGCCGATAATACTTAAGTAGCTGATGATTGCAACAGCTTTTCCTTCATCAATTCTTATTGAGGTTCCCGTTGAAATCTGTTGAGAATTTTCCATGATTGCTCCTTAATATTATTGATTACATTTTTACAAACTCAACGCGTCTGTTGTTCGCTCTTCCTTCAGGTGTATCGTTTGAACCGATAGGTTTTGTATCGCCGAAGCCTTTGGTTGTTAGTCTCGAAGCATCAATGCCAAGGCTTACTAGCTCAGCTTTAACGGCATCGGCTCTCTCCTGTGAAAGAGTTAAGTTATGTGCAGCATTGCCGGTATTGTCTGTATGACCGTCAATTTCAAATTTTAAAGAAGGATCTTTTTGAAGGACTCTGTAAATTTCATTTATTGTTCCCATTGACTGCGGCTTTATTGTAGCTTTATCGACATCAAATAAAATTCCATGAGTTACAATCTTTGTTAGGGTAGTAATCTTTTTATAGACATTAATACCGCCGGCAGCAATTCGGATATTCTTTATAAAAGAATTTTCATAGCCATCTATAGCAAAAGTAATCTTTTGAACATTTCCCGGCAGGTTGTTTACATTTGCTATCCTGTATTGATCAGCATACGCTTTACCGTCATTTTTATTGATTGCAACCGCAACATGATGCCACGTATTTGCATTGTCGGAACCTACGTTTAATCCCGGAGGATAAGGCGCAACTCCTGTTGACCAGTCAACCCCATCTACAACATAGTAATTTAGATCCGGATCGATGTTATCACCATCGCCAAATTTGATATGGATGCGTCCCAAACCGTAGCTTTCATTTTTGAAATCAAATTCGATTGTAAACTGGTCGGGCAAATATGTAGCCTTACTCATTCTTGGTGCGAATGTCGTCCCAGGTCCTTTAGGAATATGAATTACATTTTCTCCATCTACAGACTGCACGTCCATTTGTCCATCAAGCAAGGAAAACTGAGACGGGATTTCGCCGACTTCCTCATCGGCTAAATTGGATTGGAAAATAATTGTATCACCGGGAACGAAGTCATAATTCTTATATTCAATTATTGTCGGCTTACCGTTGTTATTATCCGCCGTGTTATTAGTACCGGCATTATTCGAATTATTGTTTGCGGCATTGTTGTTTGAACTGTTGGAATTTGTATTTTGAGAATTTCCGCTGTTGTCCTTCTTCTTCCCGCTGGTCGCATTGTCAATGGTTTTATCAACACCCTGTTCAACTTTTTCCTTTGCCTTTTCTTTAACATGATTTAAGAGATCATCAAACTGGGCTTGCGCATTAATAACAGTGAACAAGAACGCGGCAATAGTAAGCAATAAAAACTTCTTCATTTTTTTCTCCGTGATTTTTTTACATTCATTATTTTATCTTGCGACAAATATTTTAACTAATGGTTTTTCCGCAGCTGATCAAGACGTAATACCGGATCGGGATTTAGTAATGTTTCGAAGTTAAAATCTGGTGTTAGTTAAAGCAACTAATCATTTGATTAGTTTTATTAGAAGGAGAGCAAGAGCAAAAAAAATCCCCGCCACAATTACCCGGCAGGGACAATCATAAATAGACAAAATACTTTTCATTATAAATTAAAACTTGAAGTCTACGCCAAAGTCCAATCCCGAATATCCCAGCGTACCGAAGCCAACACGACCGCTGATAGCAACAGTAGGAGATACCCAATAGCGCAGACCGCCTTGAATTGCAAGCCACATTCCGCCATAAGTTGGGGCAGAAAAACCTTCTCCCGGTCCATTCCAGCTAACAGAACCGGCATCATAAGCTAAAACCAGACCGGCGTAAGGATCAAATTTATTGTCGTTTACTTTGAAGTGATAATTGCCTTGGGCACCTATTAAAACGTCTGAATACTTCCAATAAGAGTCACTGTATCCCCAATATCTAAAAACACCGCCTACACCGATTAGACCGAAGTTCTCTACATTTATTCCGTATTCGTAGTTTACTCCAAAGTCCGGTGTACTTCCAAGAAATGCAAATCCGATGGATGGACCTAAATAATTACTGTTTTCCGTGTACTGTGCATTTGCCTTGGTACAGAAAAGCCCTAGTGCAGTAATAACGGAAAGGACAAAAAGTAACCGGTTTTTTTTCATTCGAACTCCTCCAAAGATTGTTTTTGGTTTTTGATTGATACATTTATTTTAAGGATATTAAATCCTGCGCTTAAGCTGATATTCAGACTTTCAACGAATGGTTCCGCAAATGATTTATAAAACTAATTTTCCGAAGAGTAAATTCCTGCGTTTAAGGTCACAGAAAAATCACCGGTGTAATTTTCTCAAAAATTATTTTGTTGACTGAAGAATTAAAGCTTAGATTAGTTTGTTCCTCAGAGCCTTTGCCACGGCTTCCGATCTTGAATTAACATGAAGCTTGTTGTAAATGTTATGAAGATGGAACCTTACGGTATGAGTCGATACAAATAATTTTTCAGATATTGCCTTTGTGCTGTGCCCATCTATTAATGCTTCGAGCACCTGTTTTTCTCTATCCGATAAGCTGAAAGGATTAGCTTGAACGGCGGCAGCTTGAAAATGCTGAAGCACCTTTCTTGCAACCTCGCCTGAAAATGGCGCACCGCCTTCCTGAGCCTCCCGGATTGCTTCGAGAAGCTTTTCAGCCGGACTCTTCTTTAACAGATATCCTACCGCACCGTTCTGCAGCGATTGGAATATCTTCTCACTGTCGCTGTAAACGGTAAGCATCATAACTTCAATTGTAGGATAAGCGGACTTAATCACTTTCAGGCTTTCTATTCCCGACTTGCCGGGCATTTCAATATCCAGGAGAAGAATATCCGGAAGGTCTTGTTCAATGTTATTAATAGCTTCGTTGCAGTCCCGGTAAGTTGCCACGCATTTAAATCCTTCCGAGTTGTTCAGCAGCATGGAAAGTACTTCCCGGAACTCTTCGTCGTCATCCAGTATCGCAACACGAATTATAGTTTTAGCTTTCATGTAATAATTTTCGATTAAATAGGATTATGTCAATCATAAATTTTCGCCGTGCAATTAGCAACTAATCAAATGGATAGTTTTATCGTCTAAATGTCAAAGTATTCTTTGTATCAAGCTCTCCGTCTTAAAATGAATGTATTGGCTTAGAGGACAATTCAAGCGGCAGCTCGTCCTCATTTTATTAAGATCTAAAAGGGAACTTAATTACAAGGCTGGTTCCGGCTCCCTGGTTCGATTTCAGATTGAACTTGCCCGAAAGATCTTTAACATGCTTTTCGATGTTGAATAATCCTCTGCCATTTTTTACAGTTGCAGGATTAAAGCCTATTCCGTCATCCTCGATAATCAGGTTTATATTTTTGTTCTTGACGAAGAGCATAAACCGGATATTTTTACAGCAGGAATATTTAAGTGCATTATTCAGTCCTTCTTTTGTCATTAGCTGAAGGCTTCGCTTTATCTGGGAGTTAACTTTTATATTATCTATATTTTTTGTTTCGATGGCAAGCCTTATTCCTTTGGCTTCGCAGACTTCGTAGGCAAAGTTCTTAAAGCTAAAGATGAAGTCCTGGAGCGAGTCATATTTTGGATCAATCGACCAGATAACATCAATCATAGAATCGACAAGACCGCGGGCAATCTTTCCGGCGCGCTCTATTGAATTGGTCATCGTATATTTTTCACCGCTGCCTGTTAAAATACCCTCTGCTTCATTGCCCGCCTCTTTTTTCTCTTCTCTTAAAGCATGCTCGGAGAGTATGGCAATCCTTGTTAAGCCGGAACCGATTTCATCGTGAAGGTCGGCAGCAATCCGCGTTCTAATTCTTTCTATTTCGATAAGTCTTTTTATCCTCATTCTTGAAATCCCGACGAAGCCGCCGATTAGAGCTATCGCTGCGACGGTAATAAACCAGCCCTGAAGATAAAAGGGTGCTTCAATTGTAAAGCTAATCTCTGCAGAATGTATGCTCTGCAGATCCTTTCCGCTTACTGCAACAACCTTGAATATGTACCTTCCCGGGCTTAGTGAGGCATATGTTATCGAGTTGCGGTCTCTAAGTGTATTCCAGTCCTTGTCTGCATTGACAAGCATGTATCTGTAATAAACATTCATGTCTTCTTTATTCTGAATGCCCACAAACTCAAACGTGATTGTATTCTGGAAACTTTGCAGGTCAAGCTTGTTTGTGACGCTTATCTCTTTGCCGTTTATTAATAGATGAGTAATATATACCGGCGGCGCCATCTTTATTTTCTCCTCCAGAGGCTGGTAAATAAATATCTCGTTCGCTCCAGCAAAACAAAGGTCATTGCTTCTTGTTGAACAGACCGAATAAAAAGGAAGCTTCGGTATCTCCTCGTAAAGGTCGTGGCTCGGAATTCCGTTTTTGTCTACCTCCTGAACGCCTGATTGAGTGCCAAGCCAGATTCTTTCAGCCGGACTTATAGTAATCGACCAGATTCCGTTGCTAAGCAAGCCGTCATCTTTATTTATTGTTTTGAACATCCCGTTCTTATAGATTGCCAGCCCCCCGTACCGTGTTCCGATCAAAATGCTTCCGTCTTTTTCTTCATCTATAGATCTCACACCTCCATCAGGCAGTCCGCTTGCATTTGTAAAAAGCTTTTTAAAAATATTCCCGCCCCTGTTGTTACTACCTATGTCGGAAAGGACTTTGTCTTTAGAAAATTCAGCAAGACCGCCTCCATAGCCGCCGAACCAAAAGTTTCCTTCCCTGTCCTGGAATATTTCCCTAACGGAATTGTCCGGCAGCCCGTCTTTTGTTGAATATATTCTTAAAATTTTTCTTGGAGAGGAATTACTTAAAACCACTACGCCAAGGTCTAAGGCACTGCACCAAATGCAGCCGGAGTTATCGACAAGAATCTTGAAAAGCGAAGTACAATTAATTTTGCTCCGTAAATTGATTTCCTCTTTTAAATATAATTTTGAACCGGCACTGGAGGAGGGATGCTGCAGTTCTATCTTTTCAATATAAATCTTCTTATCCGTACAAATGTAAATAAGATTATTTTTATCGATCTTAATGCTTAAAATATTTTTCAGCAAGACGGGGTTATCCTTCAGATGGTAAATGCAGCGCCAGTTTCCCGAAGCTTCTTTCCACACTTCTGAAAGACCCGCGGTGTATGCAACCCAGATGTGGTCATTAGTATCCGTCGCAGCAGACGCCCACTCTGAATAGCTTATACCCGGCGGGACTTTATATATCAATAAGTTCGGATAAGTAAGCTTGGAAATGCCGTACTCATTAGACCCTATCCATAAGATATTCTCTCTATCATAAAGCAGTGAAGGTATATCGTTACCGTTCAGCCCCGTCTCCTTTGTAAACATCCTTACGCTTTCCTGTGAAAAAGAACGCTTATTTACTTTGAACAAGCCGTGATAAGTACCGATCCACAAATAGCCCCGGTTATCCTCAATCATAGTTCTTGGGACGGAGTTCAGAAATATCGTGGATATTTTTGAATTATTCTTTTTGAAAAGCATGCCGTTTGCCGCAAGAGCGAAAATCGAGCCGGTCTTATCTGTAATAACCGAAATAAAGCCGGGAACCGGTACGTCCGGCAAATTGATCTTTTTTATTATTCCGCTTTTGGCTGAGAACTTATAAATTCCGGTTTCGCTTGCAACTAAGATTTCATCTTTATTTGATTGAGCAAACGAAAGAACGGCGCCGGTCTTAACAGATAAGCTCAGCCTGTGGACCATGTCGTTTTGTATAAAATAGAAGCCGCTGTCTGTTCCGCACCAGAGCCGGTTTTTATTATCCTCAAACAACCCGTCGATCGTTTTCATTTTAAGTGGAAGACCGTTGCCGAAAGGATAAAACTTCCCGTCCTCGAATTTATCCACACCTTCGCCGCCGGTTCCTATCCATACGGTTCCGGGCTTATGCTTATCTGCCGTTATACTAAAAACTTTATTCAGCGATAATCCGTCTGCAGTAGAATAATTGCGGAATTCCTTGCTGTCAAATACACTGACGCCTTCCCAGGTTCCCATCCAGATATAGCCAAGCGAATCCTGGCAGATAGCTTCGACATTGCTTGAAATCAGTCCGTCGCTCAACGAGTAGCTGCGGAAGGAATAAATTTGACCGGGCAGATTTCGACACGCGAAAAAGAATAATAGTCCTGTTATTGTAAATTTTATTTTACCGGCAGTCAATTTATTCATAATAAGTTTTATGAAATATTTAAAAGACTAATTTAATTTGAATTAATAATAATCCAACCGCGCAAAAAACAGACGCCGCTTTAGTCACAAGGCGGGAACACTTGTTATGCAAATATTGATTTGATGACCCGGGAAGAGTTGCTCAAATAAAAAAAACAATTTGAGTATCTATATCTGGAACTTATGCGGAGGAAGAATAAATGTATCTAAGCAAGCATTCAAGCAGAGGGGACTAAGAAAACATGGAATGTGCTGCTCACGGCGTTTTCTTGAAGGAACAAAGGACAGCCCAAAAAACAACAATTTTGAGCTGTCCTTTTTGAAGAATGCTTTTTAGGCTTGAACCGTCAGCAGTTCTTCTTCAATAGCCTTCTTTAAAGCTTCTTTAGGTAAGGCTCCAACAGCCATTTTAGGCTGCCCGTCTTTAGGTACAAACAAGAGCGAAGGTATGCTTCTTATTCCAAATGCCGAGCCGAGTTCCTGCTCAACGTCTGTATTTATCTTATAGAAATTTACTTTGCCGGCGAATTCCTTGGAAAGCTCTTCCATAACCGGTGCAACCATACGGCATGGACCGCACCACGGCGCCCAGAAATCAATTAAGCACGGAAGCTCTCCTTCAAATTTCCAGTCTTTGTTCTTTTCGTAATCGAAAACTTTTGTAAGAAAAGTTTCCTTAGTTAAATCTTCTGGCATTGTTACTCCTTATTTACTACGTTTTTATTAATTACTTATTTCCAAATCTTGCATTTGCTCTTAAACTTGTACTTGTATTGTGAACACGAATTTTAAGTTAAAAAAATTCACGTTTACAGAAGAAAGTTTATACTCTCTCGAGCGCGGCTAAAAGCTTTCCTTTAACCTCCTCTGCGATCAATTCCATTTCCTTGTTATCTAAAAGCTGAGTCATTATCATCGGGTTGAAGACAGAGACTACGCTCTTGCCTTCTTTTTCATATACTATAACATTGCACGGCAGAAGCAAGCCGAGCTCTTGCTCAAGCTGCAAGGCTTTATGCGCAATCGGAGGATTACATGCACCTAAGATTTTGTATTTCTTATAATCAATGTTCAGTTTCTTTTTGAGCGTTTCTTTTACATCGATCTCGGTTAATACGCCGAAGCCTTCTTTCTTAAGCTCTTCGGTTATCTTTTCAACTGCCTGCTCATAAGGCATGTTCACTGTTTTTGAAAATCCGTACTTCATCATCTCATCTCCATTAATTGTTTTTCAAATATGTCTTGCTGTTTGAAGCCAACTAATACTTTATCTATTACACCGTTTTTAACGGCAACGGTAGTAGGAGTAGCTTTTATTCCGAAAATCCTTGCCGTTTTCATATCCTTAGAAATATCAACATCAAAAATGTTACTGTGGTTCTTCTGCAAATTTTTTATCACCGGAGTCTGCATTGTACAGGCTCTGCAAGCTGGTGAAAAGAAATAAACAAGACCGCTCGATCCGTTTCCTTCCAGCGTTTTAAGCTTGCCGGGGAGACCGGAAAGCTTTGTTCCTTTAGTCAACTTTGCAGAAAGAACCATGAAAAGCTGTAAGCCGACAAAAAGAAATACAAAACCGGATATTATATACACAAAAATCATCATTTATAAAATACTATTACTTAGATTCATCTTTATTTGTTTTAATGTTCAACCTTGCATAGCAGGGGCAAACTCTTAAGCTGCCAGTAGCGGCTAATGCTATTGCCGCAAACCCGAGGAAGACAGCTATTCCACCGGTAACCTGATGAAGCAAAAGCAAAGCTAAAATTACCACCGCCAAAATGATCCTGATTATTCTATCAACTGTCCCAACATTCTTATTCATTTTTCTTATTTTAAACCGCTTCCGTTCCATCTAACAATTCCGCCTTTCATGTTGGCGGCGTTAAAACCTTTCTTTCCAAGCTTTACTGCTGCCGTTACGCTCCTATTACCGGTCTGGCAATAACAGATTATCTCCTTGTCTTTAAATTTGTTAAGCTCATCGGCTCTGCTGTTCAATTCTTGCAGAGGTATATGGAGCGAGCCCTTGATTGATTGCCTGTCGCGTTCGGCTTTCGTTCTAACGTCAAGCAGGATCACATTCCTGCTGCTTTTGAGCTTATCTGCCGTTTCTTCCGGAGAGTAGTTTGCCAAGCCGCGCGTTTGAAGTTTCTTTTTTATGTAGTTAAGAACTATTAAGCCGGCTAAAGCCAGCAGTATAATTTGAAAAGTATTCATCAGCTAAATAATTTATTCTTTGTTAACGTTCGATTCAGCAAAGCTCAAAAGGTTTCAAGCTCCGGATCGATAAAATGACACTTGTAATCTTTGACAAACAGCAAAATTGGATTAACTTTCCCATTTAAAATCTAAGCGTTTCTATTGAAAGAGAAAGTTCGTTACATATTTGTAGACCTGCTGCGCGGGTGGGCGCTGCTGGTAATGATTGAAACCCATATCTTTAACGTAACACTCCTTCCTTCGCTTCAGCAGACAACATGGTTTGCTGTCCTGAATTTTATAAACGGACTTGTTGCCCCGGCGTTTCTTTTTATATCCGGTTTTGCTTTTGCAATTTCCACCCGAGGCAAGTATGATGAGCTGCGGAAGCTCAACTATCCTTTCTGGAAAAAGATGGGAAGGATAAGCTTAATTATACTTGCAGGCTACTCACTCCATCTTCCTATACTTTCTTTAAGAAGATTGATACATTTTTACAGCCGTGATGTTATCATCAGTTTTTATAATGTGGACATTCTGCAGTGCATCGGAGCGGGGCTGCTGCTGCTTGTTTTGCTGCGGATGTTTATTAGACGGGAAAGAATATACAACGCTGTACTTACCGTGCTGACAATTCTTATAGCAGTTTTGACGCCGGTAGTTTACAAAATTGATTTTGCATCCTTCATGCCAATACCGCTCGCAAATTATTTTAATTCGATGAACGGCTCCTTTTTCCCGCTTTTCCCCTGGCTTGGGTTTTTGCTCGCAGGAGCGGTAATGTGCAGCTACTATCTTGATGCAAGAGATAATAATTATGAAAGGAAGTTTATAAACAGTACTATGTTTGCCGGATTGGCTGTTGCATTGTCGGGTCATCTGTTCCTTTCCGATTTTATTAATACCGCGTCGAGCTCAGTCAGTCAAAACCCGGTTTTCTTTTTGCAGCGCCTTGGCTACGTGATATTTTTATTAGGATTATGCTGGCATTATGAAGACTTGAGGAAGACCAAAGCTACATTCGTGCTGGACGTTGGCAGGGAATCTCTGCTGGTATACTGGCTGCACCTCCAGATTATTTACAGGCACTTCTGGAACGACAAAAGCTTTGCATCCATCTTCGGAGGTAAGTTTTATCCGCTTGACTGCATTTCTGCGGCAATACTTCTTGCTCTGGCAATGGTTGGAATTGCAAAGTTCTGGGGAGGAATTAAAAGAAA
>JBJKRP010000010.1:0-2992 GCA_046704565.1 Ignavibacteriaceae bacterium | reverse complement strand
ACAGAGCTGAGCGACCTGCTGCGTTCCCTACCGCGCGTAAAAGGAACTACGCAGAAGGTACAGAACTTATCGCATCCGCGCATGACTGAAATCCATGCCTGCAGTCCGTCCTCCCTGTATGGAATAATATCATCATAGGTTTCGGTTCTTGAAAGCCTGACTCCGATTCCTTTCCCCCCGCTAAAGGCTACATCGATTAATTCCGGCAGATGCCTGTACTCATCCGGACCTACCACAACATCGACAATTTTCTTATCCTCCACAAGGTCCTGTCTAAGTCTTTCAGCCATGCAGCCGAGAATTCCAACTACCAGTCCGGGTTTTGAGTTCTTCATGTTCTTAAAGTTGCCGAGCCTTCCGTATATTCGCTGCTCGGCATTGTCCCTAACGCTGCAAGTATTAAGCAGAACTACGTTGGCGCTCTCAGCATCCTTTGTCATTTCATACCCGTTCTTCTTAAGAATAGCAGTTACCAATTCCGTGTCAGCCACATTCATCTGGCAGCCGTATGTTTCTATGTATACCTTGTTACTCATTTTATATAACTACAATTGCAATTATCGGGTTTCAATTCGTTCTTCATTCAATTGTTCAATTGTTCAATTGTTCTAAATTCCAAATTACGATTGATATTTTAGAATTAAGAAATTTAGAAATTGGTTTGCAGAATTGAGTATTGAAAATTGAATATTGCTCATTGAACATTCATTTTAAATTCTCAATATTCAATGATCAATTCTCAATGTTCAATTAAAATCTCAGTTCACCTTCTCGTCTTTACCGGCGGGCACGAATCCGAAGTGCTGGTTCTGCGGCATATCCAGCGGTATTTCGCCGAACCTTGCTTCAAACTTTTCTATATTTTCTTTTAATGCCTTCATAAGCATCTTTGCATGCTGCGGTGTTGTAATAATTCTTGCATGAACCTTCGCTTTAGGAACGCCGGGTACTATCCTTGTAAAATCTATTATGAATTCCGCCGGCGAATGAGTTATAATTGCCAGGTTTGAATAAATTCCTTCGGCTTCTTTCTCACCGAGCTCAATATTTATTTGCTGCCCTTGCTGTTGAGGATTATTTTGATTCATCTTTCCTTACCTTGTGTTAAATATTAAATTCCATACTTGATGATATTTTTATAATAAATTTAGCTCAACTCTACATAAAAATAAAGATGCCGGAATCATCTCTCAAACTTAACTGAAAGATAATTTCGGCATGAACTATACTTGATTCAATATTCCGGATGTTAAATGCAATTCAAGCATCGAGCATCAAGAATCCGGGTACCCGGCATCCGGAAATTACTTCCTCAGCTGATCTGCCTTATCGAATGCATTCTTTGCTTTATCCTGGTTTCCAAGAGCCGTGTACACTCTGCCTAAAAGCTCCCATGTGCTCGCATCATCGGGTCTCATCTGGACTGACTTTTCAAGATACGGAATAGCCTTTCTATATTTTTCAGCATAGCTTGTATCGGCAGCTGTGTTGGCGTTAGCATCGCTCTTTTCCTGGCTTGCCTTTGCAAGATCCGCACCCCACTTTACATATGTAACAGCAAGATTAAAGACCGCATTTTGATAATTAGGATCAATTTCTACCGCTTTCTCAAACTCTTCTGCGGCTTTGGCATAATCCTTTGCGCCAAGTAAAAGAACTCCGTAATTATACCTGTAAAATTTATTATTCGGCTCGTGCGCAACGCCCGTTTTGAAGGCATCCATTGCAACTTCAATTTTGTTCGCGCCGATATATGAATTTGAAAGCATTAATAATAAGTCTGAATCATTCGGGAAGTATTTTCTGCCTTCCTGCAAAAGGTTGATAGTCTTATTATAATATTCTACTGATTGAACCGAATCCTGCGGATCATGAGAGTTTTCATATTTTGTTTTCAGCTTTACCGCTTTCTCATAATAAATTTCGCCCAGATATTTGAAGCCGTCAAGTGTCTTTTCATTTTTAAGGAGTGTCTGCAGCGGCGCAATAGCCTCGTCATATTTTTGCTCGGTCATGTAGACAAAGGCTAAATTCTTAAACGTATCCATTGAATCGGGCTCGCATTTAATTGCATTCTGGAAAGCCTCTATGGATTTATCAAAATCTATCTTGGTGCTGTCCTTGTCTTTCGAGTTGGAGCCTCTCTGGAAATATCCGACTCCCTGATTAAACAACTGTACCCAGTAATATTTCTTCGAATCGTCAATTGACTTCTTGAACTGCGGACTTATTGCAAGTGAAGAATCGAAATTATCAACCATCTTGGCATAATTTCCTAATTCCCCGTTAACATAGCCCATTAAATAATAGCCTTCAACGCTCTTCGGATTTGTATTAACTTCTTTCTGAAGTGCTTCCATCGCCTTGGGATAGTTCTTCTGCTGAATGTAGAGCTTAGCGCTTGTAATTTCCGTGGAAGCGCATTCAAATCCCGTCAGTGCCATCCCGGCTATTAAGATAACAATTGCTAATATTTTTGATCGATACATTATTTCTCCAATTTAATATCTTATTTTGAACGTGAAAATTAGTATAATCACTCTGGATAGTCAAGGAAGCTCAATATAAAGATATTATATTTTTATAGTATAACTTCTTAAAATGTTCCCGTAAATTCAACAATTCTTAACTTAAATTCCTAAATCTCAGCGAAAAGTTTTGGAAATACCGGCAGAATTTCAGAAAGTTAGATGAACAGTTTCGGATATCGGCAAGAAATTCCGAAATTGTTCTCTGGGTTTTAGGTATTGTTCCGGGAAATTCCCGAAATACAAATGGAAGTTCCGAAATGTCTTTAAGAAATTCTATAATTTCCGTTTTAAATTCTAGTATTTGGGCAGGAAATTCCGGAAATGATATCAAGAATTCTCAAATTTTGAATCCATCCCAACAGGAGTTCCTGTTAATAAAAGTACCGTTATTAAGTTAAGAATATTTTCCCTCACCCTGCCCTCTTCCAAAAGAAGAGGGTTCTTCTCTTATCCCACTTCGG
>JBJKRP010000009.1:0-5272 GCA_046704565.1 Ignavibacteriaceae bacterium | reverse complement strand
GGCTTGAAGTTTATGAGCCGCACACTGACTTTACCGCAAGAGTGATGGCGCATATTAGAAAGAGTGCAATTAAGGCAAAAAAGGACAGATACTTTATATTTTCCATTTCTACAATCTTTCTATTGATTTGCCTTGCTGTAATCGGATATGTATTCGTTCTTGGTGTCAGCAGCGGCTCAGGAAGCTCTTCAGCCCTTTCCATCGACGGCTATATAAATTCGTTGACAAATTTTCTTAATTCGTTCAGGAACATTCTTTCGGCAGAGAACATCTCAATTATCGGTTCGATATTCTCATTTGGAATTATAATTACGGGATATATTTTCTTCGAGAATCTGCGGCACACCAAAAGAAAGCTGGGTAAGCTTCATTAAATGATTTCCTGAATGCCGGCTTGTCATTCAAATTGTAATTCCGCCGGTAAACCCGTCTGCAAATCGTCCATCTAGTGGTTGATTTTCAACCACCTAAAATTTGTAATTCTTACCAGTGAAATCTAATTTTAAGAATGAATTATGTGATTATTTAGAATATTATATATGCAGTTACAAATTTAAATGGCGATAGAGAAATTAATCAAATCCGGTTACGCTGCAATACTTGGCAAGCCTAATGCCGGCAAGTCGACCTTAATGAACACGATGCTCGGGCAGAAGCTTTCCATCGTTACCAGCAAGCCGCAGACTACCAGGAAGAGGATTTTGGGCATTCTTTCCGAAGATGATTACCAGATGATTTTCCTTGATACTCCGGGCATATTGGAACCTGCTTATCTTCTTCAGGAAAAAATGATGGAAGACGTTGAGCTTTCCATTCGGGATGCGGATGTTATCATCATAATCCTTGATGTTGAAGCCGATAAAACCGGAGAGAAAACTTTTAATGATAAAACTATTTTAAATGTTCTTTCAAAGAATAAAAAGCCGAAGCTGCTTCTTATAAATAAAGTTGACCTTTCAACTCAAGAGCATGTTAAATCTCTGATTAAAAAATTTGAGGAGAAAAAGTTATTTGCCGGAATAATTCCGGTATCCGCTTCGCTCGGCTACAACATAAGTTCGGTAATAAGCGCAATTATTGAGCGTCTTCCTCAGCATCCTAAATATTTTCCGGATGACATTGTTGCGCAGGATGACGAGAGATTTTTTGTAAGCGAAATTATCCGTGAGAAAATCTTCGAGCTTTATAAGGAAGAAATTCCGTATAGCTGCGAAGTCTTGATCGCAGATTTCAAAGAGAGAGAAGAGCAAAAGAATTACATCAGCGCAGAGATCGTTGTAGAGAAGGAAAGTCAAAAAGGAATTTTAATCGGCAAGCAAGGTGCCGCAATAAAAAAGCTTGGACAATCTGCTCGCGAGGCTGTTGAAGAGTTCCTTCAGAAAGAGGTCTATCTTGAGTTGAGAGTAAAAGTAAGAAATAAATGGAGGTCCGACGAGAACATGCTTAAATCATTTGGCTATATTAGAAACAAAGAATGAATTAATCATACCGAATGAAAAAAAATACTGCTGAAGCAATCCTGCTTTTTATTACTTTAATTTGGGGCGCCACTTTCGTAATAATTAAAGTTGCATTGAACGATGTTTCGCCTCTCGCTTTTGTTGCTGCAAGATTTGTAATTGCAGCTGTAATTCTTTTCCCCTTTTATTTAAGAATCAGAGACAGGTTCAATAAAGTCTTAACGCTTAGCGGAATACTCCTCGGCGCAATGTTCTTCCTCGGCTTTGCCACCCAGACAATCGGGCTGAAATATACTTCGGCAACTAAGTCCGGCTTTATTACCGGAACGTTCGTACTCTTCACACCGGTATTTCAATTAATGTTTGAAAAGAAGAGACCGTCAAAAGGAAATCTTCTCGGAGTACTTTTTGTACTTGCCGGATTAATTCTTTTATCCAGCAAAGGTACTTCTATACTGGAAATTTTTGAAGAGATTGGCAGCGGATTTAACATCGGTGATTTCTTTACTCTTCTTTGCGCAGTGTTTTTTGCGATGTACCTGGTTTACTTAGATATCCTTACCAAGAAGTATGAGTTCTTTCCGCTTGTAATTTTGCAAGTTGGAACCACAGCCGTATTGGGAATTATTTTTGCGTTCGGTCTTTCATCTTTCAATCTTGAAGCATTCAAAATAGTTATCAACAAGAATGTAATCTTCGCGCTGCTTTACACTTCGATTTTAGCGACAGTACTTTCCACAACGCTTCAAACGAAGTATCAAAAATATTTAACGCCAACGAAGGTCGGAATAATTTTATCCTTCGAGCCGATTTTTTCTGCTGTCACGGCGTTCATTATTTTAAGTGAAAGAATTTCACGCTTTAGCCTGATAGGCGGAATTCTTATATTTGCAGGACTTTTAGTGACAGAATTATTCGACAAACTTAAGTTCAACCATGAGCAATAATTTAATCAGAGCGGAAATAATTGCATCGGGAGTTGTGCAGGGAGTCGGCTTCAGGTATTTTGTAGTCCGCAAGGCTCAGGCGCTCGGCTTAAAAGGCTATGTTGAAAATTTGTATTCCGGCGAAGTGCTGACTGTTGTTGAAGGCGACAAAGGATTGATTGAGGAGCTATATAAAGAAATTCGCGTAGGACCGCCGCATGCGTCGGTTTCAAAATGTATAATTGGATGGCATCAATATAAAAATGAATTTAAAAATTTCGAGGTTAAATTTTGAGCCAGCAGTTTAGAACCGGTATCGGCTTTGACGTTCATGCATTTGCTGAAAACAGGAAGCTGATAATAGGAGGCATTGAAATTCCTTTTGAGAAAGGCTTGCAGGGCCATTCCGATGCAGACGTTCTCCTGCATGCAATTTGCGATGCTCTGCTTGGCGCTGCTGCGCTGGGAGATATCGGTCAGCATTTCCCGGATTCTGACCCGCAGTTTAAAAATGCCGATAGTAAAGTTTTACTCCAAAAAGTTTATGAACTTGTTGAGCAAAAAGGATACGTGCTCGGCAACGTAGATGCGGTGGTTGCAATGCAGAAGCCGAAGCTTTCAACATACATTTTTAATATGAGGGTAAAGATTGCGGAAATCTTAAAATCGGATGTTGAGCAAATTTCAATAAAAGCAACTACAACCGAAAAGCTCGGATTCGTCGGCAGGGAAGAGGGGGTGTCAGCCTTTGCGACTGTACTAATTATCAAACCTGCTTCCGGCAGATAAAAAAATTATGATTGAACAAATACTTGAATTTATTTCTTCGCAGAGTCCGTTATGGATATACATAATCCTTTTCTTTTTTTCTTTTATTGAAAATGTATTTCCGCCAACGCCGAGTGATTTGGTAATAATTGTCGGCGGTTCTCTTATCGTTACTCATTCGCTTCATTTTGTCCCCACGCTAATGCTGACAACTTTGGGAAGCGTTCTCGGCTTCATGACTTTATTCGTGCTTGGTTCACAGCTTGATAAGAAAGTTGTCCGCTCCGGGAAGATAAAATTCATTTCGGTTTCATCTTTGGATAAAGCAGAAAAATGGTTCGCAAGATACGGCTACATGATTATTCTTGGCAATAGATTCCTGCCGGGTTTGAGGTCAATCATTTCCTTTTTTGCCGGCTTAAGCGAACTGGAAATTACAAGAACAGCATTGTACGCTTCAATTAGTTCTCTGGTATGGAACGCCGTGATAATTTTTTTAGGAATTGAGTTCGGCAGGAACGTCAGCAAGGTTGACAAACTGCTTTCAACATACAGCAATATCGTTTTAATAGTAATTGCGGCGGTGATTATATTTTATATTTTACGTTTTATTTTTAGAAAAAAGAAAGCCGTCAATTGAAGCTGCTGTTCTGGAAAAATCGCATCCCGCTTACTCCGGAAGAAAAAACTAAAATTAGAAATGAACGCCTGCTTTTAATTCTAAGCGGCGTTTTAATGGGAATTGCTTTCCCGCCGTTTCCTTTTCCGCTGACACTTTTTCTTTTTGTAGGATTGATTCCATACCTTTATGTAATCGAGAAGCGAAAGTCGCTCGGCGAAATTAACCGTGCTAGTTATCTTACTTTTTTTGTCTTCAGTCTGATTACACTTTACTGGGTGGGAAGCTGGCAGAAGCAAGCTGACACCTTTTTGATGATTGCCGGCGGAACGCTGCTGTTTGTAAATCCTTTAGTCTTTCTGATTCCTTCTACGCTGCTTTATTTTGCTAGAAAAAATTTTCCAGCAAGACATGTAATATTTTTCTTTCCCTTTTTCTGGGCTTGCTATGAATATCTTTACATGCTGACCGACTTAAGCTTTCCATGGCTGACTCTCGGCAACGGTCTGGCAAAGTTTACGGTTTTTATTCAGGCTGCGGATATTATCGGTGCAGTTGGATTGTCGATTGTTGTAGTTTATATAAATATTTTCATCTTTAAAGCTTTAATCAATTACAGAGGTTCAAAGAAGAAATTTGTTTTGAACCTTTCTTCTGCGGCTTTAGTCTTTCTTATTTTCATTTCTTATGGTTGGTTCAGACTCTCTACATTCAAGATTCCAAATGTGAAAATTAAAGTTGGTTTAATTCAGCCTAATTTAAATCCATGGGACAAGTGGGATGCAAGCAATCTTGATAAACTTACAAATTTATATTTGAATCTTTCGCAGGAAGCCGTAAACAGAGGTGCAAAGCTTATTATCTGGCCCGAGACTGCGCTGCCGGTATTCCTGATGGACGGCTCTTACGGACATACATTAAGTCAGATTTATAGCTTCCTTCAGAAAAATAATGTTTATCTTTTAACCGGCATGCCGGATGTGAAATATTATTTTAAGGGAGATAAGATTCCTTCGGATGCTATCGAAGGAAGAGGCGGAAATTTTTATTACACAATGTATAACGGTATACTGCTGCTTTCACCAAATTCATTTAATGTTCAGCATTACGGCAAGATGAAACTTGTGCCGTTTGGCGAAAGAGTTCCGTTTGTAGATACATTTCCATTTCTCGGGAAGCTGATAAAATGGGGAGTAGGAATTTCAGGATGGAATGTCGGCAAAGATACTGTTAATTTTTCTTTACCTGCCGGCATCACGGATTCTCAAAGTCAAAAAGTATTTTCCGACGACTCGATTCATGTTAACGGTCTTATTTGTTACGAATCAGTATTTCCGTATTTTGTTGCGAACTTTGTGCAACGAGGCGCTGAGATAATTGCCGTTGTTACAAACGATAGCTGGTACGGCAAGTCGAGTGGTCCATATCAGCATCAGGACATTGCTGTGCTTCGTGCCGTAGAAAACAGGCGCACTATTGTCAGAGCCGCAAACGGCGGC
>JBJKRP010000008.1:0-18119 GCA_046704565.1 Ignavibacteriaceae bacterium | reverse complement strand
CCGACAGCGGCTTCTTTCTGAACGGAGAGCATTATTATTTTAAAGGCGCAGATGTACACCAGGATCACGCCGGTTGGGCGAGTGCGATTACCGATGCAGGTACCCTTCGTGATGTTCGCATGATAAAGGACTGCGGTATGGATTTTATCAGGGGCTCTCATTATGCGCACTCTCCGTCTTTTTCGGATGATTGCGATACGCTCGGTATTCTGCTCTGGGAGGAGAATGATTTCTGGGGATCAGGTGGTACGCAGAAAGAAACCGGCAACTGGTTTGACGGTGCGGGAGCTTATCCGATTAATAAGGCAGACCAGCCTTATTTTGAACAAAGCGTGAAGAACGATCTCCGAGATATGATCCGCATACATCGTAACCATCCTTCCATAATTGTCTGGAGTATGTGTAATGAGCCTTTCTTTACTGCGAGAAGCACAATGCCCCAGGTAAGAAAATTTTTAAAAGAATTGGTTCAGTTGTCTCATAAGTTAGATCCAACGCGTCCGGCTGCTATTGGAGGCTGCCAGAGAGGAGGCATCGATAAGATCGGCGACGTTGCCGGCTACAACGGCGACGGGGCAAGGCTGTTTATAAATCCCGGCATTCCTAATGTTGTTACCGAATACGGTTCTACAATTGCGGTACGTCCCGGGAAATATGCGCCGGGCTGGGGCGATCTGCAGCAGGAAAGATTTCCATGGCGAAGCGGGCAGGCTATCTGGTGCGGGTTTGATTACGGTACGCGTGCAGGGGATTTCGGTCTTATGGGGATGATAGATTACTTTAGACTTCCTAAGAATATCTGGTACTGGTATAGAAACGAATACCTGCATATACCTCCGCCTAAGCCGGCTATCAAAGGTGTTGCCGCAAAGTTAAGGCTCATTGCCGACAAGACGACAATTGCAAATACGAACGGAACAGACGATGTTCAATTAATCGTTTCCGTTTTAAATAAAGAAGGAGAGCAGCTAAGCAACTCACCCGATGTAACACTGCAAATAGTTTCGGGACCGGGAGAATTCCCTACAGGCAATTCTATAACATTCAGTAATAACTCCGACATTTACATACGCGACGGAAAAGCTGCAATAGAGTTTCGCTCATACTACGGCGGAAAGACTCTAATCAGAGCTACCTCGAAAGGATTAAAGAGCGATTCGATTATTATTAAAACCAAAGGCACTCCCCGATATGTTGAAGGCGTATCTCGAAAAGCAGTTTATCATCCCTACGTAAGATTTACCAGCAATAAAGAATTGCAGGATAACAATTCAACGGTAAATATTGCCTTTCAAAAGCCGACCTTTGCAAGCAGCGAAGCTGGAGGGAATACTGCTAACCTTGCCAATGATAAAAATGTATCAACAATGTGGAAGTCAGACAAAAATGATACGAGTAAATGGTGGCAGGTCGATCTTGAAAATATTTATACGGTTTCAGAGGTAAGAATACTATTTCCCTCAAATAAAATTTATTCATATAAAATTGATCTGTCGAAAGACAATCATACCTGGGAAAATGCTGCCGGGCAAAATAATTTTAAGAGCGGCGATAATTATCAAACATATTTTATTAATAAGAAAATTGCCGGGCGATTTCTCAGGATAACGTTAATCGACTCTAAGAATAAATCCGTTTCAATTAAAGAAGCAGAGGTTTTTGGAAAGCCTATTACCGAAAAATAGAATGCACTAAATAAAAGATAAATTATGAACAAAAAAATTATTCAGATTTTAATTTTAGCTTTATTACTCTTTGCCGGTTCTTCATTAGTTCAAGCACAGCAGCAAGGAAAAGATGCGAAGATATTAGTTGAATTGAACAAGCCTGGGCATAAAGTTTCCCCGACGCTATTCGGGATTTTCTATGAGGACATAAATAATTCCACAGACGGCGGGATGTACCCGGAGCTTGTCCGCAACCGTTCGTTCGAAGATTCAGACAGCCTGTTGTACTGGAAGTTTGAAAGCGCCGACGGCAAGAGCAGCGCATCGGTCTTTGATGCAGATGAACAGGGGCGATCAAGAAAACCGGCGCCTCCGCTAAATCCTTTTAACCTTAAATCCCTGTTATTGAAAGCCGACGGCTCATTTAAACTGGAGAATGCAGGTTACTGGGGAATGAACATAGTAAGGGGAAATCATTATACATTTAAATTAGCTGCCCGGACACCCGACGGCTTTAATTCGCCATTGGCTATCAGGATAGTCAGCTCTGCAGGAAAGCTGCTTGCATCAGGAGAAGTAAAAGATTTTAAAATTGATTGGCAGTATCATACACTCGACTTAACGGCATCAGGCAGCGATCCGAAGGCGCATCTTGAAATCTCAGGAGAAGGCACCGGTACTTTGTATCTTGATATGGTTTCATTACTGCCGGACAAGACATGGAAGAACCACGGCTTGCGTGTTGATCTTTCGGAAGCGCTTGATGCACTGCATCCAAGGTTTATGCGCTTCCCCGGCGGCTCATGGGTAGACGGCAGCGACCTGGCACACATGTATTACTGGAAGAATACAATCGGAAGCATCGACACGCGTAAAGAGGTATGGAACCTATGGAACTATTATGCTACCAACAGCATTGGCTATTATGTGTATTTACAGTTTTCGGAAGATCTGGGAGCTGAACCGTTGTTTTGTATAAACGCAGGGATGTCATCCAGGGATGTGGTCCCGTTGGATAAAATGGGTCAGTGGGTGCAGGATGCTCTTGATGCTATTGAATACGCCAACGGACCGGTGAATTCGGTCTGGGGAAGCCTGCGTGCTAAGTACGGTCATCCGAAGCCGTTCAATTTAAAATATATTGAGATAGGAAATGAGAACGGCGGAAATGATTATTACGAGCGCTGGGCTTTGATGGCAAAAGCTATCCATGCCAAATATCCAAATATTAAACTTATCGCCGATGATTGGTCGGGAGGTCATCCACAAAAACCCGAACCGGATATTATAGATGAACATTATTATAACAACCCCGACTGGTTTATATGGAACTCAAATCAGTACGACAGCTACAGCAGGAAGGGACCAAAGATTTTTATAGGCGAGTATGCTGTAACAAGCAACGCCGGGGAAGGAAATCTCCGCGGCGCAATTGGAGAGGCAGCCTGGATGACCGGCATGGAAAGGAATTCAGACGTAGTTGTTATGGGCTCGTATGCGCCGCTTTTTTCCAATGTCAATAATAAATCGTGGCCGATTAATTTAATCAACTTTGACGGGAGCCGCTGGTACGGTCTGCCAAGCTATTATGTTCAGCAAATGTTTGCCGGCAACCAGGGTACGGAAACGATAGCTTTGAAAATCGAGAACGCACCTTTCATAAAAGCGCCCTACTCATCGGGCTTTATAGGTCTCGGCACCTGGAACAATTCCGCTGAATTCAAAGACCTTAAGGTAGTTTCACCTGACGGGAAAATTTTATATCAATCAGACTTTTCAAAAAATATTGATGACTGGAGGAAGATAGGGAAAGGCGAATGGTCCGTTCACGACGGCGTTCTGAAGCAATCTGCTATGGTGCCGAACGTTACCGCTTTTGTTGGAGATTCATCCTGGACAGATTATACCATAACGCTAAAGGCAAGAAAAATTGCAGGTGAGAACGGTTTCCAGATTTATTTCCGTGACGGCAACATCAGAGATCGCAACCGCTGGGACCTTGGAGGCTATACAAACTCCGTCTATTTACTGGACGACGGAATAATGTCTAAAAGTATGAAAGGCGGTATTATACCCGGACGCTGGTATGATATTAAGATTGTGGTAAGAGGTAAAACGGTTAAAGGATACTTAGACGGGAAATTTATCGAAGAAGTAACCGACAACCGTCCCGATGTAGAGAGCCTGTGTGCAAGTGCGGAGCGGGATAATAAATCCGGAGATATTATTCTTAAGGTAGTAAATGCCGCATACATTCCTATTGAAACACAGATAAGCATTAAGGGAAACGTAAAGCTTCCGGGAACGGCTAAAGCTATATTGTTGACATCAAAGAACCCGCTGGACGAGAACACTTTAGAAGATCCGACCAAGGTTTCGCCGAAGACGGAAACTATAAAATTCCCGGGTACAACCATTACCCGGTCGTTCCCCGGAAATTCTCTCACGGTTTTACGAATACCAACATCGGGGAAATAAATTTGAATCTATATGATAAAAATAACTTAAATAATTCCGTTTCCGGTTACCGGTGCCTGGCAATAAAATGCGCGGCGCTTTTTATAACCGGGAATAAATTTTCAACTAACAAACTGAGGTTTAAACAGACATGAAAAAAATTCTTTTTACTCTTTTGGTAGCTTTCCCTATTTTGATTTCTGCCCAGACGGCTACAATCAAGATTGACGTTTCCAGAACGGTTGGAAAAATTGATCCTAAAATTTACGGCGTATTCATGGAGCCGATAGGACGTGGTACAGGCTTTAACACGGTCTACGGCAATTTATACGATCCGAAATCACCGCTTGCAGACAAAGAGGGATTCAGGACAGATTACATAAATGCGATGAAGGAATTAAAAATAACGGATATGCGCTGGCCCGGGGGGAACTATGTTATGGGTTATAATTGGATGGATGGTATCGGACCTAAAGATAAGCGTCCGACCCGTATAAACCTGGCATGGGGTGCTATCGATAACAACCATGTCGGTATAGACGAATGGGTTGAGCTGAATAAATCTATCGGCAGCGAAAACGTACTTTGCGTAAACCTTGGCTTGGGGACAATTATGAATGCAGTTCGCGAAGTTGAATATTGCAACTATCCTAAAGGGACTTATTATTCAGACCTGCGTGCTAAATACGGTCATCCAAAACCGTATGACATAAAGCTATGGGATCTCGGCAACGAAGTGGACGGCGCGCCATGGGAACTAGGTCATAAAGATGCAGATGATTACGTAAAGATTGCCAGAGAAGCTGCCAAGGCAATGAGGTCCGTCGATCATTCAATTGGATTTGTAGCTTCCGGTTCATCATATTACGAGCCGACCGGACAATGGGTGGAATGGAACCGGAAAGTGCTCGAAGGTCTTGGAGACATGATAAGCTATATTTCGATTCACCGTTACTGGGAAAGATCGAACGATTACTACACATACATGGGGCAGAGTGCGATGGACTTTGACGAGAAGATAAGAGTAACTGCGGATGAAATTGATGCTGTAAGAACGATGAAAGACTTTAAGAATCCGATCTATATCTCAGTTGACGAGTGGGGTTCCTTCGGAAGAAATTTTGAATCGGTTCTGCCGATAGCGCAGTGCCTTAATTCATTTATCCGTCATGCCAATGTTGTTAAGATGTCTAACTTTACAATGATGACATCCCTGTTAAGCTCGGATAGGGAAAAAGGGACTTATAAATCGCCCTTATTCTATACCTATCAACTGTTCTCGAACAACTGCCGGGGCAATTCAATTGACACTTATGTTAAGTGCGATACTTTCAATACGGCAATGTATAAAGGCATACCTTACCTTGATGTAACATCAACTTATTCAAAAGAAACAAATACGGTTTATATCAATGTTGTAAACAGAAGCAAAGATAACGCGATTGCCGCCGATATAATCAGCAGCTCAGGAAACTTTACCGGGAAAGCCGAAGCCGCAGTAGTTGACAGCGACTCTCTTACCGCACCTTTTACCTATGATAAGCGAGCAGAATATAAGCCTGTAATGAAGGAAGTCGACGTTGATGGGAATAAGATTTCTTATTCGTTCCCCGCGCATTCATTTGTCCAGATAAAAGCTAAGGTGAATGAATAACAACTAACTGAACCAAGTTCGAAAATCGACCTGGTTAACCGGCATAAAGAAAATACAAAGAGCATATTTTCCGGTATGCTCTTTGTATTTAAATTTCATTTTGATTATTTAAATAATAAGAAGAAGCTGCTAATGAAGAATTTAATTACCATAACTATTCTCGCTGTATTGATTGTGTCGGTAAAAACGTACGCTCAATCAAGTTA
The DNA here is from genome assembly GCA_046704565.1 of Ignavibacteriaceae bacterium. GTDB lineage: Bacteria > Bacteroidota > Ignavibacteria > Ignavibacteriales > Ignavibacteriaceae > FEN-1297. The sequence continues at coordinate 12,135 of JBJKRP010000008.1, read as the reverse complement.
CAAAACAGAACAGACAACCATTTGCAATCCAGTCAATCTCAGCTACAGATTTTGTCTTGATAAGCCGTCGAGAAGAGAGGCGGCGGACCCTACAATGGTTTTATACAAAGGCGAGTATTATCTGTTTGCCTCCAAATCAGGAGGATACTTCCACTCGACAGATTTAATCCACTGGAATCTGATAACAACCGAGGACCTTCCTTTAGAGGACTATGCACCGACAGTAGTGGTAATGAATGATACTATGTATTTTTTAGCTTCTTCAGATCATCCTAAAATTTATAAAAGCGGAGACCCGAAGTCCGGCAAATGGCAAGTGCTAAATCCCGCGTTTCCAATAGGAATGATTGATCCTGATTTGTTTTTAGATGATGACGGCAGATTGTATTTCTATTACGGGTGTTCAAACGTAAACCCGATTTACGGTGTTGAGTTGGATCCGAAAACTTTTAACCCGATAGGAAAGCCTAAAGCTCTTTTCAACAGCCATAAAGATATATACGGCTGGGAACGTTCCGGCGATTATAACGACAAGCCTGATAATCCATGGATAGAAGGCTCATGGATGACAAAGCATGACGGCAAATATTATCTGCAGTATGCATGTCCCGGTACTCAATTTAAAAGCTATTGCGACGGTCTTTATGTTTCCGATAAGCCGCTCGGCGATTATAAGCTTGCGCCTAACAACCCGTGCTCGTCAAAGCCGGAAGGCTTTATTGGCGGTGCCGGACACAGCAGCACCTTCCAGGATATTTACGGCAATTACTGGCATATCTCTACTATGACTATTTCGGTGAAGCATATGTTTGAAAGACGCCTCGGCTTATTCCCGATGTTTTTTGATAAGGAGGGAGAGTTTTACGCGTACACGGGCTTTGGGGATTTTCCTTTTAAAGTTCCCCGTAAGAAAATTTCCGGTCCGCAGGATTTATCAACTCACTGGATGCTTCTTTCTTACAACAAACCTGTTGAAGTCTCTTCGGAATTGCCCGGGCACCCAAAAGAATACGCAGCAGATGAAAATATCCGTAATTACTGGAGTGCAAAAACCGGAAATAAAGGCGAGTGGATATCGATTGACCTTCAGAAGAAATGTACTGTAAACGCAGTTCAGATTAATTTTGCAGAAAACGAAACACAAATTTACGGTCGCAATCCTGAAATCTATTATCAGTATCTCCTGGAATATTCCAACGACAATAAAACCTGGCATACGCTTGTAGATAAGACTGAAAATAAAACAGACGTTCCGCATGATTATATAGAACTTCAGAACCCGGTAAAAGCACGTTATATAAAGCTTATTAATTTTCGTATACCGGGGGGAACCTTTGCGGTCTCAGGACTGCGTGTCTTCGGAAACGGAGGAGGCAACGTTCCATCGAAGATTAAAGGATTTATAGTCGATAGGTCCAAAACGGATAGATGCATCGTAAATCTTAAATGGAATAAAAGCCCTGATGCTGTCGGTTATAATATTAGATATGGAACCGGGAAAAACCAATTGTATCATAATTACGAGGTACTGGGTTCAGATTCAATAACTATAAGAAGCTTAAATGCTTTGTCAAAATACTATTTCACTATTGATACGTTTAATGAAAACGGAATAACAAAAGGCGGCAAAGTTATTGAGGTAGAATAAGTTTTATCATTTACCTGCTACTTAAGACGCGGTAAATGGAAACCATAAACACTAAGCATAAAATAATTAAATAAAGGAGAAGTAAAATGCGTTTCTTTATAAAAATATTAATAGCAATACTTGCTTTTAATACTGTTCTATTAAATGCCGCTAACGATCCGAAAGAAAAAACAAACCGGATTGTTATAAATGCTGATCTCGGCAGGGATTCAATAAGTAAATTTATTTACGGTCATTTCGCTGAACATTTAGGGCATGGTATTTACGGCGGAATCTATGTCGGTGAAAATTCCAAAATTCCGAACACACGCGGCATAAGGAATGATGTTGTTAATGCGCTTAAAGAAATTAGTCCTACGGTTGTACGCTGGCCCGGAGGATGCTTTGCAGACACCTATCACTGGAAGGACGGAATCGGTCCGAAGGATAAGCGCCCTTCCATTATAAATACAAACTGGGGTGGAGTAACCGAGGACAACAGTTTCGGCACTCATGAGTTTCTTGACTTTTGCGAAATGATTGGCGCCGAACCGTACATTTGCGTTAACGTGGGCAGCGGTACCGTGCAGGAAGCTTCCGAATGGGTGGAATATATAAATTCGGATGCAAAAAGTCCTATGACCGAATTGCGAAAGAAGAACGGAAGAGATAAACCCTGGAACGTAAAATTCTGGGCGGTAGGCAATGAAAGCTGGGGCTGCGGCGGAAATATGACCCCGGATTATTATTCAGACTTATATAAAAGATTTTCTACTTATATGCGGGGTAACGGATTATACCGAGTAGCCAGCGGCGGCACCGACCCGGATTTTGACTGGACGGAAACAGTTTTAAAGAAAACGCAAAAGTTCCCTGATTTAATCCAGGGATATTCGTTCCATTTTTATACTTTTTGCCATGGCTGGGACGATAAATCTTCTGCGACACAGTTTAATGAAAACGACTGGTTCTATACAATGAAGAATACTTTAATAATGAAAGAGCGTCTGGATAAGCACATAGCATTAATGGACGAATATGATCCGCAAAATAGAATCGGCATAATGGCTGACGAATGGGGCAACTGGTTTAATGTTGAGCCCGGCACGAATCCCGGATTTTTGTTTCAACAGAATACTTTGCGCGATGCAGTAACAGCGGCTCTTTATCTCAACATCTTTAATAATGATGCCCGGCGCGTAAAAATGGCAAACATCGCTCAAATGGTAAATGTACTTCAGGCGATGATACTAACTAAAGGAGATGAGATTGTTAAGACCCCGACCTTCTATGTTTTCAAAATGTATAAAGTTCATCAGAGCGCAACGCTTTTACCGATCGTTGTTGCCTGCGAAAATTATACTTATGACGGGATGACTTTACCCAGCGTAAGCGCATCTGCTTCGAAAGACAAGGAAGGAAAAATCCACGTATCAATGTGTAACATCGATCCGCATAATAACAGAAGCGTTGAAATAGATTTAAGAGGAACCGCCAATTTAACAAAGACATCAGGTGAAATTATTACTTCTCCTAATGATAACGATTATAACGATTTTGGAAAGCCGGAAAAAGTTAATATTCGGAAATTCAATTCGTACAGTATACAGGATAATATTCTGAAAGTTGATCTTCCGTCTAAGTCGGTAGTAACAATTGAGCTGGATTAGTTAATAAGTACAGGAAATTTCAATCAGGGAAAATTAGATAATTTTAACGTGATAACGACATATCTAATTTTCTCTGAAGTAATATTGGAAAGAAATTCGAGTTTTAAGAAAATAACCATGTATGAAAACAACGGTTATAAACTGGATAGAAGTAATTCGAACGCTGATTGATATCATAAGTAAAAAAGGAAAATAGGATGTTAACAAAGATCAAATTATTACTGATTCTGTTTTTAACGGCATTTGTAACCAATGCCGTCTGCATGGAGAATTTTTCGTTAAAAAGTCCGAGCCATAAAATCTCCGTCGAGTTTTGGCTTACGACCACAGGCGTACCGGTTTATTCTGTTTCGTATTCAGATAAAACAATTTTAGAACAGTCCAGATTGGGAATTCTAAGAAGCGATGGAGATTTTACAACCGGACTGACTCTCGATTCGGTTTCAAATGTAAGTGTTGTTTCTGAAAATTATCGACTTCTGCATGGCAAGCGGTTAGATTGCAGCTATACAGGCAACAAGCAGATCTTTTATCTGAAGAATGCAGATTCGAAGAAAATGGAAATCATTTTCCAGGTATCCAATGACGGTGTTGCATTCCGTTATTATTTCCCGGGGAAGAGCGAAAAGACTTTAGAAATCTATAAAGAGTTAAGCTCATTTCGCTTCGAACCGTCTGCAAAAGGTTTTCTTCAGCCATGCGATGATGCACGGGTAGGATGGAGCTTTGCTTCGCCTTCGTATGAGAATTATTATCAAATGGATATACCGGTAGGCACACCTTCACCCAACCGGGCTGGATGGGTTTTTCCTGCGCTTTTTCATTCAGGTAAATATTGGATATGTATTACGGAGACAGCACTCGATACAAACTATTGCGGTTCTCGTTTAAGCTGGCTGTCTCCCGGCGGGGAATATTCGGTCCAATTTCCCGAGCCTCAGGAAGGCAGAGACGGTGAGCCCGTCTTGCCGGAATCGACTTTACCATGGCTGACCCCCTGGCGTGTTATAGCAATATCGGATCATCTCGGAGGTCTTGTCGAATCAACTATTGAAACCGATTTAGCCAATCCTGCAAAATACAATGTCTCATCATGGCTGAAGCCGGGTATTGCATCGTGGAGCTGGGTTATTTTAAAAGATGATTCAACTGTTTATAGTGTTCAAAAGGAATATATAGATTTTGCATCTGCGATGCATTGGAGATATTGCCTTATAGATGCTTTGTGGGATACGCAAATTGGATATGAAAAGATTAAGGAACTTGCAGATTATGCAAAGTCAAAAAATGTAAAAATTTTATTGTGGTATAATTCTGCCGGAGACTGGAATACAACTCCTCAAACACCGCGCAGCAAGCTGCTTACTCATAAATTGCGGATGACAGAGTTTCAAAAATTGAAAGACATGGGCATTGCAGGCATTAAGGTGGATTTCTTCGGCGGTGACGGGCAGTCGATGATAAAATATTATATTGATATTTTGGAAGATGCGGCGAAGTTCAATCTTGCCGTAAACTTTCACGGCTGTACTTTCCCGAGGGGATGGTACAGAACCTATCCCAATCTGGTAAGTATGGAAGCCGTCAGAGGAGAGGAGTATATAACGTTTGCACAATATAACGCGGACCAGCAGCCCTCACACTGTGCGATGCTTCCGTTCGCAAGGAATCTTTTTGATCCTATGGATTTTACACCCGTAAACTTTTCCGGCATTCCAAATATAAAGCGCAGAACTACCGGCGGTTTTGAAATAGCCTTATCGGTTATATTTACTTCAGGGATTGAGCATATTGCCGAAACGCCATACGGGATGGCTGCGCAGCCCGACTTTGTTCAGGAGTACATGAGAACATTACCGGAGAAATGGGATGATGTAAAATTTATCGACGGCTATCCGGGTAAATATGTTATATTAGCAAGAAGAAAAGGAGACGAGTGGTATATTGCGGGTATTAACGGAGAAAAAACCGAACGCAAAATTATTTTAAATGCTCCTTTCATTAATAAAGAAGCAAGAGGATTTATTATTACAGACTCTGCCGGTGCAAACGGCTTTGTAAAGAGAGAAGTGGACTTTTCAAAACCAATTACACTAACAATGCAGCCTTACGGCGGATTTGTTATAAAAACTTTATTAAATTAATAGAAAAGAAATATTTATAAACGAAATCGGAATGAAAAAAATCATCATAAAACCAGTTCATCTAACAAAAAAACTTATTCACAAATTATGAAAGGATTCGCTATGAAACATTTGTTTTATTTTTGTTTAGTAATTTTTTTAGCAATGGATATTGCTAATGCTCAGAGTATTGACGGAAAATGGAAAGGCGAAATGCAGGGGCAGAATGGAGCCATGGAATTAACTTTTAGTTTCCATGTAACCGGAGACAGTTTAACGGGTGCTGTAGAAAGTCAGATGGGAGAGACCCCGATCAGCAATGGAAAGTACAACGACTCAACATTTACATTCGATGTCAGCTTTAACGATATGACGATTCATCATGAGTGCAAAGTTACAAGTGACTCAACAATTTCATTGAAAGTTGCAGGAATGCAAGGTAATCCAATGGAGCTGATACTGAAAAGAGTGCCTGAAGAAAAAGGTGAATCGAAGTAAAGTACGCCTTCTTTTCAATATTAAATTATTTCTTGTCCAGCGTTGATGCCGGGGGGACGCTGCATTTGTAAATTTTTTCTTGAATACTTTTTGGACCGGTACCTTCAATAAAAAGGTTTGGTACCGGTCGCTGTATCTGGTTTGTTGAAGAATCATTTTGTTACTTTTCTACTGCAGGGGAATAGCAAAATTTTTGAGAGGAGCTTTACCTTATGAGAGACATACAATCATTTGCGGCTTGCCTAATGCTCGCATTATTTTTAACGGCATCGATATCTTCTGCACAACAAAAGAATAGCGTTAACCTCGGCAGTTTGTCCGGAGGTAGAGAAGTCTCTTTCTTCCGTACCGCAAGCGGCAAATGGGGTATCGAAATCTCTGATGGTACTGCCCGGCTTTTTAAGCAAGAGAAGCCTGCACAGTTCGAGATTTTCCGGGACGAAAATAACGTGAGTGATCTTGCAGTTGGTTACGAATCCGTACAAAAGGAAAACGGTGCAATCATAGCCACTGCAAAAGTAATTACTAAAAACGGAGCCGGGTTTGATGTAGCGGATCGATGGAATATTTCAGGCAGCATGTTACAACTGAGCCGGAGAGTAACCGTAACTAACACTGAGGACAGCGCAGGCTTCTATTCAGCAATCAGTTTATCAACTGAAGCGAAGGTAAAATGGAAAGAGACAGAATTTCTTGCACCGGGGCTGTTGTACGGTTGTCCGCATACAAGAGCCAGCGCGCCCGGCGGCAGTTTGAATTATGACGCTAAACGTCTTTCAATAAGGGAAGATTTTCTTTCCGCGCCGTTATTTGGAATTTTGCTGAGGAACGGAAACTGGATGGCAGTACTTGATCTTGCACCTGACGGAGCTACTACATTGTCTGAGACTACGGCTCCTGCAACAGAGACAATTATAGACAAACGAATAAGGTTTGGTGCTTTAGGTGCCGACGGAACCTCCGGAGACGGTATTGAAACCGGGTTCAGGCTGCCGGGGACAACAAACGAATTCTCGGACGGGTTTTTCGGAGGCGGAAGAGGGGGTGCAAATGAGGCTTCCATAGTACGAAGGCGATATAATCCGGTCGATGAAGGCTATACGCAGAATTACCGGGTTGGGTTTCTATTTGGGAAAGATAAATCATTAAATGACATGGAGCGTAAAGCCTGGCGCCGGGCTTGGCGGATTTTAAAGCCTGAAGTTATGCCGATGGATGTGAAGGTTGTGTACCGTACATTGATTGACCATCTTGCAGACCGCGTACTCACTGTCGGCGATCGTGCCGGTATTCCTTTTGTTATTGATGCTGTATCAGGAAGACCGGGTTCGTACAGACCTGCTTTATTGTTGTCAATGTATCGCAACAGCAGCTCACCTTTTAGACGTATGCTTAGCCAGGCACAACCTACGGCGGAAGTTAAAGAACTAGCAGAGTGGGCAAAGAGTGTCGGTATCAATATGGATACTAAAGCAGCGGAATTAGAGCTCTGGCCGAAAATAACAATGGGCTTTTGCGGCAAAAACATTGAAGCGGCAGGACAATTTCTCAGAGAGAGCTATAACGATCATAGCGTAAGGGGACAAAGGATGAGGAAGCTTGGACTTATGATTATTAGCAGCTTTATCCGCCTCGACCCTATGTCGCCGTTTCTTTCAGGAGAAGGCTTCGACATTCATACCGGTAAAGCAAGTGCTGTCCGCGGTAAGCCATCCTTCTCTCTGCGAGCTACCGGAGAGGGGATGCGAGCTATGATTGATGCCTTCAACGCGGAGCGCGCACATGGACATCTTCACTCGAAGTGGTTTGCCTGGGTAAAAATCTACAGCGACTGGCTTCTGACTCAACAACGCGAAGACGGTTCTTTTCCTGAAAGCTTTCAAGGCGGAACAGGAAATACGATAGACAGCTCCGGCGCAACAAGCTACGCGGTAGTGCCTTTGTTGGTAAAAATGACGGAGGAGACGGCTGACAAGAAGTATCTCAATTCGGCGATTCGCGCTGCGAAATATATCTGGACTAACTTCGGCAGCAAATGCGTATATCTTGGTGCTACCGGCGGAGATGTAGCTGATAAAGAATCGGGAATGCTATCTCTTGAAGCCTTCCTATCACTTTATGAAAATACGAAAGATTCAATTTGGCTGCAGCGAGCCGAGGCGGCAGGCGATTACACAGAAAGCTGGATATGGCTTTGGAATGTACCTATGCCGATTGGTGCTGAATATTCCGAGTTAGGCTGGAAGCCCGGCGTTTCCACAGTGGGAGTTACCGGTATCGGATCGAATGATCCAGGCGGTGTTGACGAATATTTGGATTGGGCAGTATCAGCGTATGCCCGGTTATACAAATACACAAATGACAAGCACTATCTTTATGTTGCACGAGTACTGCTTCACGATACGAAATCCATGCTTGCTCTGCCGGGACGCACTTACGACTTAAAGGGACCCGGGTGGCAGCAGGAACACTGGCGGATGGGACCCGGTCCCAGAGGAGTTGGAGCCCACAGGACCTGGCTGCCGTGGATTTCAGTTAACCACTTGCACAGCATTACCGGCTTGGAAGAACTTGGTCCGGCGCTGTTTGAAAAAGTATCAAAAGATAATTGAAGAAAATCATTATGTCTACACTATGAGATTTCAAATTCAAATTACTTTGGCTATGAAAATAGCTGTTACAGTGCTGTTAAGTATTTTCTTAGTAAACCAGGCTGAGGCACAAGATTTCAAGTTTCCGCAGGCTGAAATATCGAATGGGCTGGTTAAGGCTAAGTTATATTTACCGGATGCTAAATTCGGGTATTATCGTTCTACGCGTTTCGACTGGTCGGGAGCTGTTTACAGCCTTAAATATAAAGGGCATGAATTTTACGGTAAATGGTTTAATAAGACCGACCCCAAAGTTATTAATTGGGTTTACCGGGGAAAGGATATTGTATCCGGACCTTGCAGTGCGCTTTACGGACCCGTAGATGAGTTCCAAACTCCATTGGGATGGAATGAAGCTAAACCGGGCGGAACTTTTATCAAGATTGGTGTGGGCGTTCTGCGGAGGGGTGAAGGAAACTATGACCGGTTTGCTCCTTACGATATTCTGAACACAGGGAAGTGGACTGTAAAGAAAGAAAGCAATTCAATTGAGTTCACACAGGAATTGTCGGACCCGAATTCGGGCTACGCGTACGTTTACCGTAAAGTGGTAAGGCTCGAGAAGGGCAAGCCTGAACTGGTGATAGAACAAAGCCTAAAGAACACAGGCAAGAAAGTCATCAGGAGCGATGAATACAACCACAATCTTGTAGTGATTGACAAGCAGCCTCCCGGACCGGATTATAATATTATAGTGCCGTTCCGGATACGGATTGGGAGATCGCTGCATAAGGAACTCGCGGATGTTCAAGGAAACCAGATTGTCTTTATGAAGACTCTTTCCGATGAAAACGAGGCAGTTGTATTTGTGCAGGGTTTCAGTAATAGTGTAAGAGACAACGAGGTTATAATTGAAAATAAAAAGATGCGCGCTGGAATGAAGATTACCTGCAATAGACCGTTGATCAGAGAATTCTTATGGTCGATTCGAACCGTGTTGGCAGTAGAGCCATACATTTCTATTGACATCCAGCCCGGTAATGAATTTGCATGGAAGAATACCATAGAGTATTATACATTGCCTATGAGCAAGTAGAATTCAGCAACGCAAAGTTGAGAATATCATTAACATCAGAATTTGGAAAAGCGTAACTGTAAAAAAAGAGAAAAGTCTTTTCTTTTTAAAGATAAGAATTATAAATTGGAAATAGCTTATGAGAAACATACAATCATTTAACAAGTATCTTTTACTCGTGCTGGCTTTAACGGTTTCACCTGTCTTTGCACAGCGGACAGATAAGGTAAACCTTGGAAAATTGAATACGGGAGCTGCAGTAACTTTCGTTCGCAGTACCGGAGGAGAATGGGGAATTGAAATCACCGGCGGCGAACTCCCTAATATAATGCAGCGAAAGCCTGCACAGATAGAGGTCTATCAGACCGAAGAGAATATTCAAAAGCTGGCAGCAGGATATAAGACAATCAGGCGCTCCGGTTCTCAAATAGATGCGCATGCTGAAATCGCATACGGCGGAGGTGTCGTCTTTCAAGTGAGTGATATATGGAGTTTGAAGAGAGCGGTACTTTCGGTACAAAGGAAAGTAAAAGTAGAAGGAAATTCTTCGGGCGGATTTAGCTCATCAATTATTTTTAATGTTGATAGATCCATACATTGGTCGGGCGTGAATTGCCTGGCTCCCGGCGCGTTATACGGAGATCCTTCACATGACGGCGACCGCTCTCCCGGCGGCACACTTAATTACGCTGCTAAAAGATTTATCATGCGGGAAGATATTCTGCCGGCTCCAATGTTCGCCTTGTCTTTTAAAAACGGCACTTCGGTAACGATATTAGACCCCTCACCAAATGGTGAATCTACTTTTGAAGAGACCAAGCTTGCGAAAGATGTTATGACCGACGCCAGATTTCAATTCGGCTCGCTTGGAGCCTGGCAGGATGAAAACAAACCTATCGAGTTTGGTTTTAAATTTCCCGGCAGTATGACCATGTATTCGTTTGGTCCTAATGCATCGTCAAAACCAAAATGGATCAGGCGGTACCATCCTATAAAGCAAGGATTTTCTCACAGCTACAATGTGAGCTTTCGTTTCGGAATTCACGAATCGTTTCCTGAAGTTACACGCCATTCATGGCGGTGGGCGTGGAATACATTAAAGCCTGCTGTTATTCCAATTAACCTCAGGCAAATGCGTCGTATTCTTACAAATCAATTGGCATCTGTAGCAGCTACTATTGACGGACGAACAGGTATTCCGTTTGCAATTGCTACCTTCGATACGAACAAACCTCAATGGAACCGGACAATGACCGGGATGGGTTTTGTAAGTAAGAACATGTCATGCGCAAACCAATTGCTGCTTGAAGGAGACCGCGATAGTACTGAGCGCGGAAAGAAAATGCGCCGCATTGGCTTATCTATTATTTCATCAATGATCAAAGCCTTACATTCAATACCGCTCGAGGCAACGGGTTATGATCTTGCAACCGGAAAACCCTGGACCGGCGAACACAAAGAATGGCTTGCGCCGTGGCTCAGGAACGCTACGGACGGCATGCTTGTACTTGTTAAAGCATATAGGCGCGAAAGGTCTCTCGGACGCGTACATCCGGAATGGTTGAACTGGATCAAATCCTATGCAGACTGGCTGATCCTGCAGCAAAGAAATGACGGATCTTTCCCGCGCTGCTGGGAAGCGGGGAGTAGTGCAGTAGCAGAGTCTACCGGAACAACGAGCTATTGTGCTGTGCCTTTGCTTGTGCAAATGACCGAAGTGACCGGGGATCCTAAATACAGGCAAGCAGCCGCCCGCGCAGGCGATTATGTTTGGGAACATTGGGGAAAGCGCGGATTATATGTAGGCGGTGCAAGCGACAATCCGAATATTACCGACAAAGAAGCAGGTATGCTGAGTATGGAAGCTTTCTTAAGTCTCTATAAATCAACGAAGGAAACAAAGTGGCTGCAATATGCAAAAGCGGCTGCCGATTACACCGAAAGCTGGATATGGACCTGGAATCTTCCAATGCCTGTAGATGCAAGTAACGCACAGCTACACTGGGAAAAAGATGTGCCGATTATCGGAGTTCAGGGAATAACTGCCCGTGGTGCCGGCAGTGTTGATGAGTATCTGGATTGGGCGACATCTTCTTATGCTGAGTTATATCTTTATACGAAGGACAAACATTATCTTGATGTTGCCCGGATACTGCTGCACGATACTAAATCAATGGTCGCTGTTCCGGGACATCTGCATGGTCTGAAAGGTGTAGGGTGGCAGCAGGAACACTGGGGCATGGGACCCAACAGATACGGGCGCGGCGTTGGGTCTCACCGCTTCTGGCTGCCGTGGGTTACGGCTAACCATTTACACAGTATTACAGGATTGGAAGAACTTGATCCGGCTCTATATAAAGATCTTTCAAAAAATAATTGAAGCAGAAATAAAAAAGCCTGTAATTTCGATCCCTGGCTTTTTTGTTTCAATAGGTTTTTACTGAAAATTTGTATTTATCTATTGAACCTGAATGCACTGCCCTTGTATTTTGGAGAGGCGGTCATAGTAAAAGTTGCTTTCTCTCCGTTTACGTTGAATACCATAAACTTA
>JBJKRP010000007.1:0-9512 GCA_046704565.1 Ignavibacteriaceae bacterium | reverse complement strand
AAGTAAGTACTTTATCGTCAAGTTCTGCGCACAGTGGAAATGCCGACTTTGTCGAGCCTCGCCTAAGCGGGAAATAGTTTAGCGTCAATCGGTAACTCACAAAGTGATTCCTTCTGCCTTAGGCATTCCTTCGGAAGGAAGAAGCCCGTACCTGCTTACCGGTTTACCAACCTATGGTTGGCAGGCAGGTCGTAAAGCGTCATTGGTTAAACGTCTGGGCAAACAGCAGAGAACTGTCATGAAATGGTTCATGACAGGCTGGGCAGGTTAGATGGTGATTCCCGGTGATATAGATACGAGGGACAGGGAGGTATGGCGCCTGAAGAACCCTAATCAAGTTGCGTCTTTAAATAAGAAGACCTAATCAAGGTTATCAAATAAAAAAGCTTAACCGGAAAGATAAGACCAAATTCAAAAAATCAAATCCAAAGGCTTTCTTCCTTTGGTATAAGATTTACGATTTAGGTTCAAATGAGTAAAATCATGAAAAATGTAAAAGAAATTTGGATAGAAGCTGAAAATTGGGAACAAGGTCAATGGGATATTAAAGACGATAATACTGATGTTATTGTAACTTTTGAAGACGGCTCTAAATTCATAGCAACATTCTTTACTTATAAGAACATAACTTCACTTGTAGAAAATTATAAAAGGACAGGTGAATGTTTAAATGGAAAATTCTTCCATGCCACTGACATGATCTTGATTGATAGATGTTCAAGGGATGATATTGAGCAAGTTATTATTCACCTTATACGCGAAGAGGAATTTGAAGAAGTTTTTACAAAGATTATTGAATGAATTGCATAAAAGAATGTTTGAGTTAAAAAATATCGTTTTAGACTTCTATATTACTTTATCTTCCCTAGATTAATAATTGCGATAAATAAGGAACTATTATTGCAAAAAAAATTATTGATCTTTTAAAAACCAAAGTATATAGGCGTACTAAAACTTAATAAAAAATGCGCGCCAAATCCAATTGATATACCAATTTGGAAGTAGACTTGAATTTATATAATTTTTAACTGTTACTCTTTCACTCCACATTAAAATATACGCGGATATTAACCATTTGGTAAAGCATGGTGAGATATGCTTCGCCGGGTCGGTTCTCGTTTTTCATACAGTTACTTTTAATAACTATTTGTATTTAATCTTGCGTATAGTATATGGAAATTAATCTATTACATTTTATTCCTTCGGAGCTATTCTTTCCCCCGTTCAAATTACCTCGTTGTGTGAATACGGGTCAAACAGGAGAAGCCAGCGAAATATTTTATTTCCTGTTCCAGGCAGCTGCGCGTATCCGGGAAGAATTAAGACAACGTTTTTTACGCTACAGATGAAAGCAATAAAGACCTTAAAATTTTCATTCTTCTTAGCTGCCCTGGTAACACTATTCTCATCGGGTGCAAAGGGAAGTACTTCCATAACAACGCTTAAGAGTAATTGGCAATACAGATGGGGAGATTCGCCGCAATCAAAAAGCGGTAGACTGCTCTGGCTTGAAGAAGCAAATGACGACTCAAGCTGGAAGCCTATAGACAAACCTTCCGATATACCTTCTCATCCCGGCGAAAGAAATTTATGGGTAAAGCTTCACCTTGAAAATAAAAGCTCAAATTATTCTACCGTGTTAGTAGACCGGATTGAAAAAATCTTTGAAGTATATCTCGACACAAATAAAGTTTACAGCTTCGGCAAATTTACGTCAGCAAAAGAAATTGCTTTGCCTGGTTTTGCATGGCATCTTATAAGGCTTCCGGCAGATGCTTCCGGCAAAACGCTGTTCTTTAGAATCAGGTCTGATACAAAGTTTATCGGCTTTTACGGAAAGGTAATTTTCGGCACCGGCGAAGATATATTGACCGGGATAATAAAAACAAGTCTAAGCAAGATTATCCTTGGAATGATATTTGTCTTTTTAGGTTTGGCACTCTTCGTATTGCTCTTATTTACCGGGAAGATAAAACCATTCCAAGGCATTTTAATTTTCATGACCGCAAACGGAATCTGGACCCTGGCAAATACAAAATTCACGCAGGTGCTTTTGTATTTCCCAAAGCTTATTTACTATGCCGATCATCTCGCACTCTTTGCGAGCGCAGCCGGCTTCTTTATGATCGTGGTAGAAATAATAGACCAAGGACATAAAAAATTATTCAAGCGGATTTATCAATTTTTTATAGGGTACCTGCTTGTTGTTGCCGTTCTCGACATTACAGGCTTATCCGACAACATTGATACAGTTGCACCATTCCTAATCATACTCTTAATTGCCGCGTTTGTTCTTATCTATTTTATCTTTCAAAACGTCAGGAGAGGAGACAGCGAGGCAAAAATTTTTCTGGCGAGTATTGTCTTTTATGCATTGTTTGCACTAATGGATATTATAAACTATTTCGAGAACGTGGTTTTTAATCCGGATACGTATGAAATGCGCTTTGCACACTACGGCGGGTTCGCTTTCCTTCTTTCCATTACATGGATTTTAGTTGCCCGATATGTTAAGATGAATAAACAGATGCTGCTTGCCCAGGTAAATGAGCGGGCGCGCATTGCGCAAGACTTGCATGATGATGTAGGTCCGAGATTAACCGAAATAAAAATGGTTGGAGAAAGTATTAAAAGCATAAAAAATCTTACCGCAGAAGAGCAGATAAAATTAGATGAGCTTTCTGCCGCAGCGGACGAAGTAGTTTCTACGTTAAGCGAGATAGTATGGGTGCTCAATCCTACAAATGACACGCTCGAAGAGTTCGGATGTTACTTAAGCCAAAACGCGATTGACTTCTTGCACAGAGCCGGTGTAAAATGCAGGCTGGATATTCCGCCGGTATTCCCGGGAAAGAAAATTTCTTACGAAGTCCGTAATAATATTCTAATGGCTGTAAAAGAATCGTTAAACAATATTGTCAAGCATGCCGGCGCGTCCGTTGTTACAATTACAATGAGCCTGGAACAAAACTATTTTCTGGTAGCAATAGCCGATGACGGAATGGGATTCGATATTAACTGCACGCGCAAATACGGAAACGGGCTGAAGAATATGGAGAGGCGAATTAAAGGCATTCAAGGTACATTTGCCATAGAAACAAAGCTTAACTGCGGAACGACAATTAAATTTGAAGTGCCGTTAGAGACGAATAAGCTGTTTACCCAAAATGGCTATTTAACAAGAAGCATTTAATTTTTAGATTTGAACAAAAACATTATGATCCGTATAGCTTTAGTTGAAGACGACGATAAGATCCGTAAAAACTTAATCGACATGATTGAAGGCAGCGAAGGCTTACGTTGTGTTGCCGCCTATTCAAATGCGGAAGAAGCTTTGCGGGACATCGAAGATAAAACGCCGGATATCGTTTTAATGGATATTAACCTTCCTGAAATGGACGGTATAGAATGCACCAGGAAGCTAAAAGCTATACTACCAGACTTGCTGATTGTAATGCTTACCGTTTATGAAGACATAAATAAAATATTCCGTTCTCTGCAGGCAGGCGCCGTAGGTTATTTATTAAAATCGACCCCTCATCAGGAAATCATTTCTGCATTAAAAGAAGTATCTAAAGGCGGCTCACCAATGTCTGCGCAAATAGCGCGCAAGGTGGTTCAGTCATTTCATAAACCTGCAGAATTGAAAAGAGATTCAAAAATACAATTAACAAAACGCGAAGAGGAAATTCTCGATCTGCTTTCAAGAGGATTTCTTTATAAAGAAATAGCGGCGGAGCTTTTAATCAGCCATGATACGGTGCATAATCATCTCCGTAAAATTTACGAAAAGCTTCAAGTCCATTCCCGCACCGAAGCGGTAGTAAAATACCTGGAAAAATAAGAACCCGGGCAAGATCCGGATTTAAATTCAAGCTTGCAAAAATAAAGACACGCATTTTACATCGTTTTACCCAAACTGGCTATTGCAGAGTGGAACGAACTATATATACTTTTACGTAGTAATACTATGTCAAATTAAACGTATTCAGCGACATTCTATTTAACCATTATAAATTATTTTCTAACAACCCTTGAAAGGAAAAAAGTGAAAAAAGCATTACCGTTATTTTTATTTATAATTCTTGCCTGTGCATCCCTTACGGCTCAAAATAAATTTGGCATTGGGGTAGAAGGGACTTATATTTCACCTACCGGCGATTTTAGCGATGTTTATAATAGCGGCTTCGGCGGATCAGCATCTCTAACTTATAATGTTTCGGATAATATCCAGCTTTCGCTAAGTGCCGGTTATTCACAGCTCTCATTCAACAATGATCATTTCAATCAAATGCTAAGAGATTTTTACAGCAGCTACGGAACAACGCCGACAGTTAATGTTAATTCCAACTTGAAAATAATTCCTGTAATGCTTGGCGGGAAATACTTTTTCACTAATACTGCTTTTAAGCCTTATGCAGCTCTGGATCTAGGGGTGCATATAGTTTCCGCAAGCGCCTCTTCGGTTCAGGTTAACGGTCAAACAATTAATGCCGTAGCAAGTCAGTCAAAAGCTGCAACCGCCTGGGGAGTCGGCGCGGGATTTATGTATCAAGTAGCCCGGGGCATCAGCATAGATGTCAACGGAAAGATAAACGGCAACAACCTTGAAACAGGAACAAACTTTTCTGCCAGCAGCACCGGGTACTCTTCTTCGCAGTCTTCAAGCTCTACTGCAACATTTCTATCTGTAAATGCCGGCTTATGGTTTGAGTTATAATTTTTTTATTCTAATTTGATATGAGAGAGTAAAATGAAAAATTTATTAACGTCTTTACTTTTACTTACCGCCTTATTCTTTGCAGGTTGTGCTCATACGAACGAGCTTGCGAAATACGATCTAACCGGAAAAGGCATGCTGTTCTCAAACCATGTTTCGGCAAACGCAAGGAGGCTGCAGTTCGTCAATTACACTCCCGATGATAAGGAAAAAGGTAAGAGCGATTTATTATCAACAATAGCTTCCATTGGGTCGGATATACTTTCGGAAACGAGTAAAAGTAAAATTGCAGATGCAGTAAGCACCGATTCAATTGCAAATTACGTATCGTCCGGGTTAAGAGATGTTCTGATTATATTCGAAAATATAAAGCCCGTTAACTCAATTGATGAAAATCCCCAGTTTGTTGCTGAGACTACAATTGATCAATGCCAGATGATAGTGGGAAAAGATCATGTATCCATCAGCGTACAGGCTTCGTCAAGAATAATCGATAGAAATTCCGGGAATGTAGTTTGGGATGATAATGAGACCGAGAATGTCCCCGTAGAAAAAAATTACGCTAATGATAAGGACAATTCAAATACTTTGAATAAAGTTCTCGGCGCCGTTCAGCTTGCATCGCTTTCAGAAAAGGAGATACAGACAATTGTAAATCAAGCTGCGGTAAATGCAGGCAGACAGATAGGCGAAACGTTCCGCAAAGATGTGATAAAATTAAGGAATAAATAACCAAAGGTATAAACATGAAGATCGGCTTTATAAAATTGACTTTTCTTTTACTCCTTCTCATCTCTTTCCTAAGTATTACCGGCTGTATTTCAAGTAGAAATGCTTCCGCCGGAAAATCAGGGACAGCACAAAACATTCCGCCCGGGCAATGCAGGGTGGAAGCCGAGGTAATAAAAATCGATTCCACATTATCCGGCATAAGCAGCGATCCGTGTTCGAAGGCTCCCTGCATTGCATGGATTAAAATAAAAAATGTAATCGGTTACGGATCGGGCAGCGGTACCTTGAACAACGGAGATACTTTGAAAGTGAAATTTGCATTCACGCTGGCGGCGACTGACAAAGAAAATTTTCCCGGGCTAAAAGAGAATTTTCCGGGATTAACCGAAGGCTCATCTTTTATCGCTGATATCCAGCTGCTGCCTTCCAATCCGTTTAGTAAAGAAAAAGAAAAAGTTTATCTTGTTTACGGGTATAAGAAAACCGAATAAAATATTTTGATAAAGACGAGTTTTTGAAAGGATAATAATATGTACAAAAGATTTTTTTTCTTGAACGTTGCTTTAGTGTTTTTTATATGCGGCGGCATAAATCCGGCTCAGAGTATCTTTGAGAGAAATAGTTCCGGTAAAGTGAGTTTTTACAATAACTCTTACACAACAAAGGAGGACTTATCTTCCCGCAGAAATTGGGAATTTATGAGATTGAGAGATCCATATACTAATAAAATTCCGGCAAACATTTCTGTTCTTGAACGCAGTTTTGCCAGAACACTTCCAAACGATAAAACCATGCCCCTTCAAAAAGGAAGCACATTGTTTTCGGCAACTACATGGACTTATAGGGGACCCTATAACCAGGGCGGAAGATCGCGGGCGCTTGCCGTTGATGTTAATAACCCGGATATAATTTTATCCGGCGGTACAACCGGCGGTATGTGGCGCTCTACAGATAGAGGTCTTAGCTGGACTAAAGTAACTCCGGCAAATGACACAGTTCAAACTGTAACCTGTGTAGTGGAAGATACAAGGGCAGGAAAAACAAACACATGGTATTATGGTACAGGCGAATATTCTTCTAACCTGGAGCTGCCGGATAATGGTGCCGGTTTTACTACTTTCCTCGGCGCAGGTATATATAAATCCACAGACGACGGAGTAACATGGACTCGCCTGGAATCTACTGCTCCAAGTTACTCACCGACTTTTGTAAATCCTTTTCAAGTAGTATGGAATATTGCAATAGATACCTCAAACAGCCAGCAGGACATTGTTTATGCCGCAATTTACGGCGGTATTTACCGTTCTACAGACGGAGGCACAACATGGACTGCCGTTCTCGGAGGTGGAGCTAATTCTTCTATTTATACAAGCGTTGCAGTAACAAGTAAAGGAGACGCTTATGCTGCGCTGAGCAACGGAACAACGCAAGGCATCTGGCATTCTACCGACGGCGTAAACTGGACTGATATTACGCCTCAAAATTTTCCTTCGTTATATGGGCGAATAGTAATTGCAAATGCGCCGACAAATTCTAATCTTCTTTATATAATTGCAAATACACCGGGCAGCGGAATGTCCGGGGATCCCGGTAACGGTACAGATGACTATCACAGCCTGTGGAAGTATGATGCCTCATCGACTCAATGGCAGGACTTAACAAACAATTTGCCGGATTGGTCCGGGAGTGTTGGGGGCTATTCCTCGCAAGGCGGTTATGATATGGTTATAAAAGTAAGCCCAAGCGACCCTAACTTTGTAATTATAGGCGGAACAAATTTATACAGGACTACAGACGGCTTTTCTACAAAAATAGATTCTACAAATTGGATCGGAGGATATTCGCCTGCAAATGATGTTTCAAGCTATCCCAATCAGCATCCGGACGAGCATGATCTTTACTTTTTACCAACGGATACAAAGGTTGTTTACTCTGCAAATGACGGAGGGATTAGTTATACCAATGATGCGACCGCGAGCCAGGTTAGCTGGACGAGCATGAATAACGGATTTTCAACAACCCAGTTTTATTCCGTTGCGGTGGACCATGCTACCCCAAATTCAGCTTTAATTGTCGGAGGCATGCAGGACAACGGAAATATGATGGATACGACCTGGAATGCAAACTCAAGCTGGAGTGTATTGCCGTATGGCGGAGACGGCTGTATTTCTGCAGTTGCGGACGGAGGCGAGTATATATATTTTGCTACTCAGAACGGGAATATTATGGAGGGGAGATTATCCGACCAGCAAGGTGCGTTGATAAAGCCGAACGGTGCAAGCGGATTTATGTTTGTCACTCCTTATGTCCTCGATCCGTCGGATAGTAAAATTATGTTTATCGCTGCCGGCGTTCATATCTGGAGAAACTCGGATTTATTCAGCATACCAATAGGGGCAGACTCTGCCACATCAATTAATTGGACTGAGTTTACGAACATTGATACCAGTGCCGGTATTAGTGCGTTAGGTATATCGAAGCAGCCCTCGCATATAATGTATTACGGAACCAATGCCGGCAGGCTTTTTAAGATTACAAATGCAGATCAAGGTAATCCCTCTTCAACAGAAATTACGGGAAGCAATTTTCCGCAAGGCTTTATTAACAGCATCTCTGTCGACCCACAGGATGCAAATAATGTGCTTGTTGCTTTTTCCAATTATAATATTTTAAGCATATTTTATACAAGCGACGGCGGGTCAACATGGAATGCCGTATCAGGAAACCTTGAGCAGAATCCCGATGGTACCGGCAACGGACCTTCGGTTCGTTCCGTAAGAATTCTAAATGCCGACGGAGGTAAAATTTATTTTGCCGGAACAAGCACGGGTTTGTATTCAACTGCAGCATTAAACGGAGCGTCTACAGTCTGGGTGCAGCAAGGCGCAGATAATATCGGTATGATAGATGCTGAAACGATAGACACAAGAGATATAGACGGAACTGTAGTAGTCGGGACATTTGGAAACGGAGTGTATAGTTCTAAAATAAGTGTAACCGGTGTGAAAGAAGAAAATAAAGTTCCTTCTTTATATACGCTTTCACAGAATTATCCAAACCCTTTTAATCCTGCCACTACTATACAATATAGTATTCCAAAGCAAAGCAGAGTAGTATTGAAAGTATATAATATACTTGGTCAGGAAGTAGCAGTCCTTCTTAACAAAGAACAGGCTGCAGGAAGTTACAGGGTTCAACTTTCAGCGGATAAATATATGCTTTCAAGCGGAGTATACATATACAGGCTGCAAGCAGGAGACTTTACGAATACGAAGAAATTAATTCTACTGAAATAACGCAACTAATATTAAAAATGCCCGGTTCGACCGGGCTTTTTTTCAAATCCCTAAGCGTTGAAGACACGCAATAAAAAGCCAGACCATTATATTGTTTGATATTAATTCCCGGTAACATATCTTTGGCATACCAGGTTAATAATAGTAAGCATATAACAATAGGAACAGTTAAGTATTGTTACTATCCCCATTAATCAAATCCGCCCTTACATGTAAAATACAGGGCAAATTTTCGCTAAAGCCTACCGTTCAACAACCTGAAGAAAGTTTAACGGTGTCAAAAATATAAGGAGAAGCTATAATGAAATACAACCGTCGAAAGTTTATTGCAACTGTAGGAGCAGGCTCTGCATTACTTATGCTGCCTTCCGTTCCGGCATTTCCCAAATCTCTTTTTACTGAAAACAAAAAACTTGGAATTGCGCTGGTGGGACTGGGCAATTATTCCACGCACGAGCTTGCACCGGCACTACAACAAACATCACTGTGTTATCTAAGCGGTATAGTTACCGGAACTCCGGCAAAAGCCGAACGATGGAAACAGCAATATAACGTCCCGGATAAGAATATTTATAATTACCAGAACTTTGACGAGATAGCCGATAATAAATCTATTGATATTGTATATGTTGTGCTGCCCAACGGTATGCATCACGATTATGTTATCAGGGCTGCAAAAGCCGGCAAGCATGTATTCTGCGAAAAGCCGATGGCAGTTTCGGTAAAAGAATGTGAGGAGATGATAGCAGCTTGCAAAAAAGCCG
>JBJKRP010000006.1:0-7570 GCA_046704565.1 Ignavibacteriaceae bacterium | reverse complement strand
CCAGTAAATTACGGGTCCGGATATTTCCGCACCGCTTTTCAACAGCCTTGTTCTTTTGGGATTCATTTAAATATTATTGTATGAAAATTTTGGAATGTATACTTTGTAAATGAATTCTTCTTCATTTAAAAAAGAAAGAAGATTTTTCCTTATACACATAAAAAGACCGGACAAGACACCAACAACCAACTACCAACATCCTACACCCATTTACCCGCTACCGGCACCAGCAGAAGCGGAACTTTACTCGCCTTGCTTATCTTCGGCGTTATGCTTCCTTCCCAGAAAGCTTCCGCGCCCTTCTTGCCGTGAGTCGCAAGAATAATCAGATCTGCTTTGTTCTTTTTTGCCGTTTTCGCAATTGCATCTGCAGGATCGTTTCTTGAATAGCCTGCCTTTACTTTTATTCCGCTCTTCTCCAGTTTTTCAGTAAGCTTTGCCAGGTAATCTTCGGCGTCGTTTGCAATCATGTCCATCATCCTTGATGTAGTTCCCGGCAGCAGTCTGTTTGCCTGTGTAAATTCACCCGACATGCTTCCAAAGCGCGGGACTGCCACAAATAAATCAATTTGCGCTTCGCACTTCTTTGCAAACGGTACCGCATAATCGAGTACTTGCTCATGCTCGGGGTTGCCGTCCAGCGGAATAAGAAACTTATCAAGCTTACATCCCTCCTTTGGATAAGATTGAAGCGGGTTTATAAGAAGCACCGGAGTAATTCCCAGCGATATTACCTGCTGTGCAATCGTACCAAACAGCATCTGGTGTATCCCGCTGCTTCCATGAGTACACATTATTACAAGATCTTGCTTCAACTCTTTGGAATGTTCCGAAATACTTTTCGCAACGTCACGCACGCTCATTTCATGTACATGGAATTCTATTCCGACACCCTTGAACATCTCTAACGACGCAATTGAATTCAAGTATTTCTCAGCCTGAGCCGGCTTTGTAAGATGCTGCTGCCCGTGAACTCTCTCTGGTGCATCTGTTTCAATTATATGAAGCAGAGTTATGGATACATTCAGCTTCCTGGCAACCTGCGCCGCATACGGAAGAACGGCTTCCGCTAAAGATGAGCCATCGAGCGGAATCAGTAAATTTATAATTATCGAGTTATCCAACGAATAAAACCTGGTAGATTAAATAGATATTTAAAAATATAATTAAACCGGCAATAAATGAAAGCAAAATTGTAGTCATTTTTTTATTTACCAGCACTCCCATTATTTTTTTGTCTTTGGTAAAGATTATCAGGGGAATAATTGCGAACGGCAGCCCGAAGCTTAATATTACCTGGCTAATTACCAGGGTTCTTGTCGGATCTAACCCCAATGCAATTACAGTTAGCGAGGGGATAATCGTAATCAGCCGCCTAAGCCAAACGGGTATGTGCCTGTGAAGAAAGCCCTGCATCATAACCTGCCCGGCGCTCGTTCCTACGGTAGATGAAGATAAGCCTGAAGCAAGAAGAGAAATGGCAAATATCCAGCTTGCAGCGGTTCCCAGCAATGGTACCAAAGTTAAGTGAGCATCTTCAATTGTCGCAACGTTTGTATAGCCGTGCTGATGGAATGTTGCCGCCGCCATTATCAGCATCGCCATGTTTACAAAGCTTGCAATACCCATTGCAATCAGTACGTCATAAATTTCAAACCTGAAAAGCTTTTTTAATTTATCCGGATGCTTTACAATTATTCTTTGCTGTGTTAATGCAGAATGAAGAAAGATTGCATGAGGCATAACAGTAGCACCGAGTATTCCTGTCGCAAGCAGAATGCTTTCTGTTCCGGTAAATCTTGGAATAACAGAATTATAGACAAGCGTCTTAAAGTCGGGCTTATCAAGCACCGTTTCAAGTATGTAGCATAGTGCGATCACGCTTGCCATTACCGCTATTGCAATCTCAAGAGGACGAAAGCCGTAACGCTCTAATCCGAGTATTAAGAAAGTACAGATTGCGGTTAACACTCCGCCGATAATTAACGGGAATCCGAACAAAAGCTGGAACCCGATTGCAGCACCTAAGAATTCTGCAAGATCGGTTGCCATTGCGACTAATTCCATCAAGATCCACATCCCAAGTACGACCGGTTTGCTGTAATGGTTACGGCAATGCTCTGCAAGATTATTTCCTGTAGCTATACCGAGCTTTGCAGATAGCGACTGGATTATCATAGCCATAAGATTGCTTACCAGTATAACCCATAGCAGCGTATAGCCGAACTCTGATCCGCTTTGTATGTTTGTTGCAAAGTTTCCCGGGTCTACGTAGGCAATGCTTGCAATAAATGCCGGTCCGAGAAAGGGCACTAACCTTGCAATAACTCCTTTTTTCGAATTCCCGGATAGCGTCTCTTCTGCAAGGCTTCTGGTCTTGTCATCATTAATTACTATCGATGAGTCTAAAATATTTTTCATTTTAACTTTTTCATTCCCATATTTATCTTGGCAGTCTAAACGAAATACCTGTGCTCAGAAAATAGTTATCCGGTCCGGCAGTGGTCTCAATTCCTGCGGAAGCATCAATTTGAAGGTTATTCAATGGTCGGTATGCGCCGCCGAAATCGAAATTAAAGCTAGCCTTTTCGCCGGAAGGAGCATCGCCGTATATTTCGAAAAAAGAATCAACACTTTCACTTATGTCAATATCGAAAGAAGAGCTGTACAGAAATGCAGCCTTGTTTTCTGCGCTGATCCAATGGCTCCCGATATTTACTGAAACAGACAGCGGCTCAAACAAATCTTTCCCGAATGCAAAAAGTAATTCGGGCTCAATTCCCTCCGGCTTTACCGTCTTATCGCCGTACGGAAGATAGAACTGGAGTATTAACCCGAGGTCCTGTCCGTTTGCATCTTCTCTTGTAAATTGGTACTTGCCTCCAAGCAGCAGGTTATTAAAACCTGAATTGCTTGAAGTGAAATTATCTATACTCGCCACCTGGTGCAGATAGTCTCCCCCCAGTCTAAGCTCAAAATTCCTGAACAAGCCTATCCTGGCAAGAAGAGTCGAATACGTATAATTATGAATGTCTGTATTAGCTCCGTTGTTACTTCCGGATAGGTTCTCAAAAAGAAAGCCGTCTTCAAATTGGTAGCTGCCGTAAGGAACAGCTATGGCAGATTCTGTTATGTCAGGTCGGTCGGTATATATCGCTCCGGGATTTTGGGCGTATGAATTACTTGCAAGTAAAAAGATTCCGGCAGTAATTATAATAATTGATAATATCCCGCTACGGTCTGTTTTAGATTTGCACTTACCCATATTCCCTGCTTAGTTTTTCCTGACTTCAACAAAAATATTCTGTGCAAGCTTGCTGCTTATATTACACGGCTTACCGTTAACCAAAATTTCCATTGACTTGTCAAACGGTCTTTTCTCAATAACTGTAATCTTCTCTTTAAGTTTTACGCCGATCTTGGAAATGTATTTAAGAAAGCTTTCGTCAAAATCATTTACTCTTACTACTATGCTCGATTCATTTTCATTCAGTTCCGATAATGGTCTGTGCTTTTTTAACTTGGGAAGCCTGCCTTCCTTCGACGGTATCGGATCACCGTGCGGATCGTATTCTGGGTAGTTGAGCATTACTTCAAGCCTGTTTATCAAGTCATCGGATGACGAATGCTCGAGACGGTTAGCCTCCTCGTGCACTTTATCCCACGGCATACCGACAATGTTTGTTAAAAAAATCTCCCAGATGCGGTGGCGTCTTACCATGTTGCGCGCATAATTCCCGCCTTCGGTTGTAAGCCGTATTCCTTTATAGGGTTGGTAATCTACCAGCCCGTCTTTAGCAAGTTTCTTAAGCATGTCCGTTACCGCGGCATTAGAAATGGAAAGCTTGACAGCAATTATGTTCGGCTTTATCTCGCCGTCCGGACTTAGATTTTTGAATATTATACTTAGGTAATCTTCTTTTGAAACGTTCTTCATTTTTTAAGAATGATTTTGAATTTAATTTAAGCAGGCTTAATAATATAATCAAGTGGGCTTAAACACAGTCTACGCTGAGAGAATAAATAACCGCGTTAGCAAATTGATTTGTCAAAATGTATATTAAATAAAATTTATTGGAAGCATTATGCAGGAGCTGCGATGAAAATTAATTGGAATGAATATGTTGTTAGTACTCCGGATGTACTGAAAGGTAAGCCGAGAATTACCGGGACAAGAATTCCTGTAAGCTTAATATTTGGATATTTGGCTGCAGGAAACAGCGTAGATGAAATATTAAAAGACTTCCCCGACATTAATAAAGAACATATAACAGCGTGTCTGGATTATGCCTGTGACCTTTCCGAATTTCAGATAGCAGTATGAGCTTAAGGTTTTTTGCCGATCACTGCATTACGAATTACATTATCCAGAAGCTTGAAGAAAGTGAAATTATTGTTCTTAGACTAAGAGATTATATTCCAAAAGCTAATGGACTCGATTTAATCCTGATTTCATTGAATGGCTACTTTGCCGATATTGTTACTTATACACCACAGAATTATAAGGGCATAATTTCCCTTTAGGTCAATAATCATCCTGAAATCATACCACAAATTATGGCTATACTAAAACAGTTTTTTATCACTCATCCAGAGATAAATGATTATTTAGGAAAACTAATTATTGTAGAGCCTCATCGTATTAGAATTCGTTAACTAAAATTTTTCGCCGCCTATATTTATCCTAAACGGATACAATAACGAAAACCTCGTTCCACCGGGACCGAATTCAACTGCAGGCGACGGAAGCTTAATGAAGTTCAATCCCTGTCTAAGCCAGTTCCAGAATGGTCCTCCTGCCGGCAGAAGCCGGATTAAATCGTAATCCAATCCAATTACAAAGCGTCTCTGCGAAAGCTGATCCGGCGGCTGGTTCGGATCTTTTACAGCATCTACTGCATCTGCGCCATAGCCGACTGCTACGTTCAGCCAGGGCAGCCAATACTGCTTCAATCTTCCGGGCAGCAGATTATAAACATTTACAGACCACCAGAAAGTTGAGCTGTTGTAGTCGTCTATAAAAGTACTCGGGCGTACAATCTGCGGCTCGTTCAGCCACTTTGTAGGAATGTACTGCCATTTAGGAGTAATGTTCTGCAACGCGGGAACATAATGCTGCGCAAGAAAGAACGTCGGACCAATAGCATCAAAATACCAGTCCGAAGGGCTGAACCCCCACTGTCTGGCAAAGCCGTCGTTAACCTCTACATAGGTTTGATAGACGCATCCGAATATACTTCCCCAAACAGTTGCCGCATCCCATGAAAATCCGGACGACATTAATCCTTCGCTCATTAAATAGGAAGCCATATAGCCGCCGAAAGCATGTCCTGCTTTATCAGACTGTAATGCTGAAACCCAGTCTTCTTCAAAATGAAAGCCGCCTCTCTGGTCGCTCCACCAGGCATGCCGCTGGTATAAATCCAGGAATACAAATGCACCCGCATATACTCCGCCTAATATTGCGAGATTGGCAGGCTTAATCTTCGTTACTGCTCTCGGCAACGAGCCGTCCAGAGTAAACCGTTCATCTCCGGCATAGGTAAACTCATTTAATGGGATGTAAGCATTTGAAGTATCAGGCAGGCTGCGGCTCACCTCAGCCGGATCAGATTTAGGAAATAACTGTTGGGCAAAAGAATTCGATGATATAGTCATAATAAGAACCAACGAGACTATGGCTATTAGCCCTCTCATCCGGCAAATTAATTTTACCGGTCTAATATTTAAAAAGTTTTTTTTCATGTCATTAACTGATTATGTTCGTAAGAAGTTAAAAGCTGCCTAATTTAAACGAGATTATGGCAGAATAGCCTTCCAGGTCTTTCAGGCTTATTCCTCCGGTATCATAAAAGGATAGAGTTCCGGGCGTTGTGCATATTCTGTAGCTTACACCCGCATCAAAATGAAGCCAATATATTAAATTGACTTCAACATTAATCTGCGGTTCCCACAAAAGAAGGTTTTGGCTGTAGTAGCTTGTATGCTGTACGCTTTTATTAGAGATGCCGTAAGTTGTACCCGCTCCGGCAAAAAGCATTTCTACGGAAGCGTGTATCCTGCTTTCGGGGAAAAATATATATTCAAGCTCTACTCCGCCGCAAGTAAAGCCGAGCATTACTTGTTGCCCGCTGACAGGATCAATGATGTTTGTTTTGACATTGCTTGCAAGAGCATATATGCCGCCGCCGAGTACTATGCTGCTGTCTATAACCCAGCCGAATCTCCCCCCGGTTAATATTACATTTTGCCCGGACATCCTCGAAATTTTAAGCGAGGCTTCGCCGAATGCGCCGTAGCTGGCATCTTGAGCGTTTGTTGAGCTTGATAAAAGCAAAGTAGATAGTAAAATTGATATTGATAAAAATGTCTTCATCTAAAACCCGTAGCTTAAGTTTAGCGTTGGGGTAAGCACAACCTGTCCGGCTATATTTGAGTTGTTCACTCTCATGCTTAATGCTAAAGAGCTATTATAAGAATGGGCACTCCATACGGCATCGAGAAGGCTTAAGAAATGATTTATATACAGAGCGATGATTGCAGTATTGCCGGTAGTATACAAGCTGTTTGCTAATCCTCTCTGATGTGCATACCATAAGAACTGCGGCGTTAAAATATGGTAGTCGGTATCATTCGGGTTAGATGTATCCCAGCCGTGACTGAACTGCGGATACTTGCCGATGATTTCATAATAGTCCTGCGTTCCGAACGTAGCCAGGTTATGAGAATAGCCTCCGCCTATTGCGGTCTCAAGGCTGTTGAGCCCGCTCCAGTCTACACTGCCGTCGCTGTTGAAGACGTGATACTTCGAAGGATCAACATCGGGATTTAAGGATTTTATATTATTAATCGTCCAGTGTGCATACCTTGCAGCGCTCCAATGTTCATTTGCATATTGCTGGAAGAATGCCGTTTGAAAGTCTCCTTTGTGAGTATAAATAGCCGCAGTAGTAATTGCCGCCGCTTCAACTACAAGGAAGAATGCCGCCTTCCAATAGTAACCTGTGTAAATTTCCCCCGCTCCGGGTAGAACGCCGGATTGAACTGCTGCCAATACCGGCGACTTTTCATTCTGATTTTTTAGATCAATTTGAGGAACTGCCGCTGCCGGAAATTTATTGGCGAGCATATCCGAATCAATGGAAAGCATCCTTACAGGCATACCGCTTTTACCTGTCTGTGCATAATTATATTTCATTCCAAATGCCAATAGAATTACTGCTAAGAAGACTATTTTTCTTTCAAGCATCTTTCCTCTCATTCTTTTCAATTAATAAAATATCCTTACGGGTAAGCAGCAACCTGCTTAGCTCCCAAAGACAAAGTTCATCCGTTCCTAATCTTCTATTTTTAAGATTAGAACAGACCTATAGATAGGAAATTAATATAGGCGGCTTAAATCAGAAGTGTTTTGTTGTGAAGGTAAAGTGATTCTGTTATAGCTACAAATGAATAGTCGGTTGAATTTTCGTCCGTGAAGCTATGTCCAAGAATAGATACATCGAAGGGAATTGTTTCAGTTGATGAACTGTCCTCGTCGATTATAATCCGCTTAGCCGGTACCTTTGAA
>JBJKRP010000005.1:0-9535 GCA_046704565.1 Ignavibacteriaceae bacterium | reverse complement strand
CACAATGTACTGTCGGCGCTTTCGTAAATTGTCAGAACGTTGTTGTTACTTAGGCTTGAAGGATTGTTGTGCTCATGTGTGTAGTGGAAAATTTTTCTATTGGTATTAGTTATACAGTCAAGACCGCCTCTTGACCCGATCCATATATTACCCGCCTTATCCTCGAATACCTTCCATACATGGTTGCTGCTTATCGTTTGCTCGTTACCCGGTATATGCTGATAGCGATAAAACCTGCCTTCGCTTTTCATCAAGTTTACTCCGGCACCGAATGTACCAAACCAGAGATTGCCTTTCATATCTTTTTCAATACTTGAAACCGAATTGCTGCTTACGCTGAAAGGTGAATTACTTTTCCCCCAATTTCTTATTTCACCCGTCATCAAATTTTTTCTAATTATACCGTTGCCGTCGGTACCTATCCATATTGTTCCGTTTGTCTCCTTGAAAATAGACCAGACGGAGTTGTTAGCATTATCATGGTTTTTTGAGAAGTTAAGAATGTTGAATCTTTTGTAATCCGGCGCGAACCTGAATAATCCTTTGTTGATTGTGCCAATCCACAAAACTTTAAACTTATCAATAAAGATTACATTAGCTCTCAGTCTTATTATACTGTCGTCTTCCCGGAAATAATATGAAGCTTGCCGCGGCTGCAAATCTTTCTCATTGAAAATAGAAAGACTCGAGTCAGTTCCGATTATAGCACCGCCGTGTTTATCATATTTGATATCTGTTACAGGAACACCAAAATCAAAAACCTGTTTGAATGATTTTGAATTTGAGCCGGAACTACTATCGATGTTTACCTCAAAGATTCTTCCTGAGAATGTGCCTGCATATATTTTCCCATCTTTACTCCTGGAAAGGCACGTAATTCTTCTTCGGGCAGTGTATTTTGGAAGTAGTATCTTTCTTGTGTGAGTCCTAATGTTAAATAGATAAAGTCCGGCATCCGTTCCCAATAGAAAATGATCCTCCGAAATTCTTAATACCGCGGTAATGCTATTTTCCGGTGATGATCTTTTAAATTTAGAAAGCCTCACCATTTTGCCTTCATCGACCTTAAACCTGATAAGCCCCTCATTTTCTGTACCTAAGTACAGAACATTTTTCCCGGCAGGTATTATTTTAGTGATGATGTTATGAGAATCTTCCGGCTCGCTTGTTTCAGAAAAATTGAAATGAGAAAAGGTTTGAGAGCGTCTGTCAAATCTATTTAAGCCTCCCCCATGAGTAGCTATCCATAAATTATTCTCACTGTCAACATAAATATCACGTATATTATTATTTGAAATAGTAGTGGTATCGGAAGGATCGCTCTTAAATATTTTAAATTCGTACCCGTCGAAACAGTTAAGACCCTCCTGCGTTCCAATCCATAGAAACCCGGTACTGTCCTGTGCAATGCAATTTATTAAAGACTGAGAAATTCCGGCTGTAAGGTTATAGCTTTCAGATTTGGCACTAATCTGCTGGGCGGCGCTGCTTGATAAAACAGTGACGGAAAAGAATAGAATAAAAGCTTCACGAATAAAAAACATCCACTCCACTTCTCCATTTTTGCTGCGGTATCTTAATAGTACCGCTTTCATAGGTGAAATATAGTTAATAAATCGCGATAGGGCAAACAATGATAGCTTTTCAATTATCTTTTTTCGAAGGGCAGGTTGTCCGGTTTGTAGTTCAAAATAAAAGTATAAAAATATTTTTTACCCCCTGCTCAAAAAACTGTATATCTATATGAAACCGTCGATCGCTTTTATTATTAGCAGAATCAACGGATTAGAAACTCTTACTCATTATTTATTATTACTGCTCTCCTTTTCCAGAGCCTCATAATATCTGCGGATCAAATTTTCATAATCCTTAGAATATCCTTCCTGCACAGCCTTGTTAAGCTCATCTCTGAATTTATTCTTTTCTTTTTGCGAAGACAGATTCAGTTCAGCAGGAGATTGAACGTTAACATCCTTGCCAATCGGACCTTCTCTCTTATTCTCATAATCTCTTTCATTTATTGAACGCTGCGCATCAAGAAGTCTTGAGAGGATATGTTCCTGTTCCTGAACTGTCTTCTCATTAAGCTGGTCCGCAGACATATTTTTGACAACCTCTTCCATCCGCTGAGCAATCTCGTTCAGGTCGGCTGGAATTTTTCTCGCATTACCGGACCTCATTGCTTCCTTGTTCAACTGCTGAAGTGATTTTCTAATGACGTCCTGCTGCTGTGCAAGACGCTGCATCTCCGCCTGCTGCTGCATTGTAAGGCTTCCCTTCATTGCATTCTGAAGCATCTGCGTAAGGTTGTTCAAATCCATCTGCATACCGGACATCTTTTGCAACTGCTGCATGAAGGACATCATTCCTCCGCCTCCCTGTCCGCCGTTCTGCATCATCTGTTCCATTGAATTCTTCATCATGTCAGCCGCTTCATTTAATGATTTCATCGCCTCGCCCTGATTTGATGAAGCAGAGTTACTGTTCCGGTTCTGAAGGCTTTGCATAGACTCATCCATCTGCCGCTGCGCGTCGCCAAGCGCTTTGCCCATCTCGGGAGTTATTGCAAAGGTCTTCTGCGAAAGCTGCGACATCTGCTGCATTACTTTGTTTAGGTTATTTCTTATCTGGTCCTGTTGCTGTGCATTCTTATCAAACCGGGATGAGCCGGGGTCCATTTGCCGGGTCTGATTCTCCAGGGCTTCCTGCTGTTTCGAAAGAGTTATCAAATTGTCGGTTATCTTCATCATGTCTTTGAACGCCTGCATCTGTCCCTGCTGCTTCATCGACTTCTGGAAATTCTGAAGCTGCTTCTTCATGTTATTCATATTCTGAGATATCTGCATTTGATTCTGCTGAGCCTGCTGACTCTGACTTTGTTTAATATCATTTGAAGCTTTTTCGGAAAGCTGTTCATTCTGCTGTTTCTGATATTCTTTCATTAATTGATTAAGCTGGTCTTTCGGCAAATCTTTAAGCTCGGAAACTTTTTTCGACAAATCATCAAGCTGCTTCTGATATTCTTTCAGCTCATTCGAGATATCATTCTGCTTTTCACCAAGCTGGTTTTTCTCGTCCGCCTTTTTAGAATTAAGATCCTTAGTCTTGTTCTGCAAATCATTTTGATTTTTTGCAATCTGTTCGGTACGCTTAAGCAGCTCATCAATTTTTTGCTCTACCTGGATTCGCTTTAATAAATTCAGTGTCCTTTCAATTGTCTGCTTAAACTGCTCCTCATTAAAAGTGAACTTCTCCATAGCGTTTTGGGTCATCTGTCTGTTCAGGTTTTGCAGCGCATTCTGGAGCTGTTCCATCGCCTTCTTCATTTCGTCGTTAGATATTTCATTAAACATCTTTTGCAGTTCCATATATTTCTGAAGCGTTTCTTTAGAAAGCAGATCGTTCTGCTGAAGGCTTTGCTGCATCTTATTAAGATTTTTACTTACATCGCTCACCTTGTCCTGCAGCTTTTTAAACTGTTCAGCGGCATTTTCAATCTTCTGTTTCTCCTGCCAGGTAATGTCCTTCTTATCCTGTCGCAATTCGTTCCTGATATTATCGAGCTTCTCCTTTAAGTCCTGAGCTTCTTTGTAAGTATTTTGCAAATCATTATCAGATTGGTTCTGAACATCGCTTGCCTGGTTTAATATTTCATTTAGCGAAGGAACACGGATATCAAAAGTAGAAGACTTTGCAGATTTTGGTCCGCTTACAACATCATTATCAAAGACTTCGAGGTAATAAGTAACAACATCTTCGGCGGTAAGGTTTAACTCGGAAAGATTCCAGATGTAGTCTGCTTCTTCCACTGTTTGATTTTTATTGATGGGAATTTCCAGAGACTTAAAATCTTTCTGAATCTTTTCATACTTTGATGAAGAAAGTCTGTAATGAAGAAGAAGCTTTGTAAAACCGAAGTCGTCGGAAATTTTTGCAGCCAGACCAACCCGGTTATCGTTGGGAAGATTGACATCCCGGTTCGGTGCTATTATATCTATTGTCGGATAAGCATCATAAAGAGCTTTTACGGAATAGTCAATTGGTGCAATATTTTGATTGTTGTTTTCATCTTTCAAAATGATATGATAACCGGCATCCTTCTTAACAATAAACTTGCCGCGGGCTTCGTTTCCGTTTACCTCCAGATTCTTTGTGGTAGTATCACCAAACTCAAATCTTGCAGACTTAAGATCTTTTGTCGAAGAAATTCTTATGTCCACCACGCTTCCTAAAAGCGCAGTAACATTGCCGTTATCCTTTTGCTGAACCGGCGGTATTTTAGAATAGGCTGGTGACGTAACGGTTAAATTCAGCGTTTTAATTATCGGTCTGTCGATTACTTCTATTTCATAAGTGCTGCTCTTGATATTTCCGGAGGCTGCGAAATATTTAAATGAAGACCTCACAGCCGGAACAATGTAGTTAAATCTGCCGAGAGAATCAGCATAAATATCCTGCGTTTCAAAATTAGTCTCATCGGCATTTCTGATAGCAAGCGAGACTTCGTTTGGAGACTGTCCCTCAGCCTTTATCATTATTTTTATATTGTCTCCTTTAGTTACCTTAGCATTACCGGGCTCGACTTCAAAAACAAACTTTGGAGGAGGAATAAACTCGCGGTCGTAATTCACAAGCCTGTAAGTTGCCGCTTTTAACCCCGGAACAAAAGCTAAAAGCACTATGCAAAAGATAGAGGTTCCGAAAAAGTAAACGGCAAGCTCCTTTGCCTTTTTGAAATTTACAACCGAAGTGAACTCAATGTCCTTAATCTTATTGAAGGCGTAATAAAAAGAAGCATCAATCAATCCTTTTGAATACTTTGCCTCAGGATTTTCACCTGAAACAAGCTGCATTGAATTCACAAGGTCATCTTTTATCGCAGGGAATTTCTCACCGACCCTCGACGCGGTTTCATAATAATTTGTCTTCGTGAAAATCTTAAAGTACTTAAGAACCGGATTTACAAAAAGAAAGGCTAATGAAGCGAGCGAGGCAAAGACAAAGATAAAATACAAAACTGTTCTTGCGCCGGAAGAGAAATGCCCGAACATCTCAATCAATACAAAGAAAGAAAATATTAACACGTCTATCAAAAGAGATTTCTGAATGCCGATTGAAGCAGCCAGAGCATACTCTCTCCTTACCAGCTTTTCAAGCTTGTTAATTATCTCTTTATAATATTTTGATTCGGTACCCAAGATATAATTTCAAGTTTTTAATTGGATAGAGCCCACACGACCAAATCAGCGCCGAACTTTAATGCTTCCTCTCGTTTATTTTCAGGAACTCCGTGAACTTCCGGGTCATCCCAGCCGTCGCTCGGGTTTGATTCATAAGTATAGTAAACCGCCAGGCGACCGTTTATAAAAATTCCGAAGCCCTGCGGAGGCTTGCCATTGTGTTCCATAGTCTTCGGAACACCTTTGGGAAAATCAAATAGGTCATGGTACATTCCATAATCGAACGGAAGCTGCACCAGGTCCTTATCAGGAAAAACCTTTTTCATTTCTCTTCTAAACGACGCGTCCATTCCATAGTCATCATCAGCATACAGGAAGCCGCCTGCTTCAAGATATTTTCTAAGCCGGTCGCATTCATCCTTTGTAAATAAAATATTGCCGTGTCCCGTCATAAATAAGAAAGGATATGAGAAAATTGCATCGGAGTTAATATCGACCCAGGTATAATCGGCTTTTACCTTTATGTTCGTGTTTTGCGCAACAAAATTGAGCAGGTTTGGTTCTTCGGTGTGGTCATTGTACCAATCGCCGCCGCCGCCGTACTTAAGCCTTGCAATCTGAAATGCGCCTTCGGTCTGCGCAAAATCTATCTTTGTAAGAATTGCAAATGAAGCCAATATTAAGAAAATTATTCTTTTCATAATTCCTAACATTCTGATTTTTAATATATCTACCGGGGGATAGAATATCAATTTACAAAACTATCTTAGACGGATATTAAATACCGTCTTCAAAACTTCTCTAATGACGTTTAGCAAGTGATAATATAAGCTTCGCATTTATATTTGATTACAAACTTCTTATGAACAATCTAAAATAGTCTTATGGCAAAGAAATATTGGCTCTTTAAATCCGAACCTGATATCTTTTCGATAAAAGACCTAAAGAAAAGCAAAAACCAAACTACCTGCTGGGACGGGGTCCGCAATTACCAGGCAAGAAATTTTTTACGCGATGAAATGAAAGCCGGCGACGGTGTTCTGTTCTACCACAGCAGCACGGAAATATTGGCAGTTGCTGGAGTCTGTGAAATTGTAAAAGAAGGCTACCCTGACCACACTCAGTTCGACCCGGAAAGTCATCATTTCTTTCCATCTGCAAGTCCCGATAATCCGGTCTGGTACATGGTTGATATTAAGCTTATCAAGGAATTTAAAAAGCAGGTAACGTTGCAAGATATTAAGAACAATAAGAAGCTTCAGAAAATGAGACTCATTCAAAAAGGAAACAGGCTGTCGGTAATGCCTGTAACAAAAGAAGAGTTCGATAAAGTTGTGAAGATGGGTGGATAGTAAAAATCTAAATACTATTTAGGTAAATCTATTCTCAAAAGTTTTAACTGCCGGATTCGTTCAAAATGTTTAATATTTAGGGTTGCTAATTCAAATTCTTTTTTAATTGCTGTTGATGCTATAAAAATATCTCTATATTCAATTAACTGATTTTCATCTTTTAGTTCCTTATAAATTTTTGATGAAGTTTTTGCCGATTCTTCATCAAAGGACAATACATTAAGCCATCTGAAAAGCTTTTCTAAATCCTGCATATGAATTTTAGACTTTGCACCGCAATACAATTCAAATATTGTAATACTTGAAACACAGCAGACATATTTTTCTTTTAAGGACCAAAGAATAGTCTGGCTTTTATCCTTATTTCTTAAGAATTCTATTAGAACAGAAGTATCGATTAGAATTGATTTATTTGCCAAGATTTAATCCTGATATCTTCCTCATTTATATCCCACGCCGAGATTTCGCTAAAATCTTTTTTCCAGTCGTCGTCAGTAATCTTTTCTAAAGGTGTTATTTCTACTTCGACGTCTTCAGTCTTAAACCTTTTAGGGATAGATAAATGCAATTGGTTATTTTTAACTTTTGTAATAATCTTTATCGATTCCATTTAATCAACTCTTGTCATAAATTAACAGAATATATATACTTCAATTTCGTTAAAATTACAAGATAAATTTTAGATTCCTTTCGACTACATCAACTGCTTCAGAATCCCCTTCTTTTCAGTTTAACAAATCTTCTCCGTTATTATCCGTCCTGTCAAGCAGCGGTTTCGGTAAAGATTTAGTTGCCTTGGCACCGAGTGCTTTTATTTTTTCGGCACTGGTTACAAGGTTTCCTCTTCCTTCATGAAGCTTCTTCATCGCATCCGAATAGCTTCCTTTTGCGTCATCTATTTTTTTGCCGACAGTGATTAAATCATCGACGAAGCCTACAAACTTATCATACAGCGCACCGCTCTGCCGCGCAATCTCCAGAGCATTTTTATTTTGGTTCTCCTGCCGCCAGATGCTGGCAATTGTTCTAAGTGTTGCAAGCAGCGTTGAGGGGCTTACAATGACGATGTTTTTCTCGAACGCATCATTAAAGATTCCGTTTTCATATTGAACTGCAAGACTGAATGCCGGCTCTATCGGTAAAAACATCAGAACAAAATCCAGGCTTTGTATCTGGTAAAGCTGCTGGTAATTCTTCGAGCTTAAATTCTTGATATGATTTTTAATCGCTAAGATATGTTCTCGCAATGCAGATGACTTTTCCTCATCGGTTTCAGCAGAACAGAATCTTTCATAAGCAATCAGCGTAACCTTTGAATCGACAACAATCGTTTTATTCTCCGGCAGCATAACCAGCACATCAGGCTGGAACCGTTTGCCGCTTTCTGCGGTTAAACTTTCCTGAACGAGATATTCCCTGCCTTTAACCAGACCGGATTTTTCAAGAATGCTTTCAAGTATAAACTCGCCCCAGTTGCCCTGGGTTTTTGTTTGTCCTTTAAGTGCATTTGTAAGGTTTGTCGCTTCCGTACTCACTTGCTGATTCAGCTTAACAAGCTCAATAATTTGAGCGCGCAAACCTGCTCTATCCTTGGATTCGTTTACGTAAACATCTTCGACCTTCTTTTCAAAGTCTTTTATCCTTTCATTAAGCGGTTTTAGAATCTGGTCCAGATTGTCCTTGTTTTGCTGGGTGAATTTGCTGCTCTTATCTTCTAAAATTTTATTGGCAAGATTTTCAAACTCCTTGGTAAATTTCTCCTGAAGCTTTTCGACTTCGCCCTTCTGCTCGCTTAATCTTTCCTGGAGATTAGAATAATCGGATTTAAGAGCAGACAGAGTAGAATTAAGCTCGAT
The DNA here is from genome assembly GCA_046704565.1 of Ignavibacteriaceae bacterium. Taxonomy (GTDB): domain Bacteria; phylum Bacteroidota; class Ignavibacteria; order Ignavibacteriales; family Ignavibacteriaceae; genus FEN-1297. Next base: position 1,147 of record JBJKRP010000005.1, on the reverse strand, counting down.
GACTTTTGTCCTTTCGGAATTCAACTCGGAAGCAGTTTGCTTAAGACTCTCGTCGATGATTGTGCTTCTCTCTTCAACTCTGCTTTTTTCAACCGAAAGATTGTTGATTTGATTTTTCAAGCCTTCTACTTCTTCTGATGAAATTCCTTTTGAGCTTTCAATCTTGGATTTTAAGAAAAGCCACGCTGTTACAGCACCGGTTGCAATTCCAATTAGTAAAAAAATTATTTCCATTTATATCCTGTATAAATCTTTTATCTTCTTTAGTACTTCATCCTGAACCTGTTGAGAAATTTTTCCGATGGCGCCGCTAATTAGGCTTTGATGCAATGTAGCAACTTTATCCACTCGAATAAATGATTCGGCTTTAAGACCGGTGTTAAAAAATCTTTTTCGTCAGGAGAAATAATAATTGAAAATTTAAAATATGGAGGAAGCTTTGACGAGGTAATAAATGCTACAATAAAATCTTCAGGGGAATCTCCCTTAGATAATACCAAGCATGGTCTCCGTTTTGAACTCTCTAACGATGAAAACGGAAATTTAGCTAATACAATTTCACCTTTTTCAAACATTTATTATTTAGAAAAGTCTTCATTTCTCCGACCGGGTAATATATCAGTATCGCTATATAAATCCGGTTCATCTTCAAGAAATGAAAAACTTTTATTACCTTCCAAAAAAGAAAAATCTTTCCCGTCCTTCCTTGTTAAAAGAATGGATAGTTGCGCCTCAGGTGGAATTCTTAAATTATCAGGAATCTTTAATATTCCGTTCTCTACATTAACCGGAATGACTCTCATAACTATACCTTTTGATAAAATTTACTCTTCTTATCAAAATATGATACAATAATCAATTATTTTTTAAGCAAATTACTTAAAGGGAAACACTATATCAACTAAATCTTTTATACTGAAGCAAAATCATTTCGAACCAGCTGCTAAATGAAATAATTTTTCATTCAAAATGTGTTACTTTTTCTACGGCATTCAAAATCGAATCATCTTTAATTAAAGATGCAACCTTTTTCACATCGTCATAAATCAATCTGTCGCCGTTTAAAGGCGGCACCGCTTTGCGAATCTCCTTATAAGCAATCGAAGTTCCGATGCCGGGTTTGTGCGGCTTTAAGAATTCAAGGGCT
>JBJKRP010000004.1:0-2922 GCA_046704565.1 Ignavibacteriaceae bacterium | reverse complement strand
CATCGCATGAACGTAATGAAGAAACTGGATATACATGATACTGCAAGATTGGTAAAATATGCCATACAAAATAAACTAATCGATATTAAACCTCCTAATAAGCAAGCGGGAAATTAATATCCCGGCGTTATAATCCGCTTATTTCTTTGCCGATAGTCTTAAATGAATTTTATTTTACCAAACAGCCTGCATTACTAATGCGGCGACAGGTTGACTGCATTATTAAAACTTTTATCTTAAAATATATTCTCCGGCTATCTAAGTTTTTTTTCGCTAATAACTGAAGCCGGCTATGCGGCAAAGATAAGTGCAAACACTGAAACACTATTAGGGCTACATAATAAGGAATATGTAATTATTAATAATGAAGCCTGTAATGTTATTATGTCTAAAGGATTACAAAAACAATTTAGAAAAAATTCAATACATCTGCCAATTGCCTCTAAGTCTGCTTATCCTTAAAATTGAATAGGAGGTTAAAAAATGAATAAGAAAAGCATCAAAGTACTTGTTGTGGATGACAATGAAAGTTTCAGGAAAGGTTTTGTTGAGCTTTTAAATAAACAAAATAAGCTAGAAGTAATTGGAGAGGCTAAAGACGGCTTGGAAGCTTTAAACTTGACCCATCTGCTAAAGCCCGATTTAATTATGGTTGACGTTTCAATGCCTGCCATAGATGGGATTACATTTGCAAAGTTAATAAAAGAACAAACACCGGAGAAGCTTATCGTAATAGTTACAATTCATGAAGAAGCAATATTTAAAATCTTATCCGATTCTCTACCGGCAGACGGCTTTATTTGCAAGTCGTCGTTGTCGAATGATTTACCAAAGGTATTGAACGATCTGTTTCCCGGCGCTATGCCCAAAATAAAAAGAAAAGTTCAGCCGCATTTATCCGGGATGAAATGAAAGATTTTACAAATTATGACTTCGGCTCAACATATATTCAGAAACAAAAAAGAAGAGAAGAATAGAATATGGCAAATTACGATGATAAAACTACGACGGTAAACAATTCAGCTTTAACTGAAAAACTCATGGACAAAGGCAACGGGAATACAAATTCTAAAAATATAAAGGTTGACTTTATAGGCAACAGTCCTATAATTAGAGAAATTTGTTCTATGATCGATTTAGTTGCAGATTCAACAACACCGGTATTGATTACAGGCGAGAGCGGGAGCGGAAAAGATGTTGCTGCAAGGCTAATACACCACAAAAGCCCGCGTAAAGATTTGCCTTTTATAGCTATTAATTGTGCAGCCGTTCCGAAGGATGTTTTTGAGAATGAGCTGTTCGGACATGAGCAGGGAGCTTTTACCGGGGCTATTTCAAAGAAGACAGGATACCTTGAAATGGCAAACGGTGGAACGTTATTTCTTGATGAGCTTGCAGAAATGAATCCCGACACGCAGGCTAAGCTTCTCAGAGTAATAGAGACTAAAACATTCCGGAGACTTGGCGGCAAGGGAGAAATAAATGTTGACGTAAGAATGCTTGCAGCTACAAACAAAACTATCCCGCGTGCTATTGAAACAGGAGAGCTAAGAAAGGACTTATACTACCGTTTCAGCGTTATAGAAATATACTTACCGCCGCTGCGCGAAAGGAAAGAAGATATTCCTGTTTTAGTAAATCATTTCTTGTACAACTTCTGTCAAAAGCACTGTAAACCGATAAAAAGATTTTCAGAAGATTCAACAGAATATTTGCTTAATTATAACTGGCCCGGCAATGTAAGAGAATTAAGAAATGTGATAGAAAGAGTTGTTATAATGTGTCCCGTAGAGGTTATTACCAATAATTATTTGCCCGAGTGTATACTCGGCATAAAGCAAAAGGAAAATTTTATTAGGATCCCGATCGGCACGCCATTAAAGTCTGCAGAAAAAGACATTATTATAAAAACATTGTCAACTGTATCTAATAATAAATCGAAAGCTGCCAGCATTTTAGGATTAAGCCGTAAGGCATTATATAATAAACTTCATAGGTTTGAATTAGAACCGTAATCCGAAAATTTTTATTTCAAATTAAAGACAATAAATAATTGTAATCCCGGCAATATGATAAAGAAGGAGCCGCATAATGCGGCTCCTTCTTTAACCGATAGATAACGATGCGATGTTATTTTAACAGCATCATTTTTTTCCGAAGCACCATATTGCCCGCCCGCAACTGGTATATATAAACTCCGCTTGCGAGATTATTTGCATTGAATTCAACGCTGTGCTCGCCCTCGCTTAAATTATCATCTACCAGGGTTGTTACTTTTTCTCCTAGTATATTATAAATATTTAAAGTTACATGGGCTCTATTTGAAAGTGTGAACTCAATAGTTGTAGAAGGATTAAACGGGTTTGGAAAATTTTGCCGAAGCGAAAATTTGTTAGGCACCACTTTAAGTTTGTCATTTCCCGCAAGCTGTTTAGCAAGCGTAGAATAGATAAAACTAATATTATCTATATAATATGTTTTTTGCGTTCCGCTCATTTCCATTATATCAACCCGCTGAATTAAATTGTTATTCGGATCAAGCTGATTTAGCGGAATTGTTACTACTGTCCAGGTGCCTGCAGGGACTTTTCCGTAGTTTATTTGAGGGAAAGAACTGCCCCCGTCATTCTCTAAAAGCACATTCAACGAAATATTCGCTGCAGAATATACGGCAAACTGTAGTGCATTGTAAGTTTTAGTATCTATCGAATTACTGCTGCCCCAATTCCCGTAATGAAGGCTGAGCCCGCCCCATGCATTTTGCACAACCTTTACAGAACTACTTCCCTGGTAACTTTGATCATTACTTGTAAAATCTTCAGTCGAGCCCCATGATGTATTTATCCATGGCGAGGCAAGAGCATCATTGTAAACGGCTAAAGTTGCCGATGCGGATGGAGAACTGCCTACGCTGAAGTTCCA
>JBJKRP010000003.1:0-6657 GCA_046704565.1 Ignavibacteriaceae bacterium | reverse complement strand
GTCATTGGGGAAGCAAAGAGCTCAATCTGCCGACGCAGTCGAGCCCGACCGGGACCCAATTTCTAAATGCGGTTGGTACTGCTTTAGCAAGCGTTCGGCGGGGCGAAAGGAATGTTACCTTCGTCAGCGGCGGGGAAGGCACGACAAGCCAGGGCGAGTTTCATGAAGCTGTTAACTGGGCGAGCCGCGAAAAGCTCCCGGTCCTTTTTGTTATTGAGAATAACAGGTACGCAATATCGGTGCATGTAAAGCAACAGAGCGGCGGTAAAGAACATTCCATAGCGGCAATGATGAGCGGCTATGAGAACCTTCATCATATTAAAATAGACGGAACCGATTTTTACCAATCTTATGATGAGGTGCAAAAGGCAGTCACGTATATTAAAGAAGGAAAAGGTCCGGCGTTGATTGAAGCCGATGTTGTAAGACTGTTTTCGCATTCCTCTTCGGACGACCAGAAGAAGTACCGCGATTCAAAAGAGCTTGCGGAAGACTTGAAGCGGTGTCCGATTGAAAGACTATCAAAGAAGATGATTAGCGACGGCATTATTTCAAAAGAAGAGTATGAGAAATTGAAGCTCGACGTTAACGAAGAGATAAATCAATCCGCCGAACTGGCTTCAGAAGCTTCTGACCCAACAGCAGACGAAGCCGTAAAAAATATCTATGACGAAAGCGGATTTAAGGACACTCTTGAGTATGAAAAGTCAAAGCCTTCAGGTAAACCTGTCGTAATGGTCGATGCTGTTAACCATGCGCTTCTGGAAGAGTTGGAAAGAAACAATAAGATATATGTCTTCGGCGAGGATATTGCCGATGCAAAAGGCGGAGTGTTTACTGCAACCAAAGGGCTATCTACAAAGTTTGGAAGGGACAGGGTTTTTAATTCGCCTTTGGCTGAGGCAAGCATTGTAGGCGTTGCTACAGGAATGGCATTGGCAGGGCTAAAACCGGTTGTTGAAATTCAATTCGGGGATTACATCTGGCCGGCGTTCATGCAGTTTAAATCTGAGGTTGCAACAATGCGTTACCGCTCAAACAATACCTGGACGGCTCCTGTTGTTACACGTGTGGCTGTCGGAGGATACATCCACGGCGGACTTTATCACAGCCAGAATATCGAATCAATCTTTGCACATGTCCCGGGAATTTATATTGCTTATCCTTCGAACGCAGCCGATGCAAAAGGACTTTTAAAAACAGCCTGCAGAATAAACGACCCGGTCTTGTTTTGCGAGCATAAAGGACTTTACCGGCAAAGCTTTGCAATGTCTCCTTCACCAGACGCAGATTACCTGCTTCCGTTCGGAAAGGCAAACGTTGTAAAGGAAGGGACAGATATTACCGTTGTCTCTTACGGTGCATCTTTGTGGGATTCGATATTTGCTGCGAAAAAATTGGAAGACGAAGGATATTCTGTAGAAGTAATCGATATCAGAACTATTGTTCCTTTAGATGAAGAAGCGATTTTCAATTCCGTAAAGAAAACTAACAAAGCTATTGTTATTCATGAAGATACTTTTACGGCAGGATTCGGAGCAGAGATAGCTGCCAGGATTGCGGAAAATTGTTTCCAGCAGCTCGATGGACCCGTAAAGAGAATTGCGGCGAAGGATTCACATATTCCTTATTCGCCTATAATGGAGAGTGTAGTGCTGCCGAGCCGCGAGGTGATTTATAAAGGAATTAAGGAATTGCTGGAATTCTAAGGCTGAGGCTAAGGAAGTTGTTAGTCATTCTTGATTTTAGGTTTGTAAGAGTTTGGATATTAAACATTTTATCAAATTTAAAAGGAGTTAAAAATGAATTATCCTGACTTTATGAGCATGCCGGTTTGGCAAAAATCGGTTGAGCTCTTATTAAAAGTTTACAAGGTTATCAAATGCTTTCCTGCCGAAGAGAGATTTTGTTTGACGGATGATTCCCGGCGAGCCGTTAATTCTATTTCTCATAATATTGCAGAAGGCTTTGGACGATATGAAGCAAAAGACAAGACAAGGTTTTATAAAATTTCAAGAGGAAGCAGCTACGAATTGATGAGCCAATCTGTAGTTGCTTTTAAATTAGGCTACATACAAGAAACAATTTTGAATGAGTTACTTGAATCAACTTCCGAAATAATTAAAGAGTTGAATTCAATTATTAAGAAATTAGAAAATAAATAAGCTATAGCAAGCTGTTGGGTTCTTAGCCTCAGCCTATGCCTTAGCCTTTAGAAGGAGTGAACAATGGATATTATCATGCCCAAGATGGGTGAGAGCGTCAGCGAAGGTACGATAATAAAATGGCACAAGAAGAAAGGTGATTCCGTAAAGAGAGACGAAATCATCTTTGAAATAAGTACCGACAAAGTTGACACGGAAATACCGTCGCCGGCTGATGGAATTTTGTCCGAAGTTAAATTTAACGAGGGTGATACCGTCGAAGTCGGAACAGTAGTTGCGGCTATTGATGTAAACGGCGAAGCCAAAACGCAGCCCAAACCGGCGGAGAAAATGCCTGAAGCACTGCCGGTAAAAGACGGGACAAAATCCCGGGCGGCTGTATCTGCGGAGAAGACGCCGGAACAGAAGCCTCATGAAGAAAAGGCAGCCGTGTCCATAACTGCTGAAGAAGCAAAGACCGCGGGTGGGAATCTAATTGATTTAGCGATGCCGAAGATGGGCGAGTCCGTAATGGAAGGGACCATAATCAAGTGGCATAAGAAAGTTGGTGAGGCTGTAAAGAAAGACGAGACGGTTTTTGAAATAAGCACGGACAAAGTTGATACGGAAGTGCCGTCGCCGTCGAACGGAATTCTTGCGGAAATATTAGTAGGCGAGCAGGAAACGGTTGAAGTGGGGACAATCGTTGCAAGATTATCGGCAAGCGGCACAGTTAAGCCGAAAGAAGAACTGAAAAATAAACGTCCGGCTCCTGTGCAGCAGAATAGGACTGAACCTGCCGAGCAAATGAAACCGCAGCCGGCACAAAGCGCCGCAAGACCTTCCGTACAGCCGAAAGTGGTACCAGGTGAACAAAAGATTCATCAGAATGGCAATGACGGGAATAAGTTTCTATCACCGCTTGTAATGAACATTGCCCGGAAAGAAAACATCAGCTTTGATGAATTGGAAAGAATAACCGGGACAGGTTTGGACGGAAGAGTAACCAAGAGAGACGTACTGGACTATATTGAAAGCCGCGGGCGGATGAAAGAAGAACCGGAGGCAGCCGCGGAAGCAGCCGCGGAAGAAATTCAAGTGAATGAGACCCGTGAAGATAATTATGAACAGGTAAAAGCCTCTTCATATTCGACGTCGGGTGTGCAGCCGGTTTACTCCTCGCATGAAGTCGAGCGGATACCAATGGACAACGTCCGTCAGAAGATTATGCAGCACATGATAAACAGCCGCGATACTTCCGTGCATGTTTCAGCCATGATTGAAGCGGACGTAACGAAGATTTATAACTTCCTTAAAGCCAACAGGGATGCTATCCAGGGCAAGTTGGGTGTGAAGCTAACGTATATGCCGTTTGTTGCTCACGCCTGTATTAAGGCTCTGAAAGAATATCCGCTTGTTAATGCAACTGTTGACGGCTACACAATTGTGAAGAAGAAATTTATCAACCTCGGAATTGCTGTTGCTGTTGAGCCGAACGGGTTGATTGTCCCTAACATAAAGAATGCGGATGAGAAAAACGTAATAGGACTTGCGCGGGCAATAGGCGATATTGCCGAAAGAGCCCGTACAAAAAGATTAACCCCGGACGACATAACAAACGGAACGTTTTCAATTACGAATTACGGAGTATTCGGGACCATATTTGGAACGCCGATTATAAATCAGCCGGAAGTAGCTATTCTTGGTGTAGGCACTGTTGTTAAGAAGCCGGTTGTTATTGAAGTCGACGGCATTGATACTATCGCAGTAAAGCCGACGATGGCATTGACGTTAACGCATGATCACCGTTTGGTCGACGGAATGCTCGGCGGAAGATTCCTTAAATCGATTAAGGATACGCTGGAAAGCTTTAGTGAGAACGAGATTTGAAAAGAGCAAAGTGCATAGAGCAGAGCGTATCTTCGCTATGCTATTTGCCCTATGCATCCAATTAAATGTCAATATAATTATAAGGATAAGCAGTGGTAATCAATCAGCATCAAAGAGAATATAAAGAAACAGTTGAGAAGGAAAATATTCCGTTAGGAAAGAGACCGGAGTGGCTAAGAGTAAAGCTTCCGCACGGAGAGAATTATAACGACGTAAAAAGCTTGATGAGGAACCAGCATCTTCATACGGTCTGCGAAGAGGCGAGGTGTCCGAATATAGGCGAATGCTGGAACCACCGTACCGCAACGTTTATGATCCTCGGCGACACATGCACGCGGAGCTGCGGCTTCTGCAATATTAAAACAGGGATGCCTAATGCGCTTGACATTGACGAACCCAGACGCGTTGCCGATTCCGTAAAGGAATTGAACTTAAGACACGTTGTCATTACGTCCGTTAACCGCGATGAGCTGGAAGACGGCGGCGCATTTATCTTTAAGGAAACGGTGCGGCTGATAAATCTAACAATGCCGGATACTACGGTTGAAATCCTTATCCCTGACTTTAGAGGAGTGGAAGCGGCATTTCAAGTTATTATGCAAAACCCGCCTGACATTCTTAACCATAACCTTGAAACGGTGCCGAGGCTTTACCACGTAGTAAGACCTCAGGCAAAGTATGAAAGAAGTCTGAATCTAATCAGATGGTTCAAGGACAGGTATTTAAAAACGAAGAGCGGTATAATGGTCGGTATTGGAGAAAGCAAAGAAGAAGTGCTCGAAACTATGCAAGACCTTGTTGAACACGGCTGCGATATACTAACTATCGGTCAATATCTTCAGCCTACAAAAATGCATTTGCCTGTTGATAGATTCGTTACTCTTGACGAATTCAAATTCTACAAAGACGAAGGCTTGAAGATGGGTTTCAAGATCGTTGAGTCTTCTCCGCTTGTAAGAAGCTCTTACCACGCAGACGAGCAGGCGAGAGCTTTGTTCTAAAGCATTAATAAATGGACTGCCGCCAATCAACATTTGTAAGAAAGAAGACCACACACCTTTCAACAGTTGAATTAAATCTGTAAATGCTTTACACACTAATAATTTGTAATAAAGAGCATACGACAGATAAAAGATACTGAATCATCTTTTCTTTATACAAAAAAATAGTTACTATCATTTTGTTACTATTATAGTTATTTTGCTTTTGAATTTAGCGGGGGCTGATATGAAAAGATATGTACCGGGAGAGATTTTATTTACTTTACTGTTTAGCTTTATTCTTAAAGCTCAGACTTTTACTACCTCACCGTTTATTACCTTACCAGGAAACAATACCGACGTTGACGTCTATAATTATGGGTCTTATAGTACATCAGGCACTTACCTATGCTGGTTAAATCAACAGGATACTACATATTCAATTTATGTTAGAAGGTTGGTGCCGGATTCTTCCAAAAATGTTCTTATCTATTCGGGAACAGCTCCAATTGCAAACCCCAAAATTGCTGTCGCCGGAAATACTTCAAACATCAGGATTGCCTGGCAGATGAAGGTAAATAATCATTGGCAGATTTTATTTAGAGAATTAGTTAATGATTCTTTGACTAATGTTACTTACTTAGGAGATACTTCAAGCGATAACATAACTCCGGATATAAGCACAAACCATATAGTGTGGATGAACAGCGGAAATATATACTATCAGGATTTTAATTCATTAAACTCACCGCCTGTTAAGCTTGATAGTAATGATTGTTCAAACCCAGATATTTTAAAGCAGGATTATTCCAATGAATTTGAAATTGCTTACGAGAAGGGAAGCGAACCGGATAGACAGATTTACAAGGCAAGCTATTATTACTCACGGCTATCAACCACGAAGATAACTAACGGGTCGGATAATATTAACCCTCATTTTAATTATTTCCAAGGACTAACCTTTCAAACTTTGATAAACGGATGGTGGCATTGTGTATTCAACCAGAGCGACACTACTAAGAATAATTCATGCAACTTTGAAAACCCGGATGCGATAATGTTCCCTGTTCTTACAAAAAAGACAGGCAGTTATACTCCTTTTTTTATGGTATTCGATTCGGACTCATTAGGCATTAACCGTGATACATTCTTTCAAACAGTTTATTCATATTCTGATACACCTACTGATATTTCTAATTCTCCTGGAGATGATTATAATCCGCATATAATATTTTATAAGCCGGCAGACTCTCTTTATATCGGAGTTATATGGATTCATTACGAAAACGGAAAGAAAGACATCTGGATGGCGAAGACACCTTTCAATCCGCCCAGCGCGGTTTCACCTATTAAAAATAAAATACCAAATTTTCAACTCTATCAGAACTATCCCAACCCATTTAATCCGACAACAACAATCAGCTATCAACTTTCAGCGCTCAGCCATGTTACACTGAAAGTCTATGATGTGCTTGGAAGGGAGGTTGCTCAACTTGTTAACGGAGTAAAGCCTGCAGGCACCTATAAGGTTGATTTTGATGCGGGCAATTTAGCAAGCGGAATATATTTCTATCAATTGAATGCAGGCAATTATGTGTCAACTAAAAAGCTGCTGCTGCTTAAATAGCTGCGAACAAAAAATA
>JBJKRP010000002.1:0-3410 GCA_046704565.1 Ignavibacteriaceae bacterium | reverse complement strand
ACTCGACGGTAGTGATGTTCTCATTACCGAGGTCGGAGAAATATTGAACAAAATTATGGTTAACATTTTTAATGTCAGCCTGCTTAATAATCTTGCCTGAAGAATCGACAGTTGTTAAGTAAGAAGTAAATTTGTGAAGATCGATGCCGGTGTAATACATTTGATACCTCCAAAAGTTTTGTTGATAAATGGACTAACATAATCCGATTTTTTACTTATTGGAAATATCAAGTTGCTGCTAATGAACTCACTCCAGTTGAGGGGTAAGAATTAAGCCGTAGTGTTTAGCTTGTTTCTGTAAATAAAAACTACACGAAAGTTCGTTGATAAAAACTTTATGGCAACGCCATTATTGTGGGCTCAACCGGACTCTAACGAGCTAACTTGCTCAAAGCAGCGAGTCTAAATAAAGATATCTATTAACCCCGAAGGGGTTACATAAATCAGGTCGGGGTAAGACCCCGACTTAACAAATTGACCAATTGAACTATAACTCTGAAAGAGTGAGATAATAACGACCCTGTTATTTTACTCTTTCAGAGTAAAACACTTATTTTTTGTTTTTTAACCTTGGGTGTTACCCAAGGCTAATATATTTTTCCCTTTCAGGGAAATAGCAAAACATATGCTTGTTAAGTTGACGGCTATTCGATAAAATCGAGATTTGCCGGGACAAGTCGGGGTTGTTGTTCCGGCATAGCCTCCATGCGGGCTGCCCGCTTCAACAAGCGAGGCGAGCTGGTAAGCGGCAAAGTTGTCAGGTTAGTCAATAGGGAAAGGAAATCATTAAAGCACAAAACAGATGTTGAAATTCTAAATTACTGTAATTACATTGTAAGCATGAAAACGCAAGTCATTAAAATAGGCAATTCGAAGGGAATTAGGATTCCCAAATCTATACTCGAACACAGCGGTCTGGGAAAAGAGGTAGACATTGAAGTAGGAGAAGATGAACTAATAACTCGTCCGGTAAATACACCAAGAAAAGGCTGGTCTGAAGCCTTTCGCTTAATGTCCGAACAAGGTAATGACACGACATTAGATGTTGATGATATGTCTATAAAAAATAGTTGGAACGAAGAAGAGTGGGAATGGTAAATGCAAGTAAATAGAAAAGATGAAAATATCCTGATCTCCCTTATCAATGGAGCGATTAGATCAAATATTTGAATATATTTCGAGGGATAATACTTCAGCTGCACAAAAGATGGTTGAAAGATTTTTGATAAAGTTGAGGCACTTCCTTAAAATCCATTAAGGGAGAGGATAGTACCGGAAGCAAATAGAGAGGAAATACGCGAAGTATTTGAAGGAGAATATAGAATCATTTACCGGGTAGAAACAAAAAGGGTATCAATACTTTCGATTAAGAATTTCAAACAATTATTAAGAGAAGGAGATACATAGACGTCAGCTTATTTACCTGAAGCCGCTAAATATTACTTTTTGTTTACTTATATAAATAATTTAATTAAGTTGCCGTCAAGAAAAATTTGATTATGTAATTGGGTATTGGGATCAGGGTTGTTATAGGGCGGGCTTGCGTGGAAAATAGTTTTATTGAGAAGCAATGGATATACTGATTTTCAAAGAATATTCTTAAAGGCTTTAAGGTTTAATTATACAAAAATGAATTTAAAAGAATTAATCGGCAGCGGTGAGAAGATTACGCTTTTTATACTTCCTTTCCTTGTTGCCGGGTTAGGATTAAACGCTTTCAGACCAGAATGGTTCAGCGTCGGGGGACCGCAATTGGACTTAACAATATTATCAATCATAATGCTCTCGATCGGTATTGTAATCTGGTTATGGTCCGCCTTATTGATTTTGACAAAAACTTCCAAAAATAAATTAATAACAACCGGACCATATGCTTTGGTAAAGCATCCGTTATATATAAACTTTTCATTCCTTGTGCTTCCGTGGTTCGGTTTCTTGTGCAATTCATGGCTGGGGATAGTGATCGGCTGTTTAATGTATGCCGGAAGCCGGAAATATTCGCCTGAGGAAGAAAAAAAGCTTGCCGAAAAGTTCGGCAGTAAATGGGAAGAATATAAATCAAAGGTGCTGTTGCCGTGGCTGTAAGGGCGGGCGCGGCTGTAATAAATAAGTAGCTGCAATTTAATTTATAAAGAGAAATGTTTGTTTGACAGTTAAATTATTTTTTAAGATAATCGGAGGGATAATAAAATGATTAGCCGGATCTGGCATGGCTATACGACGCATGCAAACGCAGACGTTTATGAAAAGCTTCTTAAAGAAGAAATCTTTACAGGAATTAGGGACCGGGAAATAGCAGGTTATAAAGGCATCCAGTTGTTCAGGCGGAAGCTTGAAAGCGAGGAGGAGTTTATAACTGTAATGTGGTTTGACAGCCTGGATGCTGTCCGCGTATTCGCAGGCGAAGATTACGAAGCCTGTGTTGTGCCGCCGAAGGCAAGGGGAGTGCTCTCGCATTTCGACAAGCGTTCCCAGCATTATGAAGTACGGGCGGAAATGAGCATCTAAAAAAAGAAAATTAAAAGGAGAAAATTTAATATGAAATATGAGTGGAAGAAGACAGAAAAGAATATTTACCTGCCTAAAGCTAAGCCTGAATTAATAAAGATACCTTCGTTTAATTTTTATTCTATTGAAGGGCAGGGAAATCCGAATGACGAGTCTTTTGGGAATTATATTGGTGCTTTTTATTCTTTGGCTTACGGCGTAAAGATGTCTCCTAAATCAGGAGCGGCGCCGAAAGGTTATTTTGACTATACTGTTTATCCCCTGGAAGGGATATGGGATATAACCGAGGAAGCCAAGAAAAATTATTCGGGGAAGTTAGATAAAAATACCTTTGTCTTTAATTTAATGATAAGACAGCCTGAATTTGTAACAAAAGAATTTGCCTTTGAAATACTTGAAAAGACAAAGAAGAAAAAACCGGGCGAATTACTTGAAAGGGTTAAGTTTATATCCTATGAAGAAGGGGAATGCGTGCAGATGCTGCACGTTGGAAGCTACGACAGCGAGCCTGAAAGCTTTAAGGTGATGGAAGAATTCTGTACCGAAAATAATCTGGCAAGAGTATCAAAAACACACCGGGAAATATATTTATCCGATGCAAGAAAAGTACCGTCCGAAAAGTTGAGAACGGTATTAAGGTTCAAAGTAAAACGAAAGGACTGAAGTATGGAACAGCCTGTACTAACCGATAAAAATCAGTATCCGGCGGATGAAATAATTTTCTCCCATATAGGGAAGACAAAAGTGCTATGGAATTTGTTGTTCGAATATATTCGCTCCGAGCATCCGGACATAACGCATGAGTGGAGGTATTATAACGACGGCAAGAGCTGGCTTCTTAAAACCGTAAGAAAATCTAAAACAATTTTCTGGCTTTCGGTAATTAAAGGCTCTTTCAGGGC
>JBJKRP010000001.1:0-4174 GCA_046704565.1 Ignavibacteriaceae bacterium | reverse complement strand
GATTGATGCCGGAATCGGAGATACCGTTCTTGTTGTTCAGGAAGGCTCGGCAGTTAAACAAATTCTGGGACACCGCAAAGCGCCTGTCCATACAATGATCGTTGCAATTGTAGATCAAATAGAGTTTAATAGGAACCGGCAGACAGCCGGATAGGCTTTAAACAAATCATTTTCCAAATTGGCTACACTTGATATTGAAGACCTTGCGAGGCTAAACCTCCTTCTCTCTATTGACGGAATCGGTCCGGGTAGAATTAGAAACCTCCTTTCTAAATTTCATTCACTTGAAAAGATAATAGAATCTCCGCTTGATGACATTCTTACTGTTGAAGGGATAAGCGGCAACTTAGGGAAGAGGATCCATCAGAGCCGGAAACTTTTTGATCAAAGTCTATCCGAGACCAAAAAGACAATGGAAAAGCTTTCCAAACTGAATGCATCTCTAATAACTGTCTGGGATAAAAGTTACCCTTCTATTCTTAAAAAGATTTACGACCCTCCGCTTATATTGTACATCAAAGGCAGCGTTATAGAAGCGGATAACTTTTCTATAGCAATGGTAGGGACAAGACAGCCGACTAACTACGGCAAAATACAGGCTGAAAGAATTGCCGCTGAATTGGTTAACCAAAATATTACCATTGTCAGCGGAATGGCAAGAGGGATTGATTCCGTCGTACATTCGGCAGCGTTAAAGAATAATGGCAGAACAATTGCAATCATCGGTTCCGGGCTTGATGTCATTTATCCTCCGGAAAATAAAAAGCTATTCGATGAGATATCAAGAAACGGCTGTGTAATTTCAGAGTTTCCGTTAGGAACAAAACCGGACGCTCAGAACTTTCCAAGAAGAAATAGAATAATTTCAGGAATGAGTCTTGGTACAGTTGTAATTGAAACCGCAGTTAACGGCGGTGCAATGCAGACCGCATCTTTTGCTCTTGACCAGAATAGAGAAGTTTTTGCAGTACCCTGAAATCTTGGCACAAGACAATCCGAAGGCACAAATATTTTAATTCAAAAAGGCGAAGCAAAGCTCATCCGCAATGCCGATGATGTTCTTAATGAATTGGAGTTGAAGCTGAAACCTGTTATAGGAAAGAATATCCCCAAGCCGCAGGTAGAAATGAATTTGTTTGAAGAAAAGATTATAAATGTTCTTGGAAACGAGCCGGTTCAAATAGACAAGATTTCTGCACTAACAAATCTCTCAACTTCAGATTGCCTTGTTCATCTTCTTTCGCTCGAGTTCAAAGGTCTGGTAAAGCAGCTGCCCGGCAAAATGTTCGCGCTGCTCTAATATTTCTTTTTTCCCTTCCACAAAGCCTTCAATCTATCCAGCAGATGTTTTTCCTGACCAATTTCTGTCGGGAAATAATATTGAGTATCCTTTAACTCTTCAGGCAGATAATTTTCAAGTACGAAATGGTTATCAAAGTCGTGGGCATATTTATAGCCTTTATGGTAACCGATAGCTTTCATCAGTTTAGTCGGTGCATTTCTTAAATGGAGCGGCACCGGGAATAACGGCTTATTCTTTACATCCGAGTAAGCATTTTCAATTCCCAGATAAGAAGCATTACTCTTTGGCGAGGATGCCAGATAAGTTGTACACTGAGCCAGAATAATTCTTGCTTCCGGCATTCCTATTTTATCCACAGCACTAAAAGCAGCTTCGGCAAGAACAAGTCCGTTCGGTGAGGCATTTCCAATATCTTCGGAAGCAAGCACAATCAGTCTTCGTGCAACAAACAAAGGGTCTTCGCCGCCTTCAAGCATTCTTGCAAGCCAGTAAAGCGCGGCATCCGGGTCGCTTCCTCTTACGCTTTTTATGAAAGCGGAGATTACATTGTAGTGCTCTTCTCCGCCTTTATCATAAACAATATTTTTCTTCTGGACAATATTTTCAAGAACTTCTTTCGAGACTATTACTGCGCCGTCTTCTTCCCTCTTGACTTCCGACAACTCGGAAATTACAGCGGCTTCAAAAATGCTGAGAAGAATCCTCGCATCTCCGCCTGAAAGAAAAATCAGGAAGTCTTCATCAATCTCCTCAAACTTTAATTGTGATAGAAAATCATCCTTCTCAATTGCTCTTTTAAGAATAGTCTGCAAATCTTCCTTTGATAATTCATCAAGAACGTAAACTCTCGCTCTTGAACGTAGAGCCGGTATCACTTCGAAGGAAGGATTCTCCGTAGTAGCGCCAATCAGTGTTATCAGACCGGCTTCAACCGAGTGCAGCAAAGCATCTTGCTGCGCTTTGTTGAAGCGGTGAATCTCATCGATAAATAATATTGTTCTCTTACCGTATGATTTATTTGTTGAAGCAATTTCAATAATCTCACGAATGTCTTTAACACCCGATGAGACTGCATTCAACTGGTGGAAATCGGATTTTGTTTGTTCGGCAATAATTTGTGCGATTGTAGTCTTGCCGGTTCCCGGTGGTCCCCAAAGAATAAACGGACTAAGCGTATCTCTTTCAATCATCAGCCTTATCGGTTTGCCTTTGCCGAGCAAAGCCTGCTGTCCGCAGAATTCATCGATAGTTTTCGGACGAACTCTTTCGGCTAACGGAATCTGAGGAAGTTCTACCTTGTCCATCTCCAACTTTCCATTCAATCTTCAATTACTTTTCAATCACTTGAATTTTCTTTTCCCCTTTCTTAATCATGTTATACTTTTCTCGCGCAACCTTTTCAATCTTTGCCGGAACTTTGTTTTGAAGAGAATCAATTTCATTCTTGATTCTTTTATTTTCAACATTAACACTGTCAATCTGTTGATTAAGGGAATTAACCTGCTGCTTCAGCTTAAGATATTTTATTACTCCGGAATTATTTACAAAAAGATATACTAATCCGATTAAAAAAAATACAGCGAAGATTACATATTTAATTTTGCCGTTTTTTAAGATGCTCATTATAAGCTAAGCTTTATAATTCTGTCTATCAATTCCTCGAAAGAAATTCCGTCGGCTTTTGCCATTTTGGGGACCAAACTCGTCGACGTCATTCCGGGCAGCGTATTGACTTCGAGGCAATAGGTTTTATAATCACTGCTTAATCTAAAATCCATTCTTCCGTAAACGCTGCAGCCTAAGGCTTCAAACGCTCTAAGCGATTGCGACTGCAGTTCAAGCTGCACCCACTCCGGAATGTTTGCCGGAACTTCATACACGCTCATTCCCGAGGTATATTTGCATTCGTAATCGTAAATGCCGTGCTTTGGTTTTATCTCAAGTACAGGCAGAGCTTTGTTATCAAGAATGCCGACGGTAATTTCGTGTCCTTCGATGAATTCTTCGATTAAAACTTTATTCGAAAATTCTCTCGCAAGCTTCAAAGCCTTGTGAATCTCATCTTCATGCTTTCATATTGTTAAGCCTACGGTCGAGCCCTGGTCATTCGGTTTGACGACACAAGGAAAGCCGAACTTTTCTTTTATTGCCTTCTTAACATCAATTTCTTTTTCATGCTGATTGACTTCAATCCACTCGGGCGTATCAATGTCATAATGCTTGAATAAAATCTTAGACATTATCTTGTCCATCGACATTGCGCTGGAAACGACATTGGAGCCGGTGTACTTTATTCCTCTTAACTCAAGAAGCGATTGTATTGTTCCGTCTTCACCCCACTTTCCATGCAGCGCAAGAAATGCGATGTCGACCTCATCAAACAATTTTGAATTGATTGCCTCAACATAATTCCTGTTTGAGATTTCCGCGAAATCCTTCGCAGCAAAAAAATCTTCTTCCTTATGCGGCTGATGCTTTCCATATGCCGGGTCAATCAAAATAGTTTTATATCCAAGTGAAGTCAGCGCCCTGTAAATAGAGCTTCCCGATGATTTTGATACTTCTCTTTCCGGTGATGTTCCGCCCAATAAAAGTGCAACTACTAAATCTTTTTTATTCATCATTAAAGCTAATTTCCTAAATTTTATTTATACGTTATTCTATTTCATGCATCGAGTATACCAAACGCGGCGTAGCAATCAATCCCAAAAGCATGTTTGCATTCAGTCATGCATCCATGCAAACATGCCGCGTTAATAAATATTCCTTTCGTCCACATCCAGTCCGTAATTCTGCTTTGATAAATTTACAAGCTCTCTGATTTTTTCCGGCGGCAATTCTTTCGCTCCGCCAAGCAGACGTGCGGTAAAT